>NZ_CP031842.1:0-300000 GCF_003441615.1 Dechloromonas sp. HYN0024 | reverse complement strand
CATTATTTCTGGGTCGTTGCTCAGGAAGGCAGCATCACTCGCGCCGCCGATCGACTTGGCGTTGCGGTCCAAACCATCAGCGGCCAGCTTTCGCTGCTCGAAAAGCAGCTCGGCAAGGCACTGTTCAACAGTCAGGGACGGGGATTGGTCCTCAGCGAGGCAGGTCGGGTAGCACAGGGCTACGCCGATCAGATTTTCCAGCTCGGCGAAGCCCTCACCGAGGCGGTCGAAAGCAGTGGCAGCGCGTCGACGCTGCGCCTGCGCGCCGGGATTTCCGATGGCATCCCCAAGTTGCTCGCCTATCGCCTGCTATCGACCGTCACCAGCATGCCGACCGATGTGCGCCTGATCTGCGATGAAGGCGAATTTGAAACCTTGCTCGCCGACCTCGCCCTGCATCGACTCGATGTCGTACTGACCGACCGGCCCGCCCCGGCCAGCGCCAATCTCAAGGTGTTCAGCACGCCGCTGGGCGAATTCGCCACCGGTCTGTTCGCCATCCCGGCATTGGCCGAACGCTACCGGGACAATTTCCCGGCCTGCCTGGAGGGTGCCCCACTCCTCCTGCCAACCCGCCACAATGCACTGCGTGGCCGTATCGATCGCTGGCTCGAAAGCACCAATATCCTGCCAAAAATCGTCGGGGAATTCGAAGACAGCGCCTTACTGACCACCTTCGGGCGCGGCGGGCTGGGCATCTTTCCGGCTCCGCTGGCCCTGGCCGAGCAAGTCGCCCACCAGCTGGAAGCAGTGCCGCTCGGGGCCATGAGCGGCGTCAGCGAACTCATCTACGCCATCTCCAACGAGCGGCGCATCCGCCACCCCGCCGTCGAGGTGCTTTGCGCTGCTGCGCCGCAAGGCGTCCTTGAGCCAAGGGTATAATTGCTTCCCCCCAACGCCAATCAAAGTACAACGCCAATGTCGCAGTTCCGCAAGACCGCCTTCCTCGCCCTGAGCCTCGTTTTCGCCGCCCAAGCCCTGGCTCAGCAACTCCCCGCTCCCCCGACGCTCGCCGCCAAGTCCTGGTTGCTGCTCGAAGTCGGCTCGAATCAGGTGCTCACCGCCGAAAAATCAGACGAGCGGCTTGAGCCCGCCTCGCTGACCAAGCTGATGACGGCTTACCTGACCTTCGCCGCCCTGCACAAGAAAACCCTGGCCCTTGAACAGCCCCTGCCGGTCTCGGAAAAAGCCTGGCGTACCGGTGGATCGAAGATGTTCGTCCGGGTCGATACGCAAGTAGCGGTCGAAGACCTGATCAAGGGCATGATCGTCCAGTCGGGCAATGATGCCTGCGTCACGCTGGCCGAAGGCATCGCCGGCAGCGAGGAGAACTTCGCCCAGATGATGAATCGTGAAGCCCAGCGCCTGGGCATGAATGCCTCCAGCTTCCGCAATTCGACCGGTTTGCCCGACCCTGCCCACTACACCACGGCGCGCGACCTCTCCCTGCTTGCCTCGGCACTGATCCGCGACTTCCCCGAGGAGTACAAAAAGTACTACTCGATGAAGGAATACACCTACAACAAGATCACCCAGCCGAACCGCAACCGTCTGCTCTATCTCGACCCTACGGTTGATGGCGTCAAGACCGGCCATACCGAAGCGGCCGGCTACTGTCTGATCTCCTCGGCCCTGCGCGACAAGCGTCGCCTGCTCTCGGTCGTTCTCGGGACGACCTCGGATAGCGCCCGGGCCAGCGAGTCGCAGAAACTGCTGAACTGGGGCTACATCTCCTACGACGCCGTGTCGCTGTACGCCAGGGGCCAGGCCGTCGCCACGCTACGCGTCTGGAAGGGGGCTCAGCGCGAGGTCAAGGCCGGCTTCACCAGCGATCTGGCGATCGCCGTGCCCAAAGGCTACGCCGACAAGGTCAACTCAGAATTCGTCGCCGAACCCCGCCTGATCGCCCCGATCGAGGCCGGCCAGAAACTTGGCATGCTCAAGGTCACCATCGACGGCAAGGTTTATGGCGAATATCCCGTCGCCGCCCTTGAAAAAGTGGAAATCGGCAACATCTTCATTCGTATCATGGATACCATCCGCCTCTGGTTCAACTAAGTCGTGACCCCTTACGTCGCCGATCCCGTTTACCTTAACGGACAGTTCCTGCCTTTGGCCGAAGCGGGCATTTCGCCGCTCGACCGCGGCTTTCTGTACGGCGATGGTGTCTATGAGGTGATCCCGGTCTATTCCCGGCGGGCTTTCCGCATCGAAGAGCACCTCAAGCGACTTCAATCCACACTGGACGGGATCAGGCTGACCAACCCCCTGACGACCGATGGCTGGAAAGCGGTGGTGGTCAAACTGATCGAAGGTGCGCCCTGGAGCGACCAGTCGATCTACCTGCAAGTCAGCCGCGGTGCCGACAACAAGCGGGATCATGCCTTCCCGCCCGCCACCGTGCCGCCAACCGCCTTTGCCTTCGCCTCGCCTTTGGTGACAACGCCGGCCGATGTGCGCACCAAGGGGGTTGCCGCGATCACGGTGCCCGACCTGCGCTGGGCACGTTGCGACCTCAAGGTCATCTCCCTGCTGGCCAACGTGCTGGCCCGGCAACAAGCCGTCGAGCAAGGCTGTGCCGAGGCCCTGCTGATGCGCGACGGCTACATGAAGGAAGGGGCTGCATCAAACATCTTCGTGGTCAGGGACGGCGTCCTGTGCGCCCCACCCAAGACCGAGCTGATGCTGCCCGGCATCACCTACGACGTCATCCTTGAACTGGCAGCGCAACATGGCCAACCCGTCAGAATCGCAGAAATCGAAGAAACTGAACTTCGCGCTGCCGACGAGGTCTGGATGACCTCATCAACCAAAGAAATCCTCGCCATCACGACGCTGGACGGCAAACCGGTCGGCAATGGACCCCATGCCGGCCAGCCCGGCCCACTCGGGCAGCAGATGTGGCAGTGGTATCAGGATTTCAAGAACACCGTAATGCGTAAAGGCTGAAATGGCTTCGTACAAGGACACGCTTCTCGAATTTCCCTGTGAATTCCCCCTGAAAATCATGGGCAAGGCCGATGATGGTCTGGCCCAGGTCGTCCTCGACATCGTCACCGTTCACGCGCCGGACTTCGACGGTGCCACCATGGAAATGCGCGCCAGCTCGGGCGGCAACTACCTGAGCCTGACGTGCACGGTGGTCGCCCGCTCCAAGCCGCAACTCGATGCGCTCTATACCGACCTGAGCGGCCACCCGCTCATCAAGGTCGTGCTCTAAACCTCCGTGACACCCATCATCAAACGTCTGGGGCATGTCGATTACGCGCCGACCTTCCAGGCCATGCAGGATTTCACGGCAACCCGGACAAGCGCGACGCCAGACGAAATCTGGATCGTCGAACACCCGCCGGTCTATACCCTCGGTCAGGCCGGCAAGCCGGAACACATCCTGCACGATGTCGGCATCCCCATCGTCAAGATCGACCGCGGCGGCCAGGTCACCTACCACGGCCCCGGTCAGGTTGTGCTTTACCTGCTGCTTGACCTCGCCCGCCTGAAACTCAAGGTACGCGAACTGGTTACTGCCATCGAGCAGGCGGTCATCGATCTGCTGGGCCAATACGGCGTCACCGCCGAACGACGCGACGGGGCGCCCGGCGTCTATGTTGGTGACGCCAAGATCGCCGCGCTCGGCCTGCGTATCCGTAACGGCTGTTCGTATCATGGCGTCTCGCTCAACGTCGACATGGATCTTTCCCCCTTCGCCGCCATCAATCCCTGCGGCTATGCCGGGCTGAAAGTCATCCAGACCAAAGACCTGAACATTCCGCTCACGGCTCATGAGGCCGGCGAGCAACTCTCTCAATACTTGCGACAGCAACTGGACAAACAACATGGCTGAGAACGACAACCCCGGCAGCACCAAGCAAAAAGGTGTCAAACAAAAGGGCGAACTAAAAACGGCGCGCATCCCGATCAAGATCGTGCCGGTCGACACCCCGCTGCGCAAACCCGAGTGGATACGCGTCAAGGCCGGCAACAGCGCCGGTCGCTTCGGCGAAATCAAGACCATGCTGCGCGAGAAGAAACTGCACACCGTCTGCGAAGAAGCGGCCTGCCCCAACATCGGTGAATGCTTCGGGCGCGGCACGGCAACCTTCATGATCCTCGGCGACATCTGCACCCGCCGCTGCCCGTTCTGCGACGTCGGCCACGGCCAACCGCTGCCGCCCAATCCGGAGGAGCCCCGGGAACTGGCGGAATCAGTCGCCATGCTCAAGCTTCGTTATGTCGTGATCACCAGCGTCGACCGTGACGATCTGCGCGATGGCGGCGCCCAGCACTTTGTCGACGTGATCAGCCATGTCCGCGAACTGTCGCCGACCACCACCGTTGAAACCCTGGTTCCCGACTTTCGTGGCCGCATGGATGTCGCCCTCGATGTCCTCGGCGGCGCCCTGCCCGACGTCCTCAACCACAACATGGAAACTGTGCCCCGCCTCTACAAGCAGGCCCGCCCCGGCGCTGACTACAAGCACTCGCTGGAATTCCTGAAACAATTCAAGGCCCGCTATCCTGCCGTTTCAACGAAATCCGGCCTGATGGTCGGTCTCGGTGAAACCGATGAAGAAATTCTCGACGTCATGCGCGACCTGCGCGCCCATAACGTCGAAATGCTCACCATCGGCCAGTATCTTGCCCCATCCGGCCATCACCTGCCGGTCACCCGCTACGTTCATCCTGACACCTTCAAGATGTTTGAGGAAGAAGCCAAGAAGATGGGGTTTACGGGTGCTGCTTGTGCCCCGATGGTTCGTTCAAGCTACTGGGCCGACCAGCAGGCACACAGCGCCGGGGTTGCCTGATATCGCACGTGGTATATCGTCAGCCGCAAAGGCCGACCAAAACAAAATGCCCGGTAACGGATACCGGGCATTTTTCTGGGCAAAACCTATCGGACGTTGGGCGGCGGTGGCGGCGGTGAACCCGGCGGCGGCGGCGGGATGCTGGCATCTGGCGTCCGCGCTGTAGATCGCGGAACCGCCATGTTGGCCGGCACCGGCACACGGTGTCCCTTGGCGTACATGCACTGGATGTACGCATTGTCGTATTGACGCTGGGTACCTACACCCGAGGCACGGGCGCTGTCAGCGCCAACGGCACTACCGAGCAGCAAGCCAGCCCCGGCCCCGGCACCAACACCGCGATGCCCGCCGATAGCGGCCCCGGCCACTGCACCGATGGCCGTTCCGACGGCGGCACTGGTGATCGCCGATTCCCTGGATGCATTTTCAGCCGTCTTGCCGCCAATCTGATAATGGGCATATTCACGGCAGGCCATGTCGTCGCCGCGGAAGGCTTCGATCGAATAGCCGGTACCGGGCAGAACCATGACTGTTGGCCCTGTCGGAAAAACGGTACAGGCACCCAGAAAGACAGCACCGACAACAAGCCCAAGGCGCTTGGCAACAATATTATGTTCGGTCATTTTCATCTCTCCGGTTGCGGCAGAATTTTTTGCCAGCCACCCGGGCAGTCCTTGATGTAAGGGTAATAGCCCTTGGCGCTAGCGCAGTAATACCAGTATTGCTGCCCACCAGACTCCGGGGCGGCTGCCGGTGCCGCGTCCTGCTGCTCGATATAGACTGGCGGCTGGGCGGGGGGCACAACGATCACCCGAGGCGGGTAGTAATACGGCGGGGGATACCAGACCGGTCCCCAGACAGGTGGTCCGACATAGACGCCGAAATGTGAACGGCCATGCGCCCAAGCGCCGTTCATGCCGACCAACAGCAAGGCCAGCAATACGACGATATATTTTTGCAGTTTCATAGCAATACCCGATTTACCAATAACTCACTTACAAGATAGCCAATTATCGGCAAACCGGGGAAACAAAATTGCTACTGTTTGTAAGCGCCAATCACAGCAATTTCAGGCGTTTTGCCGCTTCACGCAGCTCGCTGCGGAAATTCGGATGGGCGATGCCGATCAGTGCCTCGGTACGTTGCTTGGCGGTTTTGCCGCGCAGCTGAGCCACCCCGAATTCGGTGACGACATAGTTGATATCATTCTTGCTGGTCGACACATGAGTTCCCGGCGACAGCGTCGGGACGATGCGGGAAATGGTGTCATCCTTGGCCGTTGACGGCAGCACGATGAAAGCCTTGCCACCATTGGAGCGGTTGGCTGCCCGCACGAAATCGGACTGACCGCCGGTACCCGAGTAGGGAATCGGACCGAGACTTTCCGAGCCGCACTGGCCGAGAAAGTCGATCTGCATCGTCGCGTTGATGGCATGCAGGTTGTCGTTCTTGCCAGCCAGATAGGGGTCATTGGTGAAATCGACCGGATGCATCTCGAGGGCCGGATTGCGGTGCATGAACTGGTAGAGCTTCTTCGAACCGAGCGCGAAAGTAGCCAGCATCTTGCCCTGGTGGTAGTTCTTTTTCCGGTTGGTGACGACACCCGCCTCGACCAGCGACATGATGCCATCGCCGACCATTTCGGTATGGATACCGAGATCGCGCTTGTCAGTCAGTTGCATGACCACGGCGTCAGGAATGCCGCCATAGCCGATCTGCAGCGTTGCCCCATCGGGGATCATGTCGGCGACGTACTTGCCGATGGCCTCCTGAACCGGACCAATTTTGGGCAGGCCGACTTCGAGAATCGGATCATCGCTCTCGCACAGCGCCGCCACCTGTGAAACATGAATATGGCAGTCGCCATTGGCGAAAGGTACGTTCGGATTGACTTCAAGCACCACGACGCGCGCCCGACGAATCGCCGCCATGGTGTAGTCGGCGGCCAGCGCCAGCGAGAAGAATCCGTGCTCATCCATCGGCGAGGCCATGCTGAATACGACATCGGCCGGCATCAGGCCGCGATTGAGCAACTCCGGCATTTCCGAAAAATAAGCCGGAATGAAATCGACCCAACCTTCCTTGGCACCCGGACGCGTCGCACCGCTGTAGAAATAGGCAGTGTGACGAACATGCTCGACCGTTTCGGGGTCGAGATAGCCGTACTTCCGGACAGCAAGAATCTGCGAAATCTGCACATCACGGAAATCGCGACGGGCATCGGAGAGGGCAGTCAGCAGGCTGGGCGGCTCCCCGACCGCCGTCGGGACAACAATGGTGTCACCATTCTTGACAACACGAATGGCATCGGCGGCGGACATACGTTTTTGCTG
The DNA here is from genome assembly GCF_003441615.1 of Dechloromonas sp. HYN0024. Lineage (NCBI taxonomy): Bacteria > Pseudomonadati > Pseudomonadota > Betaproteobacteria > Rhodocyclales > Azonexaceae > Dechloromonas > Dechloromonas sp. HYN0024. The sequence continues at coordinate 292,859 of NZ_CP031842.1, read as the reverse complement.
GTACAAAGCCTGAACTGACATCTGCTATCTCCTGAAATTATATTTTGGCAAAACCATCATCCTCGCATGCCGGCTCAAGCCATAAGCTGACGAGGATCAAATCCCATGCCTGCTGCATGGCAGCCATCACGGCTTGCGATTGCTCCCCGCGACCATGCGAATTTCAAACAGGCGGCACTCGAGCGGACCGTTGAACAATGGCGTTTTGCGACTCGGCTTGAGTCCGACCAGTTTAGGCAAACGCAGGTCAGCTGTGAAGAAGAAACAGTTCCAGCCAGCCCAATGTTTTTTCAGCGCCGAACCGAGCTCGGGATAGAAAGCGGCCAGTTCATCCTGTTCGCCGATCCGCTCACCGTAGGGTGGATTGGTCACCAGAATGCCGTGATCGGTGAGCGGCTGTGTTTCCAGCAGGTCTTCCCGATCCACCGTCACGACATTGCCAAAGCCAGCTTCCTGAAGATTGCGCCGGGTCGCTCGCACAGCCTTGTCGTCAATGTCGTAGCCCCGGATATCCATCGGCTCGGCCGGCTTGACGCGAGCATCGGCGGCCTGGCGAATGTTCGCCCAGTTGAGGGCCTCGAAATTGCGCAGCATTTCAAAGGCAAAACCACGATCCAGTCCGGGGGCGCGGTCGAGCGCAATCTGCACCGCCTCAAGCAGGAAGGTACCACTGCCGCACATGGGATCAACCAGGGGTATGCCGGGCTTCCAGCCAGTGATTTTCAGAATCCCGGCAGCCAGGTTTTCCTTCAGCGGCGCATCTACGCTGGCCTTGCGAAAACCACGCTGCCACAAGGGCTGGCCGGAAGTATCGAGATACAGCGTGCATTCGTTTTCGGACAAAAAGACATGGATGCTGACATCCGGATGGCGTGTTTCAATATTCGGGCGGTCACCGCGATCCTCGCGAAAACGGTCGCAGATGGCGTCCTTGACACGCAGCGTGACGAAGTCGAGCGATTTGAGCGGACACTTGATCGCCGTCGTCACCACGCGCATCGTCCGCGTCACATCGAAATGATTCGGCCACAACTGGCGGACGGCCAGTCGATAGATATCGTCTTCCTTGGCGTACGGTCCCTTGACGATATGCCACAGGATGCGTGTCGCCAGCCGGGATTCAAGGTTGGCGCGATAGCAGACCGACCAGTCACCACTGAAGAAAACGCCGCCATGCGTCGTCCGCAACTCTTCACCGCCGACGTCACGCAGTTCTTCGAGCAGATGTTCTTCCAGCCCGCGCGGGCAGATAGCAAAATATTTGTTCATGTCAGAATGGCTTGAGGACGACGAGGAATAGAACGATCAACAGGACGATGACCGGCAGTTCGTTATAAAAGCGGTACCAGATGTGGGTCTTCTTGTTCCCGCCCCCCTGAAACTGCTGGAGAACGCGACCGCAGTGCCAGTGATACACCGCCAGAACAGCCACCAGCGTCGTCTTGGCGTGCAACCAGCCACCGGAAAACCCGTAGCCAAACCACAGCCAGAAACCCAGGGCAATGGCCAGAACGCCGAGTGGCGTCATGAACTTGTACAGCTTGCCGGCCATCAGCAACAGACGGTCACGCTCGGCGACACTGTCGGCCGGCACCATGGCCAGATTGACAAAGATGCGCGGCAGGTAGAACAGGCCGGCAAACCATGAAATGACCATCCAGATATGCAACGTCTTCACGACAAGCATGCGTTTCTCCTGGCTAGCGAATCAGCTATCCCGACATCAACCGTCGGGTAGGCAAGACGCAGTTTTAATTCGTTTTTAAGCCGCCCGTTACCGATGCGGCGGGATTCGCGCATGAAGGACATCTGCACCGGCGACAGTCGTTGCTCGGCCTCCTCCCGCGAAATTCGCGGCGCCTGAGGGAGGGCAAAGGCATCGGCAACCCGGTCGAAATAGTCAGCCATCTTCAGGTCGGAATCATCGACGACATTGTAGACGCGGTTGGTACCACCGTGACGCAAGGCGGCAATACAGGCAGCAGCCAGATCGTCAGCGTGGATATGGTTGGTGTAGGCATCATCTGCCTCACGCAAGGCCGGCATGCCCCGGCTCAACCGGTCGACCGGCAGGCGGTCGGCGGCATAAATACCCGGGGCGCGCAGGATGCTGACCCTGACCCCGGTGCGCAGCCCCCAGGCGCGCAGGCAGCTCTCGGCATCGACCCGGCGGCCAGCCCGCGAACTCTCGGGGTTAAGGTGGCGTGTTTCATCGATCTGCGCCCCGCCACAGTCGCCGTACACCCCCGTGGTGCTTACGTAGATCAGTCGCCGTGGTAGACTTTTGCCCTTGCTCAAAGCGGCCAGCAGATTGCGCGTTCGGGTGTCGAAGCGGCCTTCGCCGGGCGGCGGAGCCAGATGCAGCACGTCATCGGCCAGCCCGGCCAGGCGCTGCAAACTGGCCCGGTCGTCAAGGTCAGCCAGCACCGGCGTCGCTCCTGCGTCACGCCATGCGGCTGCCCGTGCCGGATCGCGCAGCAAGGCGAAAACGCGGGCACGGGAGGGGCGCAGGGCAAGGCGGGAGAGAATGCGGCGGGCAACGTCTCCGCTGCCGACAATCAGGATTTTTTGCACGCCGGCATTGTAGCCGACGACCAAGGGGATTTTATGAGCTACCACATCACTGTTCAGCCGAGCGGCCGCGAGTTCGCGGCTGAAAGCGGCGAAACCCTGCTCGACGCGGCGCTGCGTCAGGGCCTGACCCTGCCCTATGGCTGCAAGGATGGGGCCTGTGGTGCTTGCAAGGGCAAAGTGGTGAGTGGCGAGGTCGACCACGGCAAGTCACAGCCGCACGCCCTCAAGGACGACGAAAAGGCCGCTGGCCTGACGCTCTACTGCTGCGCCACGGCGCAGTCCGATCTGGTTATCGAATGCAAGCAGCTCGGCTCGGCCCGCGACATTCCGGTCAAGACCATGCCCTCGCGTATCGAAAAGCTCGAGAAGCTGGCCCCGGATGTCATCGAACTTCACCTCCGTTTGCCAGCCAACGAACGCCTGCAGTTCTGGGCCGGGCAATACATCGACATCCTCCTCAAGGATGGCAAAAAACGCAGCTATTCGCTGGCCAATGCGCCACACGATGATGCCGTGCTGCAACTGCACATCCGCCACGTAGCGGGTGGCCTGTTCACCGAACAGGTGTTTTCAAGCCTCAAGGTCCGCGACATCCTGCGCTTCAATGGCCCGCACGGCAGCTTCTACCTGCGCGAAGACTCAAAAAAGCCGATGATCCTGCTCGCCGGCGGTACCGGCTTCGCGCCGATCAAGGCCATCGTCGAACACGCCATCGCCGAGAACTGCCAGCGCCCGATAGCCATCTACTGGGGCACCAAGGCGCGCATCGATCTCTACCAAAACGAGTTGCCGGAAAAGTGGGCGGCCGAGCACGCCAATATCACCTATGTGCCGGTGCTCTCCGAACCCGCTGCCGATGATGCCTGGAGTGGTCGTACCGGCTTCGTCCATGCCGCTGTGCTGACCGACTTCCCCGATTTATCCCGCTATCAGGTCTATGCCTGCGGCGCACCGGTAATGATCGATGCGGCCAGACGCGATTTCGTGGCGCAAGGCTTGCCGGAAGAAGAATTCTTCGCCGACGCCTTCACCTTCTCAACGACCTGATCAGAAGCCAGCCAAGCGTCACAACACGGCGAACGCTCAACGCTGCCAGGCGCAGCCCTTGAGAACCTGGCCGTTCACCCCGACCGACGCGGTCCAGGCGAAAGCGCCATTGGCCTGGGCATCACGACAGATCGTCTTCTCCAGACTGACTGTCAGCTTGAGATTGTCGCCAGTCCCGTCATAGCGGGCGTACCGGCCATCCATCCGGAATTCGGCATAGGGCAGCACCACATCAGGCTTGCCATAGCGTTGCAGACGGACATGCTCGCCCCCCGCCACCAGCGCCCAGGCGGGGTCGTTGCCGGCGGCCCTCCATGACTCTTCCTTGCCCCCCGGCATCTGGCAGCGCCCTTCGACGCGCGCCATGTTGAAGGCCGAGGCTTTCAGCGTGCCGTTATCGAGCACGCCAAGCAGTTCAACGTATAGCCGCTTGCCTGCATCAAGACCGAGGCTGGTGAGTACCGCCGTCACACTGCCATCGGGCGAGACATCCTCGACATTGGCGTAACTGCGGTCACGACAAGGCGAGAAAATCAGCCGGTCGCCCTGCTTCATCATCAGTCCGAAAGCCATTTTTGGTGCTGCATCGACCGGTTTTACCTCGTCGGCCAGCAGGGCGGTGGCAAGCAACAAGACAGCCAGTGCGGCGGACAGGTGGCGAAATTTCATGGCTCGGCGTTCCGGTAAATGGCGATGTCGGGCATTGTCCTCCCGCCGGGTGGTAAATCGTTTGATCCAGCTAAAAAACCGCGGGTGAACTCAGGCTTCCCGGCCAAAACTTGTCAGACGGACGTCCACCGTCACTGCCAGCGTGGTCAGCGCTGCCGCTCGCCCCCGTCCTTCGGCGCTGGCACGATAGAGATGTGGCGTCATGGCCAGCAGATCGGCAATCAGTTCCTGACTATCAAGGCACAGGGAAAAACGGACGGTTTCCATGGACAGGCGACAAAAGCCGGCCGGCACCTGCTGATCAGCAGCGCGCTCGGGTTTCAGCGCCGGGTAGATGATTTCACGCAGCTCGCGCAAATGGTCGGGCCCGGCGTCTACCTGCAACAACCGGCCGCCAGGTTTGAGAACACGGGCAAACTCGGCATAGACCGGAAACCCGAACATGCACAGCACCCGGTCCAGCGTCTTCGCCAGGACGGGCAAATGGGCGTTGGTGCCGACAATCCAGTTCGGCCGCTGGTCCTGCTTGGCCGCCGACAGGACTGCCCACTTCGAAATATCCAGCCCGAGCACCGCCAAGGTTTGTCCATTATCCTGCGCCGCAGCGAGCTGACGCAGGTAGTAGCCCTCGCCGCAGCCAGCATCGAGGCAACTGATCGTCGCGTCATCGGGAAGTCCGTCCAGCACAGCCCGGCTGACCGCGGCGGCAATCGGCTGGTAATGCCCGGCGTTGAGAAAACGACGGCGGGCAGCGACCATTTCCTTGCTGTCCCCGGGGTCGCGTGAACGCTTTTGCTGAACCGGGAGCAGGTTGCCATAGCCCTGGCTGGCGATGTCAAAACTGTGGCCGGCTGCACAGCGCCAGGCCGGGCCGTGGCCGAACAGCGGGGCCCCATCGAGCGGACAGGCCAGCGACGGGAAGGGGATGACGTTCACGAAAACCGCCGACCGAACGAGGGCATCCGATTCATTCGCCGAGATAAGCGGCACGAACCTTGGGATCATCGAGCAACATCGCCGATTCACCATTGAATGTAATCTCTCCGCTCTCCATGACGTAGCCGCGCTGGCTCGATTGCAATGCCAGCCGTGCGTTCTGCTCAATGAGAAGGATGGTCATGCCATCAGCGGCGACAGCACGAATGACCTCGAAGATCTTCTGGACCATGATGGGTGCCAGCCCCATCGATGGCTCGTCAAGCAGCAGCATCTTCGGTCGGCTCATCAAGGCACGACCAATCGCCAGCATCTGCTGCTCTCCCCCGGACAAGGTGCCGGCTAGCTGAGCTGCGCGCTCCTTGAGGCGGGGGAAATAGCCGTAGACCTTGAGCAGATCGTTTTCGACCTCGGCTGGATCGGTACGGATAAAGGCCCCCATGTGCAGGTTTTCCAGCACGGTCAGACGAGGAAAGACGCCCCGCCCTTCGGGAACGAGCGCGATGCCTTTGCGAATGATGTCGTGCGGCGCGATGCGGCTGATCTTTTCGCCGCAAAAATGCACATCACCGCCGACCGCATCGAGCACCCGCGCAATCGCCTTCAAGGTACTCGTCTTGCCAGCGCCGTTGGCACCAATCAGTGCGACCGTTTCGCCCTCATTGACGTGGAAGGTGATGCTGCGCACCGCCTGAATGCCGCCATAGGCGACGTGGAGTCCGGTTACTTCAAGCACCTAGGTAAGCCTCGATAACGCGTTGATCTTTTTGCACGACGGCCGGCACATCCTCGATCACCAAGGCGCCATAGTCGAGGACGGCAACGCGGTCGCACAGGCCCATGACCAGCTTGACGTCATGCTCGATGAGCAGGATGGTCGTGCCGTCGCGACGGATGCCATCGATCAGGTCACGCAGTTGTTCGGTTTCGGTGGCATTCATGCCGGCGGCCGGCTCATCCAGACAAAGCAGTTTCGGCTCGGTGGCCAGGGCGCGGGCAATTTCCAGACGGCGCTGATCACCATAAGAGAGATTCTTGGCCAGATCGTCGGCCCGCTCCTCGATCCGTACATAGTGCAGCAGATCAATGGCGCGCTGGCGAATCGCAGCCTCTTCGGCCCGCGTCGCGGCATTGCGGAACATCGCCCCGATCACCCCGGCCCTAGTCCGCACGTGACGGCCGACCATGACATTTTCCAGTGCCGTCATGTTGCCGAACAGGCGGATGTTCTGGAAAGTGCGGGCGATACCACGCTCAGCGGCCTGATCCGGCGCATCGGCGACGAGCGGTTTGCCGTCAAAGACAAAACCACCGCCATCCGGCACATAAAGGCCGGTCATGCAGTTAAAAAAGGTGGTCTTGCCAGCCCCGTTCGGGCCGATCAGACCATAAATTTCGCCATGGCGGATCGACAACGAGACGTCCTGCAACGCCTTGACGCCACCAAAATGCTTGGCGATGGCTTTCGCCTCAAGCAGAACGGGGCTCATGACTTGGCCTCAGTCAATTCCCGCTGACGCTCCGGCGATGGCCACAGCCCGGCTGGCTTGAAACGCATGACGAGGACCAGGGCCAGGCCGAAGACCAGCATGCGCAGACTTTCCGGATCCACCAGCATCTTGCCGAAAACCGCCATCTGCAAGGGGCCGACGCCATAACGCAGGACTTCCGGCAACACTGTCAGCAACACCGCGCCAAGGATGACGCCGGGGATATGCCCCATGCCGCCGAGCACCACCATGGCCAGGATCATGATCGACTCGATCAGCGAAAAACTTTCCGGCGATACAAACCCCTGCATGGCGGAAAAAATGCCGCCGGCAACACCGCCGAAACTGGCCCCCATGGCGAAGGCCAGCAACTTGAGGTTGCGCGTGTTGATACCAATTGCCTTGGCGGCGATTTCATCCTCGCGGATGGCCTGCCAGGCCCGGCCGATCCGTGAATTCTGCAGACGGATGTTGATGATGATAACGAGGATGGCCAAAGCGACCAGAAGGAAGTAGTACTTCTGCGGACCGCTCAGCGAAAAACCCAAAATCTGTGTCGTCCCCGAGAACTTGAAAGCACCGAAACTGACCGGATCGATCAGCGTGATGCCCTGGGGGCCGTTGGTGACATTGATTGGTGCGTTGAGGTTATTGAGAAAGATGCGGACGATTTCGCCGAAGCCGAGCGTCACAATGGCCAGATAGTCGCCACGCAGCTTCAGCGTCGGCGAACCAAGCAGGACGCCGGCAAAACAGGCCAACCCGGCACCGAGCGGCAAAATCGCCCAGATCGGCCAATGCAGTCCGAAATGCGGGCTGGCCAGCAAGGCCCAGGTGTAGGCACCGACAGCGTAGAAAGCGATGTAGCCGAGATCGAGCAGGCCGGCCAGACCGACGACGATGTTGAGGCCAAGGGCAAGGAAAACGTACAGGATGGCGAAATCGAGGATACGCACCCAGGCCTGCCCGCCCAGCGCAGCGACAAACGGCAGGGCAATGAGGAGCGCAGCAGCCAGCACAACACCCGCACCCGACCGGAAAAACTGACTGGATTTCATGCCCGGTCCCCCGTCTTTTCGCCAAACAGCCCCGAAGGCTTGAACATCAGCACGACGATCAGCACCACGAAGGCAAAAATATCCTGATAGTGACTGCCGAGGAAGCCGCCGGTCAGGTCGCCGATATAACCCGCACCCAGCGCCTCAATGATGCCGAGCAGGATGCCACCGAGCATGGCCCCGGCGAGATTGCCGATGCCGCCGAGCACCGCCGCCGTGAAAGCCTTGAGACCAAGCATGAAACCCATCTGGTAGTGAGCAATTTCGTAATAGGTGCCCACCATGACACCGGCCACCGCCCCCAGCGCCGAGCCGATGACGAAAGCGGCAGCGATGACGCGGTTGATGTTGACGCCCATCAGACTGGCCACCGCCGGATTTTGCGCCGTGGCGCGCATGGCCATGCCAAGTTTGGTGCGATAGACGAGGAGAAGCAGCCCCCCCCATCGTTGCCGCCGAGACGAGCACGATGATGACCTGGATGGCGGTGAAATTGGCGCCAGCCAATTCGAAATCAATTTTCGGCAGCAAGGCCGGGAAAGTCAGGTAATTGCGCCCCCAGATCATCATCGCCAAATTTTGCAGGACAATAGACATGCCGATTGCCGTAATCAGCGGCGTCAGACGTGGCGCATGGCGCAGCGGCCGATAGGCAACGCGCTCCAGCGCCCAGCCAAGCGCCATGCACACCAGCACCGCCGCCATCAGCCCGGCCAGTCCGGCCAGTGCCACCGGCATGCCGGCCTTGATCAGTGATCCGGCGACGGTAATGGTGACCAACGTTCCAATCATCACCACCTCGCCATGGGCAAAATTGATCAGCCCCATGATCCCGTAGACCATCGTGTAGCCGAGCGCGACCAGCGCGTAAATGCTGCCCTGAACGAGACCATTAATGATCTGCTGGAGAAAAATATCCATTTAGTCTTTTTCTGGTGAACCATAAGGAAACGGCACCTTGCGGTGCCGTTTCCATGCAGCGGATTAAACGATTACTTCTTTTCTGCCGCCGCCTTGGTCGCTTCAGCCGCATCCTTGACGGCTGCAGCACCGGCCTTGACGACCTCCTTGGCCGCTTCCTTGGCTTCGCCGACAGCCTCCTTGCCGACGGCGCTGGCTGCACCGGCAACCGCCTTGGCGGCGTCCTTCACGTCAGCGACAGCTTCCTTGAGATCGGCTTTCGCGGCCTCGAGCGGACTACCGCCCAGCGTCTCGACATATTCGAGCTTGCCACCCGCATACTTGTAGATGGAAATGGCACCGCCCTTGAGATCACCCTGAGCATCGAACTCGATCTGGGCTGTGACACCATCGTACTTGGTCTTGCCAATGGCCGGCAGATACTTGGCCGGATCAACCGAATCGGCCCGCTTCATCGAGTCGGCCATGACCATTACGGCATCATAGACATACGGTGCGTAAAGCTGAATTTCTGCGCCGAACTTCTTGGTAAATCTCTCCCGGAACTCCGGACCCTTCGCCAGCTTTTCGAGGGGCATGCCGGGCAGCGAGCAGAACTGGCCTTCGGTGGCGGCACCACCGAGCTTCATGAATTCCGGCGTACAGATGCCATCGCCACCGAGGAATTTAGCCTTGATGCCAAGTTCCTTCATCTGCTTGGCCATCGGGCCACCTTGGGCATCCATGCCACCGAAGAAGACCATTTCGGCCTTGGTCGACTTGATCTTGGTCAGAATGGCCTTGAAATCGGTGGCCTTGTCGTTGGTGTATTCGGTGGCGACAATCTTGATGCCGGATGCTTCGGCGGCTTTCTTGAATTCGTCGGCCAGACCCTGGCCGTAAGCGGTACGGTCATCAACAATAGCCACCGTCTTGACGCCCTGCTTGACGGCAAATTCGCCCAGGCTCTTGCCCTGCTGAACATCGTTGGCCATGACCCGGAATGCCGTGGCGAAACCCTGCTGCGTGTACTTCGGATTGGTCGCCGAACCGGAAATCTGCGGAATGCCCGCATCGGCATAGAGCTTGGAGGCCGGGATGGTGGTACCGGAATTGAGGTGGCCAATAACGCCGTTCACCTTGGCATCGACGAGCTTCTGGGCAACGATGGAGCCCTGCTTGGGATCGGCCTGATCATCTTCGTTGATCAGTTCAAATTTGACCTTGGCACCACCGACTTCCATCCCCTTGGCGTTCAATTCCTCGACCGCCAGTACTGCACCGTTTTCGTTGTCCTTGCCCAGATGCGCCTGCGGGCCAGTCATCGGGGCGACATGCCCGAGCTTGACAACGACTTCGGGCTTGGCAGCCGGCACCGGAGCAGCAACGGGCTTGGGCTCTTCCTTCTGTCCGCAGGCAGACAGGGCAAAAGCAGCAGCAACGGAGAGGGCAACTACGGAAAGCTTGGCATGCATCGGGGGGGCTCCTGATCTGAGGGAAAAAGCACCCGCTGATTGTCCGGAGCCGCCTCGTGCCTGTCAATCATAAGATGGTATGATAAAAGCGTATTTTATCCCCCCAGAGTCATTGATGCCGGCCCTCGCCCGTTTGCGTTTCTATTTCAGCAAGACTGCCCGCAAGATCTTCTCCTTGCTGCCACAGAAGAGCCGTCACAACGTCTATCGTTCCTTCATCGACTGCGATCCCGAACCGAACAAACGTCTGGTTCTCAAAATCGCCGAAACCCGCGAGGAACTCGAAGCCTGTTTCAAGCTCCTGCACGACGCTTATGTCAGCAGTGGCTTCATGACGCCGGATCCTTCCGGCATGCGGGTCACGCTTTATCACGCCCTGCCGACCACCACGACCCTCTGCGCCAAACTCGACGACCAGGTCGTTGGCACGCTTTCACTGATCCGGGAAAGTGCCATCGGCTTTCCGCTTCAGCACATCTTCGACCTGACCAGCGTCCGCGAGAAAAAAGGCAATATCGCCGAAGTTTCGGCCCTCGCCGTACATCGGCGCTTCCGGCGGACCGGGGGAACCATTCTTTTCCCCCTGATGAAGTTCATGTACGAATACTGCACGACCTTCTTCGATACCCGCCACCTGGTCATTGCCGTCAATCCCCGCCATATCGAGATGTACGAGTCGCTGCTCTTCTTCAAGCGCCTGGCCGCCAACGTCGTCGAGAAATACGACTTTGTGAATGGTGCGCCGGCCATCGGCGCCACACTCGACCTCAAGCATGCACCGGAGAAAATGCGCCAGACCTATGCCGGGAAACCGCCCAACCGCAATCTTTACCATTATTTTGTTGAAACCCGGCTGGCCAACATCCAGATTCCCAACCGCCGGTTTTTCACCACCAACGACCCGGTATTGACCCCCGATCTGATCGACTACTTCTTCAACCAGAAAACGCAGGTCTTCGACAAGCTGAGTGATCGCAAAAAATCGCTACTCCACCTGATCTATGATCTGCCAGCTTATTCCGGCATTCTCCCGAAACTCCCCACCCATGGGGCGGCCAAAAAAATTCGCCAGCACCGACGCTTTTCGGTCAAGTGTCCTGGACGCCTGAGCAATGCGACAACGCTCTTCGAGAAACCGATCAATATCGAAATCATCGAGATCGCCCGCTTTGGTTTCCGGGCCAGAATTGACCGGCAGATTCCCGCCAATGTATGGCTCACCGCCACCGTCCGGCTCGGCCTCAATGAAGTCTCCCGCCTGACCGTCCAGGCCGTTCAGGAAATCGACGCCAACGATCAATACTACTGCGGCTTCCGCATTGGCGAACCAGATCTGGTCTGGCGAAAATTCGTCTCCGCGCTGTATGAAGGGCATACTCACCAGGATCTTGATCAGGCCACCAAATTCCTCACCTGACCCCTTCCCTGAAATGTTGTCCCAGTTACTGCCGCAGCATTCCGGCACTGCTTTTCCCTAGGCAACTCGGCGGGTCCCCAGTATCGCCGCGACGACTCCATCCCTGCCCCTAGGCCTCCATCTGCGGTCGCCCCAGCCGCAACCCGTGCCTCCGACTCAAAGGTCTACCGGGCGGCAGCGCCGGCGGAGCCTGAGAGAGAAGGGGCGAGATCGGCCTTGATGGCATAAAATTGGCAGATGTCCTCAACACCCAAACGCCAGTTCGCCCTGCAAGGCGCAGCCGTCATTCTGGTTTTGTCCATTGCCTGGCCCTATTACGGCTGGCAGGCCAGCGCCCTGCCGTGGCTGGAAACCAGCCTCGCTATTGGGGGCGTCGCCCTGTTTTTTGCAACGCTGTCGCGTCAGCCCTGGTGGTGGCGGGTCATTCACGCCGGCTTCATGCCGCTCGTCTGGTTCACCCACACCCAGGCCATTGACCCCAACTGGTTCCTCTTCGGGGCCATTCTGCTCCTGCTTGTCTTTCGCGGCGCGCTCTCCGGGCAGGTTCCGCTCTACCTGTCGAACCGGCAGACCGTCGGCGCGCTGGCCGAACTACTGGCCGAGCGAGGACCCAGCCGCTTCCTTGACCTTGGCGCCGGCCTCGGCAGCACCACTGTACCGCTCGCCGACGCACTCCCCGACAGCCGATTCACCGGCGTCGAGAACGCCCCGCTGACCTGGCTGGTCGGCCGATTCTTTAGCCTCGGCCGCCCCAACATTCGCTGGCGCTGGGACGATCTGTGGCAGACCCCGTTGAACGATTACGACGTCGTATACGCCTTTCTCTCACCAGCACCAATGCCTCGACTATGGGATAAGGTCAGGGCCGAAATGCCAGCCGGTAGCCTCTTCATCAGCAATACTTTTCCGGTTCCCGGGGTCGCACCGGATCGCATCATTGACGTTGACTGCGTGCCCCCCCGGCCGCTCTATTGCTACCAGCTCTAGCCAAGATGCTGACGAGAAAGCCTGAGACCCTTGCGCTGACTGTCGCCCTGGCCAGCACGCTGATAGTGCTCCTGGTCTTTCTTGTCGACCTGACCCTGGCCCGCCATAACGACATCGAAGCCGGCGAACGTCGCCTGCAGCACTTCGGCATCATGATGGCCGAGCACACCGCACGCAGCTTCGAGGCCGTCGACGTCCTCCTCCGGGAGACAGCCACTGACCTGTCGCACAACCGTCGCGACTGGGAGGACTGGAGTTCGGCCAAAGGTTGGGAATATGTCGCCCAGCGCCACTCGCGAGCCATGCCGCAGTTGCGCGACCTGATCGTTTTTGACCGGCAGGGCAACCAGCGTTTCATTTCCACCCAGTTTCCGACGCCGCTCATCAGCGTCAAGGATCGCCCCTACTTCATCACCCTTGAAAAGGGTGCCGAGGCGACCACTTTCGGCCCCTACGTCAGCCGTAATTCCGGTCACTACACCTACGCGCTGGCTCGCCGCCTGACCGGAGACAAGGGCACCTTCACCGGCGTTGCTTTCGCCACCATCGAACCCGCCTACCTGCAGGATTTTTGCTGGCCAAACCGGCTGACCGACGATTCGGAAGCGGTACTGACCAATGCCCAGGGTGCGATCATCGCCTCCTGCCGCCCCAGTGATCTGAGCCGGCAATCATCCATCCTCGGCGCCCAGGCGGGCAATGCGCTGTTTGACGGGAAATTGCGCAACCTGACCCTCGCAAACGGGATGGCCCGAAGCAATGGGCTGCTCGTCTCGATATCCGGCGTACCCGGTTTTTCCGACCTGCACATCCTCACCGCCATCCCTGAAAAAACCTTGCTGACTGCCTGGCACAGCCGTCTCTTCGAACTGTCCACGCTCGGCTTGCTGGTCACCGTTGTGCTCCTCGTCGGCGCCCTGCTCGTCCGCCGCCAGATGCGCGACATGTCGACCATGACGGCAGAGCTTGCCGCCAGTCACGACCATCTCGAAGAACGTATCCGCGCAGCAACCGTCGAACTGGCCGGCCAAAAGGATGCAGCCGAACGCGCCAACACGGCAAAAAGCCGCTTTCTCGCCGCCGCCAGTCACGACCTGCGACAGCCACTGCACGCCCTTTCACTCTTTTCGGCCGATCTTCAACGTCAGGTCCGTCATGGCCGAACGCCCACCGAACTGCCACGACTGGCCGAACAGATCGCGGCATCGACCAGCATGCTCGGCGAACTGCTCGACTCACTCCTCGACATTTCCCGCCTCGATGTCGCGGGGATCAAGCCGGATCGCCGACCTTTCCCGCTTCAGCCGCTGTTCGAACGGATCAACAACTCCTTCCGGCGGGCCGCTGCTGATCGCAATATCGCGCTGCGCTTCCGCCCTACCGAACTATGGGCCAATACTGATCCGCTGCTGGTCGACCGGATGATCGCCAATCTGGTTTCCAATGCCCTGCGCTACACCTCACCCGGAGGCCGTGTTCTTGTCTCCGCCCGACGGCGCGGCGATCAGATCCTGATCGAAGTGCGCGACAGTGGCATCGGCATCGCCCGCGAGCATCAGGCCGCGATCTTTGCCGAGTTTTATCAGGTCGGCAACACGGCACGGGAACACAACAAGGGATTGGGTCTCGGACTTTCCATCGTCGACCGACTGGCACGCGCACTCGACATTCAGGTTGCACTGCGCTCACGGGTCGGCGAGGGAACCACCTTTTCATTACGCCTTGCCGCCGCCTCACCGCTGGCCGAAGCCGATCAACCGGCGAGCCAGCCACCATCGGGGGACAGCGTGCATTGCATGGGCGACTCGGAAGACATGCAGGCCTGCATCGAACTTCTCAAGAGCTGGGGCTACGCCGTCAGCACCGCCCGTGGCGAAGCGACCCAGGCGCTCCCAAAAAATGCCGTGCTCATCATTGACGGGGGCGAGGCCGAAACCCTCAGCGCTGCACAGGCCACCGGCAACCCCCTGATCGTTCTGGCCGACACAGGTGGAGAACCCCTGCCCCCCGGAGCCCACCTTCTTCCAACGTCGGTGCGCCCGGCCAAACTGCGGGCGCTAATCAATCAACTTCAGAAGACGCTTTCGAAATCGATGCCATAACGGGCCACGGCGACCAGCGCCTGAGTCCGGCTGCTGACCCCGAGGGCCTTGAATACTGCCGTCGCGTGAATCTTGACGGTGCCTTCGGACAACCCCAGCTGTTCGGCGATATCGCGATTCGACATGCCGCGTACCATGAGTCCGAGGACCTGGCCCTGGCGATCGGTCAGGCCGATTTCGTCTGGCCGCACACTCATTTTCGACGGTGCAACCGGCGTCATATCGTCCATTTGCGACACCAGCTGACCGGCCGGCCGGAAAATGTTGCCCGCCAGAACATCGCGCACCGCGGCCAGAAGCGCTTCGCCGGAAAAGGCCTTGGGAATGAAGCCGGAAGCCCCGAGATTGAGGACCCGGGTGATCGTCGGCATATCGTCGAAAGCCGACACCACGGCCACCGGCATCGCCGGGTAACGCCGGCGCAGGATATCCAGGCCGGCAAAACCATCAATGCCGGGTAAAGCGAGATCGAGCAATACCAGATCAAACTCACCCTCGCCATCCAGGACGTTCAGCGCCGACTCGAAGTCCCCGCTCTCGTGCACCTGCGCCCCCGGTTCAACCTGACCGAGCAAGCGCACCAAACCCTCCCGAACCAGCGCGTGATCTTCTACCACCAACAGCTTCAACATAGGTCCCCCTTGTTCGATAGATTAGCAATTTATCATTTTTGCCTTAATAAGTGGTTTAAGATAATGAGATACAACGCGAAGGAGAACGAGATGTCCGACAATCAGGTACACGACCCGCTCAATTTCATGCGAAACATGTGGGGCAATATGGGCTTCTCCCTTCCCGGCATGGTCGCACCAACATTCGATGTCGAAGAGCTCGACAAGCGCATCAAGGACATGAAGGCAGTCGAAGGCTGGCTGCGCATGAACCTGTCAATGCTGCAGATGACCATCCAGGGTCTTGAAATGCAACGGACCACGGTTGGCGCTGTGCAGGCGATGGGCAAAATGGCCTCGGAATCCGCCAAGTCGATGACGCCTGAAGCAGCCCCCGAAGCGCCCCCGGCCGCTGCCCAGCCGAATTTCTTCCAGGGTGCCATTCATCCGGAAAACAGCCCCATTTCTGATGCGGCCATGTGGCCCTGGCAGATGATGCAGCAGATGCGTGAGCAGATGCAGCAAAGTGCCGAGGCAGCCGCCCAGGCTGCTGCTGCCGAAGCCGCTACGCAGCCGAAGGCGAAGCGCCCGGCCGCCAAGAAATAGTTAGAACTAGGAGGCCAGCCACGCTGCCCAGAGCGGCAGCGTGAGCATCGAACCGAGCGTCGTCGCCGAAATCAGCCAGGCCACGCTCCTGCCATCGCCCCCCATGCGCATGGCCAGAATATAGGCCGATGAGGCCGTCGGCAGTGCGGCAAAAAGCACCACCACCTGATAGTTGAGCCCGGACAGGCCGAGCAGCGTACCGACGCCGATGGCAACCAAAGGCAAAGCCAGCAACTTGACCGCCACCAGCCAGAGGGAAAGCCAGCGCACTTCCGGGGTACTTTCCAGACGCAATGCCGCCCCCACGGTAATCAGGCCAAGCGCGATCGACGCATCGGCCAACCGTCCCAGAAAAGCCTGCAGAGGTGCCGGTGGCACGAATCCGGCCAGATTGAGGAGAAAGCCGGCAGCCGTCCCCCAGATCAGTGGATTGCGTGCCACTTCGCGCCACAGGCCGACCTCGCCATGGCGCGCCAGCATCCACACGGAAACCAGATTGGCAAAAGGTACTGCAGCGCCGACTATCAGCCCCATCGTGGCGATGCCCGGCGAACCGAAGAGCATGCCGGCAACCGCCAGCGCAATGTAGGAATTAAAACGGTAGGCGCACTGGAACATTGAGGCGAAGGTCAAGGCCGGCAGCCGGATGAACAATCGAGGCACAATGCCCAGCAACATGCCCGCCCCCATCGCTGCCAGTGCCGTAGCCAGAACAGGGAGTGCGGCGCCGATATCAAGCCGGGTCTTGATGATGGCGTTGATGAGCAGCGCGGGAAAGAGGATGAAATACACCAGCTTCTCGACGCCGTTCCAGAAATGGTCGCCCAGCTGCATCCAGCGACGGATGGCCACACCCAGCAGGATCAGGGCAAAGTCCGGGAGAAGCAGCAAGGCGGTGTTCATAAGGGCCGGTCGGCGATTGCCGCATGCCGCGCCCCGGCGCGGTCACGCATCACTCTGGACAAACGCTCAGGAGGTCAGCCTCGAGTTCGACTTCAATACCTTTTTCAAGCTTTTGCCCGATAAACATGCCGCGATACAGGCGTCCGCCATTCTCGGCTTTTCTGGCATGTGGCGTCTCCCAGTCGATGACGCGCATACGGACCACGCCAATCTGCTCATCCCGTTCTGGTGCATCGGCTGAAACACAGGGTGATGTCAGCACATGGCGATTGAACTCATCCCGGCTGTACTGCAGGAGCGTTTTACCCGACACGACCGGACATTTCCCCAGATGGCGGGTACGAACGTCGGCAGCCAGCACCTCTCCCTTGAGGAAAAAGACCGGATCAGTTGCCACCCAGCCGGCCCCGCCTTCCTCGTAGCGAACGCAGTGACCGGTCCGCAGCAGTTCTGGCTGCTTGAACAACAGCCGGGCCGAGGGCCGTAGCGCCGGCTCGGCAGCTTGCGCTGACAGCGTCAGGCAAGCGAGCGCAACAAGGAGAATTCGCATGGCAATTTTCCGGCTCAATAGGTCCGGCTATCTTCAATCACCTTCCCGTCGTTGGGCAAGCCCCCCGGCGTAATAAATGCCACTTCGCCACGCAATTTGGTGACCTCACGCAGACTGGTCACCAAGGCCTTGTCGAGCACCTCATGTCCTGCCTCAATCTCGCAATGGAGGACCATGCGGTCCTGCCCGCCGGGATTGTCGACAACCAGACGCATGCGATGGATTTCCGGATGCCGGCTGGCAATCTGGGCCACCTGCTCGGGATGGACGAACATACCCTTGATCTTGGTCGTCTGATCAGCCCGGCCCATCCAGCCCTTGAGCCGGATGTTGCTACGTCCACAGGGGGAGCGACCAGGCAGGATGGCCGAGAGATCGCCGGTGGCGAAGCGGATCAAGGGATAATCGGGATCAAAGGTGGTCACCACGACTTCGCCAACTTCACCCGGCTCGACCGGATCGCCAGTACCGGGACGGACGATTTCAACGAGTACCCCCTCCTCGACAACCATGCCCTCTTCCGCATCGGTTTCGTAGGCGATGGCACCAATGTCAGCGGTGGCGTAACACTGGCGTACCGTAATGCCGCGCTCGCCGAGCCACTGGCGAGTAACCCCGGGCAGCGCCTCGCCGGACACGCAGGCCTTGCGCAGCGAGCCAATGTCAGCGCCCATTTCCTCGGCCTTCTCGACAATGATGCGAAGAAAGGAAGGTGTCCCGGTATACGCCTCCGGCTTGAGATCGACCATGGCCTGGACCTGTTGCTCGGTCTGCCCGGTACCGCCGGGAAAAACAGCGCAGCCGAGCTTGCGGGCTCCGCCCTCCATGAGAAAAGCACCCGGCGTGAAATGGTAGGAAAAGCAGTTGTGCACCAGATCGCCATCGCGAAAGCCAGCCGCGTATAGTACCCGCGCCATGCGCCAGGGATCTGTGTCCCGGCCCTGCATTTCGTAGATCGGCCCTGGCGATGCGAAGACCCGCTTGGCCTTGTGTCGGGGCAAGGCATTGAGACCGCCGAAGGGTGGCGTCTTTTTCTGCAATTCGATGAGATCGCGCTTGCGGGTCAGGGGCAATTTCGCAAGTGCCTCGCGCGTCGCGCACTCAAAAGGATTAACCCCGGCCAGCGACTGAAAATAGTAATGCGTCGTTTCCTTGGCATGCGCTACCTGACGCGCCAGCTTGTCCATCAGATCAGCCTCGCGCTCGTCCGGGTCGCGGGTTTCCAGCGGATCGTAATAGCTCATTTCAAATTTCTCCGTATTTTCGCGGTTGCCCATGGCGCTTCAGATTTTGGGTTTCCCGGTCACGAGGCGCATAGTCCTCGGTTGCAAAGTAGCGTTTCAGGGCAAGACGGAGACCGGCGCCGTTGGCTCCCGCCAACAAGCCGGCCGACAACGCCGCCATGGAACGCGCACTGCAACCGACTAAGATAGCCAGCGTTTGCGGCGACGGTAGTGCTTTACGTCCTTGAAGGACTTTCTCCCGGCCGAACTGAGTCCCAGATAAAACTCTTTGACGTCTTCATTCGTCCGCAGGTCTTCCGCATTGCCTTCCATGACCACCCGCCCGTTTTCCAGGATGTAGCCGAAATCGGCATAGCGCAGGGCAACCATGGTGTTCTGCTCGGCCAGCAGGAAGCTGACGTTCTCGCGGGAATTGAGGTCTTTGACGATCTCGAAAATCTCTTCAACAATCTGCGGCGCCAGGCCCATCGACGGCTCGTCAAGCAGGATCATCTCCGGCTTGGCCATCAGGGCACGGCCAATGGCGCACATCTGCTGCTCGCCACCGGAGGTGTAGCCGGCCTGCGAGGTACGCCGCGTCTTGAGGCGGGGAAAATAGTGATAAACCTTTTCCAGACTGTCCTTCAACTCGGCCCGCGAAATGCTGCGCGTGTAGGCGCCGGTCAGCAGGTTTTCCTCGATGGTCAGGTGGCCAAAGCAATGCCGCCCTTCCATGACCTGGATGACGCCGCGCTTGACCAGCTCGTTAGGTGTCAGCTGATCAATGCGATCACCCTTGTACTCGACCGAACCCTTGGTCACATCGCCGCGCTCGGCATGCAGGAGGTTGGAAATCGCCTTCAGGGTCGTAGACTTTCCGGCGCCATTGGCCCCCAGCAAGGCGACGATCTTGCCTTTCGGCACATTGAGCGAAACCCCTTTGAGCACCAGTATCACGTGGTCATAAATGACCTCGATATTATTGATGCTCAGGTAGTTGTCGACCGCAGCAGCGGCAGTTTGTGTGGTCATAAGTCTGTCCGATTCATGGGACGGAGAGAAAGAGCGAGGGCTCGCGCCCCCACCCTTTTCTCCTGACGTCTCATTTTTCCTTGGAGCAATCGCGCGGCGTGATGCCCTTTTCCTTGGCGTACTGCTTGGCAGAAGCCTGGAAGAGCGGGTGGATGAGGCCCTTGTTACCCTCGATCCAACCGGACACCGGTACCCACTTGGCACCATCCCACTGCTGGATTTTCACCTTGCCAGAGCCTTCGTGGTTGTCGCAGGAGGTCTTGATTTCCGGCAACAGATCGGTGGCACCCAGCGTCTTCAGACGGGCATCGGTGATGTTGAGATTTTCCAGCGCCCAGCGGGTCTGCTCGCCATTGAGTGCCTTGCCCTTGCCATATTTTTCCTGGCCCTTGCGAATGGCCTCGACCGACAGGACGGCAGCGGATACGCCACGGTTATAGAGGATGGTCCCGATCTTCGTCTTGTCCTGCATATTGCCCTTGCCGGCACCGTAAACCACCTTCTCGATATCGGCGATGACCGGCACCTGCGTCCCGGCGACGTTCCACGTTGCAGCCATATAGCCCTTGGCGGCATCGCCGGCCGGCACGACGTCTTCTTCCGAACCGGTCCACCACGAACCGATCATCTTTTCCCGCGGGAAGCCGACCTTCTGGGCAGCCTTGAGCGCCGTCTGGTTCATCACGCCCCAGCCCCAGAAAATAACGAAATCTGGCTTTTCCTGGCGAATCTTGAGCCACTGCGCGCCCTGCTCGTTACCCGGGTGGGCAACCGGAATCTGCACCATCTCGAACTTGTTGAGCGAGGCTTCGGCATTCAGCGCAACGATCGCTTCCTTGCCATAGGCCGAGTCGTGATACAGATAAACGATCTTCTTGCCAGCTAGGCTGCCGCCATTCTTGTCCTTGAGGAACTTGACGATAGCCGAGGCCTGCATCTGGTACGTCGTCACTAGGGGAAGGCGTAGGGGAAGACCGAGCCGTCAACCGCATCGGTGCGGCCGTAGCCCATCATGGCCAAGGGCAGCTTGTCCTGAGCCGACTTGTCGATCAGGGCGTAGGAGATGCCGGTCGACATCGTGTGCAGCGGGCCGGCCGACTTTGCAGCTTTGCTCTTGAGGCGCTCGTAGCACTCGACGCCCTTGGCGTTGTTGTATTCCGTTTCGCACTCTTCGTAGGTCATCTGGACGCCGTTGACGCCCTTTTCCTTGATGTTGACGTAGTTGAGGTAGTCGATGAAACCACCATAGAAGGCCTGGCCGTTGGAGCCATAAGGACCGACCCGGTAGTCAATCAGCGGAAAGAACTGTTCTTCGGCAGCCACGGCAAACTGGGACAGCATGGCCATGGATACCGCAGCGACGGCAACAGCAGGTTTGAATTTTTTGATCATTGAATGTCTCCTCCAGTTAATACAACAAGCGGCGGGGCCCCACCGCTTGAACCACAGTCATTCCTAGTGCGGGAACGGCCACAAGCGAAGCTTCTCCTTGGCGATCTGCCACAAACGGGCCAGCCCGTGCGGCTCGACGATCAGGAAGAACATGATCAGCGCCCCGAACACCGTAATTTGAATATGCGACACGGTGGCGCTGGAAAACGGCAGCCCGAACAGATCGGCAAAGAACGGCAGGGCAATATCAAGAAAGATGGGCAGCAGCAGGATGAAGGCCGCGCCGAGGAAGCTACCCATGATCGAACCAACCCCGCCGATAATGATCATGAACAGAATCTTGAAGGACATTTCGAGCGAGAAGCCATCCGGTTCGACCGAGCCGAGATAGCAGAAGGCGTACATGGCACCAGCCACACCGCAGTAAAAGGAACTGACGGCAAAGGCCAGCAACTTGGTCGGCATCAGCTTGATACCGATCACCGAGGCAGCCACGTCCATATCGCGCACCGCCATCCACGCTCGGCCCGTCGTCGAGCGGACCATGTTCTTGGCAGCCAGGGCGAGGACAACGACGATGGACAGGACCAGCAGGTATTTCTCGACCGGGGTCTTCAGTTCATGGCCGAAGAAAATCAGTTGCTGGGTCGAAATGACCCCGGACGATGAATTGTTCGACAGCCAGGGAAACTTGGTCAGGCACCAGACGATAAAGAACTGCGCCGCCAAAGTCGCCACTGCCAGATAAAAACCTTTGATGCGCAGTGATGGCAAGCCAAACAGGATGCCGACGCCGGCTGCAGTCAGGCCGGCCAAAGCGAAGGAGACGAGAATGGGTATGCCTTCGATACGCAACTGGAAGTTGTAGGCGGCGTAAGCACCAACCGCCATGAAGGCGGCCGAACCGAGCGACAACTGCCCGGCGTAACCGGTCAGGATGTTGAGGCCAAGCGCCGCCAGAGCAAAGATCAGGAAGGGGATGAGGATGGCCGAGAACCAGTATTCACTGGCAAACATCGGCACCCCAAGAAAAGCAACGATAAGCAGGGTGATGACCCCGATCCGGTCCTGGCGGATCGGAAACAGTTGCTGGTCGGCGGCGTAGGTCGTCTTGAATTGACCGGCTTCACGGTAAAGCATGTGTTTTCTCCCTTAAACCCGGTCGATATGGCGTTCGCCGAAGAGACCTTCGGGGCGAACGAGCAGGAATAGCAGGGCGAGTACGTAAGGGAACCAGCCTTCGATACCGCCAAAATTGCCCCCAAACAGGTCCTGCATGACGGGTGGAATGTAGATTTCAGCCAGCTTTTCGGAGGCGCCGATGATCAGGCCGCCGACAATGGCGCCCGGCACTGAGGTGAAGCCGCCAAGGATCAACACAGGCAGTGCCTTGAGCGCCGTGAAAGTGAGCGCAAACTGCACACCATTGCGGGCACCCCACATCATGCCGGCCACCAGAGCCACGAAGCCAGCCACGCCCCAGACGATTGCCCAGATGTTCTGCAGCGGGATACCGATCGACAACGCTGCCTGATGATCGTCCGCCACCGCCCGCAGCGCCCGGCCGATGCGGGTGTACTGGAAGAACAGGGCGAGCGTGGCGACGAGCACGGCAGCGACACCAGCGGCTACGAGGTCGAACTTGGAAATGACCATGTTCCAGTTGTCGAGAACCCAGGGAATCGGCTCGTCGACGATGCCCAGTTCAAGCGCCCGCGGCTCGCTGCCGAAAATCATCGGCGCCACACCTTCGATGAAAAAGGCCAGACCGATGGTCGCCATGAACAGCGCAATGGGCGGCTGATTGACCAGTTTGCGCAGAACGAACTTTTCAGTCGCAATGCCGAACAGCGTCATGATGATGAAGGCGAGAATGATCGCCAGCCACAGCGGCGCCCCCTTCTCCATGCAGCCGACGACCGACAGCGCCGCCAGATAGACCATGGCACCCTGAGCGAAATTGAATACGCCGGAGGCTTTGTAAATCATCACGAAACCGAGGGCCACCAGCGCATACATGACGCCGGACAGCAGACCACCGATCAGGACTTCGAAAAAGAAATTCATGTCCCCGTCTCCTAGTGACCAGCGCCCAGATAGGCTTTGATCACGTCTTCGTTATTTTTAACGTCGTCCGGTACGCCATCGCCGATCTTCTTGCCGTAATCGAGGACGACGACGCGATCGGAAATGTCCATCACCACGCCCATGTCGTGTTCGATGAGAACGATGGTGGTGCCGAACTGGTCGTTCACATCGAGGATGAAACGACACATATCCTGCTTTTCTTCGACGTTCATGCCAGCCATCGGCTCGTCGAGAAGCAGCATCGACGGTTCTGCAGCCAGGGCACGACCGAGTTCGACGCGCTTTTGCAGGCCGTAGGGCAGCCGACCAACCGGCGTTTTACGGATGTGCTGGATTTCGAGGAAGTCGATGACCTCCTCCACCTTCTTGCGATGTTCCAACTCCTCGTTCTTGGCACGGCCGAACCACAGCGCATGCTCAAGGAAGTTGGCCTTCATCTTGGTGATGCGCCCGGTCATGATGTTGTCGAGCACGGTCATACCCTTGAACAGGGCGATATTCTGGAAGGTGCGGGCAATGTTCTGCTGGGCCGCCATGTGCGGCTCCATGCGCTTGCGCTCGTTACCGTGCCAGAAGATCTTGCCTTCCTGCGGGTGGTAGACACCATTGATGACGTTGAGCATCGAGCTCTTGCCAGCGCCGTTCGGGCCGATGATGGCGCGGATCTCGTGCTGGCGGACATTGAAGGAAATGTCGGTCAGCGCCTTGACGCCGCCGAAGCGCAGGGAAATATTCTGCAGGTCGAGAATGACGTCGCCTATTTTCTTGGACATGTTCAGGCAGCCTTTTTCACGATCGGAAAGGTCTTCGCATCGATGATACTGAGGTCGGCCGACACCTTGCCGCGCCGGCCATCCTCGAACTTGACCTCGGTTTCGATGAACTGATTCGCCTTGCCCTCATAGAGCGCATCGATCAGCACCTTGTATTTTTCAGCCACGAAATTGCGACGCACCTTGCGCGTCCGCGTCAGTTCGTCGTCATCCGGATCGAGTTCCTTGTGCAGGACCAGGAAGCGATGAATCTGCGAGTCGGCCACCATGCTGTCGTGCACCAGATCGGCATTGACCTGTTCGACGCATTCACGGAGCAGTTCCAGCACTTCCGGCTTGCCGGCCAGGTCGGCGTAACCCGAGTAGGCGATGCCGCGACGTTCGGCCCAGTTGCCGACGGCACTGACATCGATGTTGATGAAGGCGCAGACCATGTCGCGGTCGTGACCGAAACAGACGGCCTCCTTCACATGCTGGAAGAACTTCAGCTTGTTCTCGATGTAGTTGGGCGCGAACATCGCCCCGTTGGTCAGCTTGCCGACGTCCTTGGCCCGGTCAATGATCTTCAGGTGACCGTCTTCATCGAGGAAGCCGGCATCGCCGGTCATGAAGTAACCATCGGCATTCAACGATTCGGCCGTGGCATCTGGGCGCTTGTAATACTCCTTGAGCAGCATCGGCCCCTTGACCAGTACCTCGCCGTTGTCGGCAATCTTGATCTCGACGCCCGGCGCCGGCTGGCCGACCGAATCGAACTTGATCTGCCCATCCGGCTGCAGGCAGACATAGGCGCAGGTTTCGGTCTGTCCATAGAACTGTTTGAGATTGATGCCCATCGAACGGTAGAAGCGGAACAGCTCCGGCCCAATCGCCGCGCCGGCCGTGTAGGCGACCTTGATGCGGCTCATGCCGAGAACGTTGCGCAGCGGGCCATAGACCAGCAGGTTGCCGAGCCAGTACTGGAAGCGGTCAGCCAATCCGACCGACTTGCCATCGAGGATATCGGAACCGCAACGCTTGGCCACGGCCATGAAGTGGTGGAACATTTTCTGTTTGATCTTGCCCGCGTCCTCCATGCGGATCATCACCGAGGTCAGCAGGCTTTCGAAAACGCGGGGCGGGGCAAAATAGCAGGTCGGGCCGATTTCGCGCAGGTCGCTCATGACCGTGTCGCCAGACTCCGGACAATTGATGGTGAAACCGGCAACCAGCGCCTGGGCGTAGGAGAACAGGTGATCACCCACCCAGGCCATGGGCAGATAGGAAAGGATGTCGCCATCGGCGTCCAGCCTGTCGACCTGGACCCCACCCTGGGCGGCCGCGATGAAGGCCGCGTGGGTCTGGCAGACGCCCTTCGGCTTGCCGGTGGTGCCCGAGGTGTAGAGCATGACCGAGGTGTCGTCGAAATGGCCGAGCTCGACTTCCGCATTCAGGAAGGACGTATGGTTGCGATCATGAATCCGCCCCATTTCCATGAGTTCATGGATGTCGTGCAGGAAGGGCTGGGTGTAATGCCGCATGCCGCGCGGATCGTCGTAAATGATGTGCTCAAGGGTACCGACCTGATCGCTGATTTCCAGCATCTTGTCGACCTGCTCCTGATCCTCGACGACGACAAAGCGAATGCCGGCATCCTGCAGGACGAAGAGCATTTCGTTGGCCACGGCATCCTGATACAGCGGCACCGGCACACCACCCAGACACTGGGCAGCCGTCATCATCATGTAAAGATGCGGCCGGTTGTCACCGATGATGGCCAGGTTGTCGCCACGCTTGAAACCGAGCGAAGACAACCCACAGGCCAGCGCACGGACGCGTTCGGCAACGTCGGCCCACGTCCAGGTCTGCCAGATACCGAGATATTTTTCGCGCATGGCCGGCGCATTCGGCCGGATGCTTGCGTGATGAAACAGTAGCCGCGGGAAGGTATGCAAACCATCCAGCGCGGCGAAATTCGCCTGCGTGGGCATTCTTAGTCTCCTCCGCCGCGTCTCGTTGTCCGCGGTCTAACGTTCGTTTGAATCATTGTGGGGGCTGCTGCCTTACACAGACCTTGCAGCACCCGGACAGTCTCTCACTTTGCGAGCCAGTGTATGCACCTGTCCGCCGTATAATTGTCATCCGGCAGACAATCGAGAAAATAAATTGAAGAACGCCGAAGAACTCCTTCGCACCTCCGTCTGGGGGCCGACGCTAACCGCCGAGGAAATGAACAAGGCGCTGGCCGGCACCTTCGAGCGCAGCTTCGCGCCCGGCGCCTTCATCTGCATGAAGGGCGAACCGGTCGACTACTGGATGGGCGTCATCGACGGGCTGGGCAAAATGGCCAGCCACTGGACGACCGGCAAAACCACCTCACTGACCGGCATCAGCACCGGCGGCTGGTTCGGCGAAGGCTCGCTGCTCAAAAGCGAAGTGCGCCGCTACGACGTCATGGCCCTGCGCGAAACCCGTGTCGCCTTCATGAGCCGCAGCACCTTCCTGTGGCTGCTCGACCACAGTATTCCCTTCAACCGCTACATGATCGCCCAGCTCAACGAGCGCCTCGGCCAGTTCATCGGCATGATAGAAAACGAGCGCATGCTCGACACCGACGCCCGCATCGCGCGCGGCCTCGCCGCCCTCTTCAACCCCGTGCTCTACCCCGGCACCAACCGCCTGCTGCAAATCTCGCAGGAAGAACTCGGCTATCTCGCCGGCGTTTCCCGACAGAGGGCCAATCAGGCGCTGAAGGTGCTGGAAGATGCGGGGCTGGTACGTAGTGAATATGGCGGGATCAATATTCTGGATCTTGATGGGCTGCGGACGTTCGGGGACTGACGATCAGGCGGCCGGCCATTCATCGAAAAAATGACCCGCGCATTGCCAAGACCCCGACTTGACGTCTCATATTTGCGATATCCACCGACCAATCTGTCGCAAACACCCCGCCCTTCCTTTGTCATAATGGCAACCTGAAAAAATTTTCCAGGATTCCTCATGCTTCGTTCCTTTTTTATCTTCATCGGTGTCGTTCTGCTCGGCGCTGTCGCCTGGGTCTGGCTGACCCTGAACTGGAGTTATTCCGACGGTGAGCGGGCCGGTTATATCCAGAAGCTGTCGCGCAAGGGCTGGTTATGCAAGACCTGGGAAGGCGAGGTGGCGATGGTCACCATGCCGGGGGCCATTCCGGATCGTTTCGAGTTTTCCGTGCGGGAAGAAACGATAGCCAACAAGATCAATGCACTGGCTGGACAGCGCGTGGTGCTCAGTTACGAGCAGCACAAGTTCGTGCCGACCAACTGCTTTGGTGAAACCGAGTATTTCGTCACCGATGTGCGCGCCGTCAATGAACAGCCGGTGTCGACTGCGCCGCCCGTGGCTCCGCCACTGAACACCCCGGCAGCGCCGGCGGCCACGCTGAACGCCCCCGCCAAGTAGACGTAAAAACGGCGAGGTACATAGCCTCGCCGTGTTGTTTTGCTCCTCCCGCCGGCCTGCGCCGGCGTTGCGATTCCCCTTTTTAAGTCCTTTATTCCATGCCCAGATCAATTGTGACGCGAAGACAAGCCGAAGACAGTGCGATTAGCACGGCGAGGTGAAGTCGACAAAGTCACGGTTGGTCTGGACATGAAATTACATGCTGCGGCGGTACTGGCCGCCTACTTCATACAGCGCGGTGCTGATCTGACCGAGCGAGCAGCATTTGACGGCGTCGACCAGCACGGCAAAGACGTTGCCGTCCTCGATCACGGTCTGCTTCAGCTTGGCCAGCATGGCCGGCGACTGAGCAGCATTGCGGGCCTGGAAGTCGCGCAGGCGCTTGATCTGCGACTGCTTTTCTTCGTCGCTGGAACGAGCCAGTTCGATTTCCTGCTGGGCCATACCCTTCGGATTGAGGAAGGTATTGACGCCGATGATCGGGTAGGAGCCGTCGTGCTTCTTGTGCTCGTAAACCATCGACTCTTCCTGAATCTTGCCGCGCTGGTAGCCGGTTTCCATGGCACCGAGGACGCCGCCGCGTGAGGCGATGGCTTCGAATTCCTTCATCACCGCTTCTTCGACCAGATCGGTCAGTTCGTCGATAACGAAAGCGCCCTGGTTCGGATTCTCGTTCTTGGCGACGCCCCACTCACGGTTGATGATGAGCTGGATGGCCATGGCGCGGCGTACACTTTCCTCGGTCGGCGTGGTGATCGCTTCGTCGTAGGCGTTGGTGTGCAGGGAGTTGCAGTTGTCGTAGATGGCGATCAGCGCCTGCAGCGTCGTGCGGATGTCGTTGAAGTCCATTTCCTGGGCATGCAGCGAGCGGCCGGAGGTCTGGATGTGGTACTTCAGCTTCTGGCTGCGCTCGTTGGCGCCGTACTTGTTCTTCATGGCGATGGCCCAGATGCGGCGGGCAACGCGGCCGATCACCGAGTATTCCGGGTCCATGCCGTTGCTGAAGAAGAAGGACAGGTTGGGCGCGAAGTCGTCGATCTTCATGCCGCGCGCCAGGTAGCTTTCAACGTAGGTGAAGCCGTTGGAGAGCGTGAAGGCAAGCTGGCTGATCGGGTTGGCGCCGGCTTCAGCGATGTGATAACCGGAGATCGACACCGAGTAGAAGTTCTGCACCTGGTTGTGCACGAAGAACTCCTGAATGTCGCCCATCATCTTGAGGGCGAATTCGGTACTGAAGATACAGGTGTTCTGACCCTGGTCTTCCTTGAGAATGTCGGCCTGCACCGTGCCACGGACGGTCTTGAGCGTCCATTCGCGGATTTTCTGGGCTTCGTCTTCGGTCGGCTGACGACCGTTGTCCTTTTCGAACTTGACCATCTGCTGGTCGATGGCGGTGTTGAAGAAACAGGCCAGGATGATCGGCGCCGGACCGTTGATGGTCATCGATACCGAGGTGCTCGGAGCGAGCAGGTCGAAGCCATCGTAGAGGACCTTGAGGTCGTCGAGGGTAGCGATGGAAACGCCGGAGTTGCCGATCTTGCCGTAGATGTCCGGACGCTCGTCGGGGTCGCAGCCGTAGAGCGTGACCGAGTCGAAGGCGGTGGACAGGCGATGGGCCGGCATGCCTTCGGAGACGCGCTTGAAGCGGCGGTTGGTGCGGAAGGCATCGCCTTCACCGGCGAACATCCGGGTCGGGTCTTCACCTTCTCGCTTGAAGGCGAAAACGCCGGCAGTGTAGGGGAAGGAGCCGGGAACGTTTTCACGCATCAGGAAGCGCAGGGTTTCGCCATCATCGCCAAAGGTCGGCAGGATGACCTTGCGGATCTTGGTGCCGGACAGCGACAGGCCGGTCAGCCGGGTGCGGATTTCCTTGTCGCGAATCTTCACGACGTACTCGTCGCCGGCATAGGCTTCAACCGTCGCTGGCCACATGTCGAGCAGCTTCTTGGCCTTGGGGTCCTGCTGGGCATCCTTGAAGGCGACCATTTCGTCGAAATCGGCAGTCGGCTTGTCGCAATCGGCGAAAAGGCTCTTGGCGACACGCAGGGACTGGCGTTCGCGGGCGATCTTCACTTGTTCGGCTGTATGGGCATGGTAGCCGCGCACGGAATCGGCGATTTCAGCCAGATAGCGGACGCGCTGGGCCGGCACGATGGCGCGCTGGGTGGACGACTGCTTGACAGTAACGATGGGCAACTGGCCCGCCTTCAGCTTCAGGCCTTTTTCGGACAGTACCGGGACCAGCGCCTGATACAGGGCAGTCACGCCATCGTCGTTAAAACGGGCGGCCTGGGTACCGAACACCGGCATGTCTTCGGTCGGCGTCGTAAAGGCTTCACGGTTGCGCTGGTATTGCTTGCGCACATCACGCAGCGCATCCTCGGCACCCTTGCGATCAAACTTGTTGATGGCGACAAAATCGGCGAAGTCGAGCATGTCGATCTTTTCGAGCTGCGAGGCTGCGCCGAACTCCGGCGTCATGACGTACAGCGACAGATCGACAAAGGGAACGATGGCGGCATTACCCTGGCCAATCCCTGAGGTTTCGACGATAACCAGATCGAAACCGGCCAGTTTGCAGGCGGCAATCACTTCAGGGAGGGCGACGGAAATTTCGGACCCGGTGTCGCGGGTGGCCAAAGAGCGCATGAAAATGTTCGGATGCTCGATGGCATTCATGCGGATGCGGTCGCCGAGCAGGGCGCCGCCGGTGCGCTTGCGCGACGGATCGATGGAGATCAGGCCAATCTTGACCGTATCGCCCTGATCAAGACGGAAGCGACGGACCAGTTCGTCGGTCAGCGAGGACTTGCCGGCGCCGCCCGTGCCGGTAATGCCGAGGACCGGCGTTTCGAGGGCAGCGGCGGCCTTGAGCAGCGGCTCCTTGAGCGCGGGCGCTTCGCCATTTTCGAGCAGGGTGATGATCCGCGAGAGCAGACGCTTGTCACCTGCCTTCAAGCCGGCCAGAGCCTGCTCGGCGCTGGGCACGCCTTCATCAGCGACATCGAAATCGGACTTCTGCACGACTTCGTTGATCATGCCCTGCAGGCCCATATGGACACCATCTTCCGGCGCGTAGATGCGCGTCACGCCGTACTCGTGCAGTTCCTTGATCTCGGACGGCACGATCACCCCGCCACCGCCGCCGAAGACCTTGATGTTGGCGCCACCATTGGCCTTGAGCAGGTCAATCATGTACTTGAAGAACTCAACGTGGCCACCCTGATACGAGGTGATGCAGATACCCTGAACATCTTCCTGCAGCGCGGCATTGACGATTTCCTGCACGGAGCGGTTGTGGCCGAGGTGAATCACTTCGGAACCGGTCGATTGCAGGATGCGACGCATGATATTGATCGAGGCATCATGGCCGTCGAACAGCGAGGCGGCCGTAACAAAACGAACCTTGTTCTTCGGCTTGTACGGAGAAAGCTTCTTGGCAACGGAAAGATCGGTCATGACGCCTGCCTCAATGAAAAGGTGGAAAGGCGCTTATGGTAGGCCGCTTTTCGCCCGCTGCCATTGTGGCGAATGACGACAATCATGCAAATTCCGCCAACCTGATACAGTACTGACATTGACGCCACCCAAAGGCCGGAAATGCTGCACCGCACCAACCCAGATTCACCAGCACGTACGCAAGCCACTGTTGCCATGGGGTTTGTTACCGGCATGCTGGCCGGGCTGGCACGTCGGCAGATCGATCCGCTGCCGTTGCTGCGCGCCACGTACATTGATATTGCAGACACCGCCAGCCGAATTCCCATCGAGCGTTACGCCGCGCTCTATAACCGCCTGAACCACCAACTCGACGACGAAGGCTTTGGCCTCTTCGCCCAGCCAATGCGCCTCGGCAGTTTCGAGTTTCTCTGCCGCGGCTGCCTGAGCGCACCAACGCTGGCCGAGGCGCTGAGCCGCGCCAGCCGCTTCCTGCATGTCGTACTACCCGATCTGGCGGTCAGCGTCCGCCGCGCCCAGGGGCGTGCTGAACTGGTGATCGCCGAGACCCGAAAGCTGGCCGACAACCCCGACGACCCCGGCCGCATCTTCGCCTTCGAGTGGCTGCTGCGTCTCCTGCACGGCCTCTCCTGCTGGCTGGCCGGACGCGGCATCGGACTCGACAGCGTGATCTTCCCCTACCGCCGACCAGCCCATTCCGCAGACTACCCGCTCATCTTCACCGAAGATTCGCGTTTCGCACCGACCGTTCCCGGTGGTGTCGGCACCCTGATCGCCAGCTTCAACGCCAACCTCCTCGAACTCCCCATCCGTCGCGACGAAGCAGCCCTGAGCACTTTCCTCGATGGCGCCCCGGGCAAAATCACGACGCTCTACCGGCGCGACCGCGAAATGGTCATCCGCGTTCGTGACCTGCTGCGCGCCGCCCTACCCGACACCCTGAGCCTCGACCAAATCGCCGACCGGCTCTATCTTTCGCCACGCACCATCCATCGCCGCCTGGAAGAAGAAGGCTCGAGCTTTCGCGGCATCAAGGACGCCCTGCGCCGCGACATGGCGCTGGCCAGACTGACCAAGACCAGTGACCCGATTACCAAGGTGGCAAGCGACCTCGGCTATGCCGACACCTCGGCTTTTTATCGGGCCTTTGTCGAATGGACGGGCATGGCACCGGTACACTACCGACGCAAATGGGCAGGAAAATCTGCCGGAGCCAATTGAAGGATGCGCATGAAACGGACTGTCGGATTTAAATCAGTATTTGCCGCGCTGGCCCTGATCGCCAGCGGAACCCTCTGGAGCGCCGGTTTTCTCGAACGGGAAATCTA
Source organism: Dechloromonas sp. HYN0024 (assembly GCF_003441615.1). NCBI lineage: Bacteria > Pseudomonadati > Pseudomonadota > Betaproteobacteria > Rhodocyclales > Azonexaceae > Dechloromonas > Dechloromonas sp. HYN0024. The sequence continues at coordinate 260,819 of NZ_CP031842.1, read as the reverse complement.
TTTCTCGGAGGCCGATATCCAGACACAGATGGACAAAAGCAGCACGATGCAAAAGAGCTACGGCAACGGCATCGTCGTCGTCGCCTTGATCGAACCGCCCAGAATCATCCTCGGCACCCCGGAAGGGAAGGCCACACTATTTGCCCGCATCAATGTCTCGCTGCTCGGCAATCCGGCAATTCCTGTTGCTTTCGAAGGCATCTCGGGCATTCGCTACGATGACAATGCCAAGGCCTTCTTTCTCGAAAATCCCGTCGCCCAATCGGTCCAGTCACAGGCCATCCGTCCCGAATCAGAACCGATGGCGCGCCAGGCCATCACCCAGCTGATGACCAATTATTTCCGTGCCAAACCGGTTTATATCCTGCGCGAAGATGGCTCGGCACAAGAAAAAGCAGCCCGCTGGCTGCTTCGCTCAATCCGCATCGAAGCAGGCCGGGTTGCCGCCCTGCTGTCACCGGTCTAAGGCACAAGACAGCCCAATACCGCCTAGCCGCCCTTGCGCTGACTGAGCAGCAACCATTTGAGCAGGACCCGGAAGAGGTCTTCCGGATCAACAGGCTTGGCGATGTGATCATTCATGCCTGCCTCGAGGCACAGGCTTCGGTCGTCATCAAAGGCGTTGGCCGTCATCGCCAGAATCGGGACATGGGCACAGCCGGGCAGCCGGCGAATGGCCTTGGTCGCCTCTATGCCACTCATGCGGGGCAATTGCATGTCCATGAGAATGAGATCGAATTTTTCGCGCTGCATCATTTCGAGCGCCTCAACCCCGTCTTCCGCCAGACAGACCTTGCAGTTCACTTCCGCCAGCATGCCGCGCGCCACCTCCTGATTGATCGGCTCGTCCTCGACCAACAAAATGCTGCACCCGGAAAACTCCATCCGCAATTGATTTTCAATGGACGGAGCGACCTCTGTAACGGTCTGGTCGAGACTGTCCCGCCAGTCGAAGCGGGCGGTAAACCAGAACAGGCTGCCACTGCCGATCTGGCTCTCGACACCAATGTCGCCATCCATCATGTGGACCAGGCGCTTGCTGATGGTCAAGCCAAGCCCGGTGCCGCCATAGCGTCGCGTCGTTGAACTGTCCGACTGCTCGAAGGCGAGGAACAGCCGAGCCTGGTCGTCCACCGCTATGCCGATACCGGTATCCCGCACCTCAAAACGAACGAGGACCCCGGTTGAACTGCTTTCCGAAACTGAAATATCCAGCGTCACCGTGCCCTCATCGGTGAATTTAATGGCGTTGCTTGCCAGATTGAGGAGCACCTGACCAAGACGCAGCGGGTCGCCTCTGAGCGGCTGCGCATCAAGTTCCGGCGACACCTTGATGATCAACCGGATGTCCTTCGTCCTGGCCGCCGGACCGATCAAATTCCGCATGCTTTCGAGCACGTCGGGCAGCCTGAATTCAACGCTTTCAAGGCTCAGTCGCTCAGCCTCGATCTTGGAGATATCGAGAACATCGTTGATAACCCGAAGCAGGTGCTGGGAGGATTGCTTTACCTTACGCAACTGATCGGCCTGCTTCTCGTCAGTAGCTCGCCGCATGGCCAGTTCGGTCATACCGATAATGCCGTTCATCGGCGTCCGCAACTCATGACTCATATTGGCGAGAAATGCCGTCTTCGCCCGATTCGCCGCTTCTGCCGTTTCCTTGGCAATTGAAAGGGCAGTGGTACGCTCGGCGACCTGTTCTTCAAGGTGCAGCCGGTAATTATTCAGCTCGGACTCGATTTTCTTGCGCTCAGTAATATCCCTGGCACAACCCACCGTACCGATCACTTCACCACGCTCATTGAGGAACGGCGCCTTGAATACATCGAGGTAGAGCAGCTCCCCCTTGACGTTGCCATACTCCTCGAAGCGCGATGCCCGGCCACGCTCGAGGGTGATCGCATCACTGTCCTGGCACAATTCACCGAAGGTATGCCAGTCGCGATTCTCCGGGCATCTGGCCCGCTCGCGCAGGGCGAAGAAAACATCGTTCTTGCCCAGGGGCTCCGAAGTATCCGAGGCGTTAAGGAGCTGGCTGCAAATGGCCTGATTGGCGAAAAGATACTGACCCGCCATATCCTTGGCCCAGATCATGTCCGGCACGTTGTCACACATCAGGCGGAGCAGGGAGGCCAATTTTCGCTGGTTGGCTTCGGCTTGTTTGAGCAGCGAAATATCCCGGCCAACAATAACCAGGGCACGTCGATTTTTTCTTCATCAAAGAGCGGCACCTTGATCACATCAAAACTGATCATCGACCCGCCTGAGCCGGGAACCTCTTCCACCAGTCTGGTCGTTTCCCCGGCAGCCCAAACCGCGTCATCCCCCGCCCGGCAAGCGGCCAGTACCGGCGCCAGTTCCGGCTGAGCCGCACCAATCTCGGTGTCGGTCAGGCCCTGCCACCATTTGCCGAAAAGGCCAAAGGTCTTCAGACAAACTTCATTGGCTACCAGCCAGCGGCCCTCGGCATCCTTGAACTGGATGGTGTCGGGAATCGCCTCGACCAGCGATCTAAGCTGCTCTTCACGCTCGGCCAGCGCCTGCTGGATACGTCTTTGTTCGGTTACGTCAATCGAGATGCCACACAGGGCATAGATGCTGCCATCGTCGTTCCGCAAGGGAAGTTTGGTCGATTGAAATACCTTCGTATCGCCAGTCATCGGTACGGTGTTGATTTCCTCGGTACGCAGGGTTTCGCCATCCACCAGAACGCGGCGATCATTCGCCCGAATATTCGCCGCCGTTGCCGCGTCAAAGAATTTCTCGTCACCAAAACCAACGAGGTCCTCCATGCTGGCATGCCACAGCTCACGAACCGAGCGATTGGCAAAAACATAGCGTCCCTCGGCATCTTTTAGGTAAATGTAGGCATCAAGATTTTCAAGAATGGTGAACATCTTCTGCTCACTCGCCCGGAAATCCTCCTCCGCCTTCTTTTGCTCGGTCAGGTCACGGAAAGACCAAAGGCGGGCTTCCTGATCAGTCAGCCGGACGCCCTGGGTATATCGCTCGAATTGCCGTCCATCCTTGAACAACAACATATCGAAGCCCTTGTCGTCGCTCTGATAGAGAGCGGTGACCGTTTTCAGAAAATAATCCGGATCAGCCAATTGCTCCAGCACAAATCCCAGCAAAGCCGCATCCTGCCCAACTGACGCAAGTGCTTCCGGGATACGCCACATCTCGAGAAAGCGATGATTAAACTCCAGGATGGCGCCATCTGCGCCAACCACGAGAATGCCGTCCGCCGTCGAATCGAGCGTCGCCCGTAGCAACGACTCCTGCGCCGCGCGCTCGTTCTGGTCCCGCCCCACCCTGATAATCAGATGCGCAACCAGACCGACCAGCCCGATGATCAGGGCCATGCCGATCCCACTCCGCCATTGCGTGAGGCTGATTTCGGACTCGATTGGCTCAACAATGGCAGCCTCATCGAGACCGACATTGATAACCAGGGAAAACCGTTCAATTTTCTGCCAGGCGTAAATCCTTACCCGCTTGTCGGAAAATGCCTCGGCGCGAAAAACACCCTCTGATGCGGCATCCGGGGCGAGAAACGGTCGATCCATCGGCAGCGAAGTACCGAGCACTTTTTCCAGATCGTGGCTGCGCGCCAGAAAGGTGCCATCCATAAAAAACAGGGTGATGACATCGTTCGGATCGCCTCCCTTTGGCGCCAGCGCCCCCGAAATATAATGGGGTGAAAGCGCCATGACCGCCACACCGGCAAAACGCCCCGCTTCATAAATCGGCCGCGTCAGCAACACCAGCCATTTCCCCTGCACGGTCCGGGCCAGAAATGGCTTGCTGATGAACAAGCGGTCTTCGCGTGCCGCCTGATGAAACTTGAAATATTCCCGATCACCGACATAGATGCGCGAGCTCAGATCAAGGCTGGAGAAACTGATGTAGCCATCGGCATCCACCCGCGAAAAATGCGTCACCGAACCTTCGGGGAATGACTCGAATGCCGTCCGCATCGTCGATCGGACTGCCGGCATGTTTTTGGCGGCCAGTTGATCGCGGAACTGGCGGAGCGTCGCGTCGGCCCCGTTGAGCAGAGCAGAAATCTGGTCTCGCCTTGCCTCGGAGAGTTGAATGGCATGCCGCGAGGCCCGCGCCAGCGTTTTTTCCCGAAGATCGGCGTTTGCCCGGTTCAATTGCCAGACATAAATCGCGCCGACCGATAAGACGATGGCGATCAACACCAGAACCAGTGTCCGAATCTGGTCTTGATCCGCAAACCCTTTGGGTGACATGCGCATATTGGCAGCTCTAACAGTAGCTACTTGGCCGGGCGGGAAGCCGCGACTCCTGAGCGGCTTTGCTATTTGGAATAGTTTCGCATATTTTGATACTTTTATCCCATGGGATTTATCCGGGCTCGGTTGACCCAAATCAATCGCCGTCGACATCCCGCCCGGAGCCTATCCGGGAAAACCGGCAAGGCTAGGCGCTGGTAAATCTCGCCCCGTGGCACGAGGCCCCGCCGACAGCAAGGTGAACGCTGCCGGCGGTGTTTAGGCGCTTATGCCGACTCATTCTCCCGCACATAGGGCTCACGTAGATCGACCGGTTTGCTGACCTTCTTGCGCATCCGGATATTCAACATTTCGACACCGACCGAGAAAGCCATGGCGAAGTAGATATAGCCCTTCGGCACGTGGTGGCCGAAGCCATCGGCAATCAGCACGACCCCGACGACAACGAGGAAGGACAGCGCGAGCATCTTGATTGTCGGATGATCCGAGACGAAGCGACCAATGCTGCTGGCAAAGAGCATCATCAGGCCGACCGAGGCAACTACGGCGGCGATCATCACGCCCACCTCCCTGACCATGCCGACCGCCGTAATGATCGAGTCGAGTGAGAAGACAAGGTCAATGACCATGATCTGGGCGATGACACCCGCAAAACTCGATGCCACCTTGTGCGACTCGCTGCCCTCCTCGCCTTCGAGAAGCTGGTGGACTTCGCCCGTGCTCTTCCAGATCAGGAACAGGCCACCCCCGATGAGAATCATATCGCGTCCGGAAATGGCATGATCGAGCACCGTCAGCACCGGCTCGGTCAGGCCGATGATCCACGACAGCAACAGAAGCAGGCCGATGCGCATGAACATGGCGAGAAACAGGCCGATGCGCCGGGCCAGTTCCTGCTGGGCACGGGGCAACTTGTCGACAAGGATGGAAATGAAAATGATGTTGTCGATGCCCAGCACCAGTTCCAGCGCAGTCAGCGTTAAAAAGGCGATCCAGATATCGGGAGAAAGCAGGAATTCGGGCATGGGATGGAGCCTGGCGATTGGTCAGGCATCCATTCTAGAAACCCTGAGGCATTCAAGCCACCCCACTGACCGGCAGCAACCCTTCGAAAAAACGGAAGTATTCGGCCGAATAAAGCACAACGTCGCCGGCAAACGTCCGCCAGAGGCGATTATTGTTGGCGCATATGCCCGCTTTTCCCCGTCAGCGACTATCCTATTGCTCTGCTGGCCGTCGTGGCCTTGCCAGACCCACGAACTCAGGAGATTTTGGATGAGCCATGCGAAGTCGCGCGAAGTCACCCTCGCCGCAAAGATCACCGACGAACTCAGCCATGCCCTGGACGCCCTGCGCCAGGCCTGGAAGGAGAATCCGGCGGCCATCCCGAAAGGCCTGTCGTGCTCGGAGTCGCTTGCCGGCGATTTTGTCCTGGTGGCTGCCGAGTCGGCCTTTGTCACGCTGCCTGGCGCCTGCGTCATCAAGGGCATCGGCGCCATCGAACTGCTCGGGCCGGATCCGGCCTTTGACGAAGGGGCCAAATCGAAGTCTCTGATCCTCAAGGCGACGGCGGAAGGCTGGCGGTTTTCGGTCAAGTTCCTGCCACCCATCGTGCGCGAAAGAAACGCCAGATAGCTGGACCGATGACGCCATGACGACGCCCTTCCGCATTCTCTGTGTCTGCATGAGCAATGTTTGTCGCTCGCCGACCGCCGAAGCGGTACTGCGCCAGTTGCTCGACAAGAACGGCCTGGGCGACCGCGTGGAAGTCTCCTCGGCCGGCACCCACGGCTATCGCGCCGGCGACTCCTGCGACCCCAACAGCCAGCGGGTCGCCTGGGAAAAAGGCTACGATCTTTCGACCATCCGGGCCAGGCGCATCGGCTGGCAGGATCTGGAAGACTTCGACCTGATCCTGGCCATGGACCGGACCAACCTGTACAACCTGCGCCGCATGGCGACGGAAGATCAATTGATGCGAATCAGGTTGCTTATGGATTACGCCACGCGTTTCACCGAGGACGAGGTGCCGGACCCCTACCTGACCCTGGGCGCCCGCTTCGACCTGGTGCTGGAGATGATTGAAGATGCTGCCAGCGGCCTGATCGACGAACTCAAACGCCAGCTTGAGCCAGCCGACAGTGCAACGCCGGCGCCAACACCACGGACATTTCATCGATGAGTCTCGACCTTTCCAAAGAAGCCAGCGCCGCCGCCATCACCTCCATCCAGCGCTATTTCAGCGAAAACATGGAGGAAGAAATCGGTAATCTCGCGGCGGGTGCTCTGCTCGGTTTCTTCCTTAAAGAGATTGCTCCCCTCGTTTACAACCAGGCCGTCGCCGATGTGCAGGCCCGCCTGCAAACCACCATCATGGAACTGGACATTGAGGTTCATGAGCCAGAATTCCAGTATTGGCAAGGCAAAGCAGGCCGGCGCAAGTAAGCTGGGCTGACCAGCGAAGGGCAATCCGGAATCAACAGGAAATCAAACGGATAGGTGGCAGTCAACTTAAATTGCTGCAGTGCACAATTTTTACAAATAGTGCGCTATACTCAATTCCGAACACACTGATAACCTTTTCTGGAGACACACATGTCTATCAACACCGAACAATTCACCGCCGCCAACAAAGCCACCGTTGACTCCCTGCTGTCTGTTGCCAACACCGCCCTGGCTTCTGCCGAGCGCATCGCCGCCCTCAACCTGAACACCGCCCGCGCCGCTCTGGAAGATACCGTTTCCGGCGTCAAGTCGGTCATGGAAGCCAAGGACCCGAAGGCTGCCCTCGCCGCCCAGACCGCCCTGGCCCAGCCGGCTGTCGAGAAGGCCGTTGCCTACTCGCGTTCGGTCTACGAAATCTCTGCCCAGACCCAACAGGATCTGGCCAAGATGGTTGAAGCCCAGTTCGGCGACTTCCAGAAATCCATGGCCGGTATGGTTGAAATGGCCACCAAGTCCGCTCCGGCTGGCTCGGAAGGTGCTGTTGCTGCGATCCAGAGCGCCATCGCTGCTGCCAACTCGGCTTTCGGCAACATGAACACCGTTGCCAAGCAGTTTGCTGATGCTGCCCAGGCCAACATGGCTGCCGTCACCAAGAAGTCCAAGTAATCACTCTTTCGGGCCTCCCGAAAGCAAAGCCCCGCCTGCCCGGCGGGGCTTTTTCGTTAACGTTTAATCGCCAGGATACAGGCCATGCCTTCAACTACCGGCATTTTCAATTACCCATATCGGCCTCGTCACAATTTGATACACAAAAGATGTTGCGGTGCACAATCGATCTGGGCATAATGAAGTCTGTCTCCTCCATCTCCTCCAAGAAATGGATTTAAGCCCGCCCCGTGCGGGCTTCTTTTTTTGTCATGCCAGCCCCTGCTGCCGGCACCAAAAAGAGGGGAGTTTGTCTTATTGCCGAAACCGGCCCTGGTTACCGCAGTTCGCTGCGCACGCTGAGTCCGGTCCGGCCACCGAAAGGAATCCTGATGCACGCCACAAAAGTTCTCGAACACCTCAAGAAACATGGCCAGTTGCTCGATTTCGATATTGCCAGGGCGATCGACATGCCACTGGCTGACGTTCGCGCCTCACTGACCGAACTATCGGCGCGCGGGGACATTTCCCGCTGCAGCGTCACCAGTTATGTCAAAGGCAAGGCAATAGAAGGGTTTCAATGCCGGGTTTCAGGGTATATTCCACGCCCGGCACCGGGCCGAAAGCCCGGCGTCAAGTAAAGACAGGAATTCGGCGGAACAACTGCCGAATCCGCAGCCGATCTGAATGGAGATTCCGATGTCGGAAAAAGATCTCGACGAGAAAGTCGAGCGTATGCTGAATGCCGCCCTCGGCGGCCTGACCCCGCATGAGGCGCTGATCAAGGCCTCGCTCGACGAGGCCGCCAACGTGGCCGAACGTGCCGCCGCCAAGGAAAAAAACCGCGAGCGCGCCCTGCGCCTGCTAGCTGAAATCGAAAAGGCCCAAGGCAAATCGGGAAGCTAGCGGCCTGCGGCAACAGAAAATAAAAATGGGCGTCGGCCGCAAGGCAGGACGCCCATTTTCTTGATCGCTATAAACCCTATCGAATGTCGAGGACGCTTTCGTCCCAGGCGGCATGTTTTTCCAGCCCGAGCAGATTGGCCACCGTCGCCGCAATATTCGACAGACCGGCCTTTTCCGTTTGCTTGAGCGCCAGTTTGCCGCCACTGACATTATCGTAGAGGATCAGCGGCACCGGATTGAGGGTGTGCGCCGTCTTCGCCTTGAACGTACCATCCGCATTCAGCGCCGGTTGCTTCGTTTTCTTGTCCAGTTCGAACATTTCATCGGCATTGCCATGGTCAGCCGTAATCAGGGCCACCCCACCGGCCGCATCGATCGCCTGCAGAACCCGCCCCAGCGACAGATCAACCGCCTCGACGGCGAGCGTTGCGGCATTGAAATTGCCGGTATGACCAACCATGTCGCCATTGGCGAAGTTGCAGCGCAGCGTCCTGTACAGGCCTGACTGGATGGCGGCAATCATCGCATCGGCGATTTCGGCCGCTTTCATCCATGGCCGCTGCTCAAAGGGAACCACGTCGCTCGGCACTTCCTGCCAGGTTTCACCCTCGAACTTGCCGGAACGGTTGCCATTCCAGAAATAGGTGACGTGGCCGAATTTTTGCGTTTCCGAGCAGGCAAATTGGGCAATCCCCGATTTTGCGAACCATTCACCGGTGGTGTCCTTGATCGCTGGCGGCGCCACGAGGAAACGGGCCGGCAGTTTGAGGTCACCGTCGTACTGCAGCATGCCGGCGTAGGTCACACGCGGCGAGCGGACACGGTCGAACTTGTCGAAACTGGCCTCTTCAAAGGCACGGGTGATTTCAATGGCACGGTCACCCCGGAAGTTGAAGAAAACCACCGCGTCTCCATCCTCGATGGTGCCAATGGCCTTGCCCCCGTCGGCAATGACGAACTCCGGCAAATCCTGATCGATCGTTCCCGGATGCTTCTCGCGCAGGCCGTTAACCGCCGCCGTGGCATTGGGGAACTGCGCCCCCAGCCCAAGCACATGCGCCTTCCAGCCTTTTTCGACCATAGACCAGTTGGCATCGTAGCGGTCCATCGTAATGAACTGGCGACCACCGCCCGAAGCGATACGCGCATCGAAACCGGCATCGCTGATTGCGGCGAGGAAGGCTTCGAAGGGAATGACGTAATCCAGCGCGCTGGTTTCCGGCACATCGCGCCCGTCAAGCAGGGCGTGGACGCGCACCGTCCTGATGCCGTCGGCCTTGGCCTGGACAACCATGGCCTTGAGGTGATCAATGTGGCTATGCACGTTGCCGTCCGAAAACAACCCGAGAAAATGAACGACGCCTCGACCGGCCTTGGCCCCGGCAATGATCTGCTGCCATGCCTCACCCTGCCAGATGGCGCCGGAGGCAATGGCGTTCGACACCAGCGAGGCGCCTTGGCTATAGACCTGCCCGGCACCGATGGCATTGTGCCCAACTTCCGAATTGCCCATATCGTCGTCGGACGGCATGCCAACCGCGGTACCGTGGGCGCGCAGACGGATGTTCGGATAGGCGGAAAAAAGGCGGTCGAGGGTCGGCTTGCGGGCAGCGGCGATGGCGCTGCCGACATCGCTTTTGGGCAAGCCGTAGCCGTCCATGACGATGATGACGACCGGGCCTTGGACACCGGCAAAGGCGGAGAGCTTATTCAGCATGGGCTGGCTTTCGGCAAAAGCCGTCATTTTACCTCGTCGTCACGACGTGCCGCAGCGCCTCGCCCCCAGATGAAATGCAGACGCAACACAAGTTTCACTTTTTGCCCTGCCTGGCTATGGGATAATCGCGCCCCTTTCGCAACACCGCAGCAGGCATGGCCAAAGACGCACCGATTCAGTTCAAGGGCACGACCCTCAAGATCATCCAGACGCAACTCCGCACCACCGACCCCGCCAGGCTGCACACAGCCCTGGCCGAATTGACCGGCAACAGCCCGGACTTTTTCGAAAACGAACTGGCGGTCCTCGATTTCAGCCTCACCGACCCCATCGCCGACCACCCCGATTGGGCTGGCATCAGCCGCCTGCTGGCCGCATCGGGCTTGAGCGCCATTGGCACCTGTGGTCTGCCCGCCACCCAGGCCGCCAGCGCAACCGCCGCCGGCCTGCCAACCGTGAGCAGTGATGCTCTCGGCCGCCCTGCCCGCCACCGGGTGGCAGAACCACCGACGCCCCCCGCCGCGCCAGTTGCCTCCCCCGAGCCGACCGCCCCGCTGCCCCCTGAGCCGCCCCCGCGCACCGTCATCCTCGACAAACCCTTGCGCTCCGGCCAGCGTTTTTACGCCAAGGGTTGCGACCTGATCGTCACCGCGATGATCAGTGCCGGTGCCGAAGTGATTGCCGACGGCCACATCCACGTCTACGCCCCCTTGCGCGGCCGCGCCCTGGCCGGGGCGAGCGGTGACAAGACGGCACGTATCTTCACCACCAGCCTGGAAGCCGAACTGGTTTCCGTGGCCGGTCTCTACCGCACTTTCGAGGCCGGCGTTCCCGCCGATCTCGCCCGCCAGCCGGCCACCATCAGCCTTGTTGAGGAAGGTGGCGAAAGCCGCCTCACCGTCGCCGCCCTGGCCCTCCGTTAATCGCGCGTTTCGACGCGAGCTTTTTCCACCACTTACCCAGCGAGAACACACGTGACCAGAATCATCGTCGTTACCTCCGGCAAAGGCGGGGTCGGCAAGACCACCACCAGCGCCAGCTTTTCCACCGGCCTCGCCCAGCGCGGCTTCAAGACAGCGGTCATCGACTTCGACGTCGGCCTGCGCAACCTCGACCTGATCATGGGCTGCGAACGCCGCGTCGTCTATGACCTGATCAATGTCATCAATGGCGAAGCGACGCTGACCCAGGCCCTGATCAAGGACAAGCACACCGACAACCTCTACGTGCTGCCCGCCTCGCAAACGCGTGACAAGGATGCGCTGACCGAAGAAGGCGTCGAGAAAGTCATCAAGGAACTCGAACACCAGGGTTTCGACTACATCGTCTGCGATTCGCCGGCCGGCATCGAGTCGGGTGCCGTGATGGCCCTGACCTTCGCCGACGAAGCCCTCGTCGTGACCAACCCGGAAGTCTCCTCGGTGCGCGACTCGGACCGCATCCTCGGCATTCTCCAAGCCAAGTCGCGCCGTGCCATCGAAGGCCGCGAGCCGGTCAAGGAACATCTGCTCATCACGCGTTACAACCCGACCCGCGTTGAAGCCGGCGAAATGCTGTCTTACAAGGACATCCAGGAAATCCTCCGGGTGCCGATCATCGGTGTCATTCCCGAATCGGAAGAAGTTTTGCAGGCTTCCAATCAGGGCTCACCGGTCATCCACCAGAAGGAGTCCGACGCCGCCGAGGCCTACCACGACGTGATCACCCGCTTCCTCGGCGAGGACAAGCCGCTGCGCTTTGTCGACTACGTCAAGCCGGGCCTGTTGAAGCGCCTGTTCGGAGGCAAGTGACATGTCGCTGCTTTCCATGCTCTTCGGCAACAAGCCGAAAACCGCCCATCTGGCCAAGGAGCGCCTGCAACTGATCATCGCCCATGAGCGCGACGGTGGCGGCAGCAGCGCCAATTTCCTGCCCGACCTGCAACGCGAGCTGATCGCCGTGATCTCCAAGTACGTCAAGGTGAACACCGAGGACATCCGCGTTTCGCTCGAAAAACAGGGAAATTACGAGGTTCTGGAAGTCAATATCGTACTTCCCGAAAATGGCTGAGAAGACTAGCATCGGGGCATTCCGAACAGGGAGTGCCCCGATGTCCAGCCAGCTCAAACCCAGCGAAATCGTCCGCCAGCTCTCCGAGCACGTGATCGGCCAGGAAGCCGCCAAACGCACGCTGGCCGTCGCCATTTACGCCCATTACCGACGCATGGCGGCCAATGCCGGTGACAATGCGGTCGAACTGAGCAAAAGCAACATCCTGCTGGTTGGCCCGACCGGTACCGGCAAGACCTTGCTTTGCGAAACACTGGCCCGCATCCTCGCCGTCCCTTTTGTCACCGCCGATGCCACCTCGCTGGCCCAGACGCAGTTTGTCGGCGATGAGATCGAGGCCATCCTGCATCGTCTGCTCGACCGAGCCGATGGCGATATCGAACGCGCCCAGCGCGGTATCGTCTTTGTCGACGAAGTCGACAAGCTCAAGGCCATTGGCGGCCAGGCGCGGGCCACCTCGGGCGAAAGCGTCCAGCATGCCCTGCTCAAGATCATGGAAGGCGCCCCGATCCGTCTCAAGGACGGCCGCCATCTCGACACCACGAACATCCTGTTCATCTGCGGCGGGGCCTTTGTCGGGCTTGACCACATCCTGACCCGGACGCATACCTTCGGCTTCATTTCGACAACCGCGGGCGATGACGAGAAAATCCTCGAACGCCTCAATGCCCGGGTAAAACCAACCGACCTCCTTGAATTCGGCCTGATCCCCGAATTCGCCGGCCGCCTGCCCATCGTCGCCCGCCTGCACGATTTGACGCAGGAGATGCTGGTGCGCATCCTGACCGAACCCAAAAATGCCATCTACCGCCAGTTCCGCGCCATGCTGGCGAGCGACGGCGTCGATCTCCAGATCGCCCCTGCCGTTTTCGGCCAGATGGCCGAACTGGCCATCGAATACAAGGCCGGGGCACGCAGCCTGCGGGGCATCTTCGAAGAAATGATGAGCGACGTGATGTACGCCGTGCCGGACAATCCGGGCATCCGCCAGGTGGTTATCCGCTCACTTTTCGAGCGCGCCGAGATGATTGCAACGGGGCCGACCGGCAGCTGACCCCCTACTGATCAGCCAGTCTTCTCCAGCCACTTGAGCAGGGTGGCGAACAGCACATCAGGATCGACCGGTTTGCCGACATGATCATTCATGCCGGCATCCAGACAATCCTGGCGATCCTCCTCGAAGGCATTGGCCGTCATCGCCAGGATCGGCAACATCGTCCTGCCCGGCAGGGCGCGAATGGCGCGGGTTGCCTCCAGCCCGCCCAGCACCGGCATTTGCATGTCCATCAGGACGACGGCGTAATCGACTGCCCGCACAGCGGCAACGGCCTGCTCACCATTTTCTGCAAGATCAACCTGCAAGCCGGCCATGTTCAGCAACTCGAGGGCCACCTCACGGCTGACCGGATCGTCTTCCACCAGCAAGACGCGGGTTCCGGCAAATTTTTGTTCGATCTGCACCTCCGGTAAAACGGCTGATGCCTTACCGGGCACAGCCAGAGCCTCAACGTTGGCCACCTTAGGGAAGCGCGCCGTCAGCCAGAACGTGCTGCCGACACCGGGTGCGCTGTCGACACCCACCTCGCCGCCCATCATGTTGGCAAGCTGCCGGGTGATGGCCAGCCCCAGACCGGTCCCGCCAAAGCGCCGGGTCATCGTGGCGTCGGCCTGGGTGAAGGGGCTGAACAGCCTGTCGCATTGCTCCGGCCCGATGCCGAGCCCCTGATCGACAACAGCAAAGCGGAGGAGCACCGCCTCGCCGTCATCCGCGACAACCGAGGTACGAACCACGATCCTTCCCTGCTGCGAAAACTTTATGGCGTTGCCCAGATAATTGAGCAGGCACTGCTCGAGGCGCAGGGCGTCACCATGCACCATGGGCGGCAAGGCCGGGTCCATCTCACTGTCAAGTTGCAGCCCCTTGGCGACAGCCCTTTCGCTGAGCATACCCAGGCTGTATTCGACAACCTGCGCCGGCGAGAAATCAGCATTGCTGAGCGTCAGTTTTCCCGCTTCAATCTTGGAGAAGTCGAGAATGTTGTTGATGATGCCGAGCAGATGTTTGGCCGAGTCAGTCAGTTTGCCCAGATGATCGATAGCCTTCGGCTCCGTAGCGTCCTTTTGCAGCAGATGGGCGAGACCCAGAATGGCATTCATCGGCGTCCGTATCTCGTGGCTCATATTGGCCAGGAAGGTACTCTTGGCCTGGCTGGCGGCCTCGGCCTCATCCTTGGCCTCGGCCAGTTGCGCCGTGCGTTCACCGACCAGCGTTTCAAGCTGATCGCGATATCGCTCAAGCTCCGCCTCGCTCTGCTTGCGGGCGGTAATATCGGTTGAAATGCCGCACAGGGCGTAGATATTGCCCTCTGCGTCACGCAAGGGCAGCTTGACCGAAACATAGGCACTCGTTACCTGACCATCGCGGGTCGTATTCACCTCCTCCTCGGCGACCCGTTCACCCTGCTCGATCACCCGCCGATCGTTACGGCGGAGGTTATCGGCCGTCGCTGCATCAAAAAAACGGGCATCGTCCTGCCCGACGATCTCTTCCATCGGCTTGCCGAACACTTCGCGCACCGGACGGTTGGCATATCGGTAGCGGTATTCCAGGTCCTTGATATAGATATGGGCCTCGACGCTGTCGAGTATGATCGCCAGCTTCTGCTCACTTGCCTGCAGGGCGGCTTGCTGGGCGAGGTTTTTCTCATGGTATTCGGCAAACAGCCGCTTCGACCAGCGGGAAAAGAGCAGCGACCCGGCCAGCCCGAGGGCGAGCGCCCCAACCGCCACCAGCAGCAATTTCAGCAAGCGCTGACTGGACCCGGCAGCGTAGGCTTCGCGCTCGGCCTCAAGCGCTCCCGCGAGTTCGTCATCGAAGACGGCGGCGATCACGGTCCATCCCCACGGCTCGACTTTCTGCACCAGAGCCGTTTTGTGGGCCAGCTCACCGCCTCCATCGCGGGGCCACTCGTAGCTGACAAAGCCGCCGCCAGCCCTGGCCCCATCCATGATCCTGGTCAAAGCCTCCCGTTCAACCGGGGGCAAGGCTTCCACCGGCAATCCTTCGTGCCCCGGACGACTGGGCGAAATCAGGGGACGTCCATCAGCATCGATCAGCGCAATATAGCCGGTCACCCCGAAGCGCACCGAACGCAAGCGCTCGATAGCCTCCTGCTGTTGCAACTGATCCCATTTGTACGCGTAGTCACCGGTACCGATCAACCAGTCGTAAGGCGCGAAGTGGCGAACGTAGGCCAGCTTTTCCGACATCGTTTTGGGATCATCAGGCCGATACCAGCGATAACGCGAAAAGCCCTCGCCCACCGGCTTGCCTGCCGCCTCGATCAGCCCGCGCATGATGAAATGCCCGGTATCATCGCGGTTGTCGATCATGGTCTTGCCCTCGAGCTGGGGAGCCGTCGGCAACAAGATGAACTGGCCTTGCATATCGTCAATAAAGTAGTAGCCCCGCCCCTCGTAAAATCGAACCGGACGCAGGGCTTCAATAATCAGGCGTTTGACTTCAGCCGGTGAATGCCGGGGTGATTCGCGGTCGTAAATCCCCTGAGCGACCTGCAAGGCAATATCAACCTGCTGCACGAGGCTCTGCCGCAAAACAGTCTCGCTTCGCATCCGCGTGAATTCGATATATTCCAGGGATCGGGCCACCTCCACCCTGAGACGGCCTTGTAATTGCGCACTGACATCCTGTTCGATACGGGCAAATGAATCGCGACGCTCAGCCAGGTTTTGCCAGGTGAAAAATGCCGACAGCGCAATGGTCAACAACAGAACCATGGCGATGGTGCCGATCCGGTGAATCCTCGGTACGGATTTTTCGTCGGCAACGAATGGCATGGTGGCCAGCCCCTTGGCGGTGCATAAATATGAGCAATTATTCTAGCTCTGCCAAAAGTAATGGCGTTAACCGAAATCAACAAATCCGACGTCAATCTACGACACTTTGTCCGATTGCGAGCCAAAAAAGGGGCCCGAAGGCCCCTGGAAAGAATGAGATGACGGGCGCTGTTCTCCCGATATCTCACCCGCAGAGTTGATTCAATCTCTAGTGGTCGTGGGCACCCGAAGCACCGAGGCCGGTTTGCGCACGAATGTACTGCTCTTCGTAGGCTTCCTTTTCCTTGTCGGCGCGGACGCTCTTGTCAGTGACCGACAGCAGCCAGGTGACAAAGAAGGCGAGCGTCATCGAGACGATGGCCGGGTGGTCGTACGGGAAGATGGCGGCCTTGTTGCCGAGAATCTTGACCCACACGGTCGGCGACAGGATGACCAGGCCAACCGAGGAGACCAGGCCGGAAATCCCGCCCCACAGGGCGCCACGGGTCGTCAGACCCTTCCAGTACATGGACAGGATGAGGACCGGGAAGTTGACCGACGAGGCGACGCCGAAAGCCAGCGCGACGAGGAACAGCACGTTCTGGTCCTTGAAGGCGATGCCGAGGACGATGGCGGTGAGCCCCAGACCGACGGAAGCGAAGCGGGTAACCTTCATTTCCTGGGCGCTGGTTGCCGTACCCTTCTTGATGACGCGGGCGTACAGGTCGTGCGAGATGGCCGAAGCGCCAGCCAGCGCCAGACCCGACACAACGGCCAGGATGGTGGCGAAGGCGACGGCCGACAGGAAGCCGAGGAAGACATCGCCGCCGACCGCCTTGGCCAGATGCATGACCGGCATGTTGTTACCACCGATCAGCTTGCCGCCAACCTGGCCGCCTTCGAAGAAAGCACCGTTGGTGCCGACGATGGAGATCGCCCCGGCACCGAGAATGATGGTAACGAGGAAGAACAGGCCGATGAAACCGGTGGCGTAGAAAACCGACTTGCGGGCTTCCTTGGCGTTCGGCACAGTGAAGAAGCGCATCATGATGTGCGGCAGGCCGGCAGTACCGAAGAGCAGGCCAAGCGACAAGGAGAAGGCGGAGATCGGATCAGCCATCAGCGAACCCGGCGCCATCATCTTTTCACCCAGCTTGTGCGACTCGATGGCCTTGGTGAACAGGTTGTCGAGCGACCAGCCGAACTGCGACAGGGTCAGCAGCATCAGCGTGATACCGCCACCAAGCAGCAGACAGGCCTTGATGATCTGCACCCAGGTCGTCGCCGTCATGCCGCCGAAGGTCACATAGACCATCATCAGGATGCCGACCACGGCCACGGCCGTGTTGTACTCCAGACCGAACAGCAACTGGATCAATTGACCGGCACCGACCATCTGGACGATCAGGTAGAAGCAGACGACGGTCAGCGAACCGATGGCGGCAAAGGTGCGGATACGGTTCTGGTCAAGACGATAAGAAGCGATGTCGGCGAAAGTGAATTTACCGAGGTTGCGCAGACGCTCAGCCATCAGGAACAGGATGATCGGCCAGCCGATGAAGAAGCAGACAGCGTAGATGAAGCCGTCGTAGCCCTTGAAATAAACCATCGACGTGATACCGAGCAGGGTCGCCGCCGACATGTAGTCACCGGCAATGGCCAGACCGTTCTGGAAGCCGGTGATACCGCCGCCAGCCGTGTAGAAGTCAGCCGTCGTCTTGGTCTTGCCGGCCGCCCACTTGGTGATACCGAGGGTAGCCAGGACGAAAATCATGAACATGGCGATGGCGCTGACGTTAACCGGCTGCTTCTCGACACCTTCAATGGCACCGCCAGCCGCAAACACGGCAAACGAGACGGCCAGCAGGCTACCGGCCAGCAAGGCAAAAATGGAGCGCTTCATTTGCCGGCCTCCTTGAGGATTTCCTGGGTGAGGCTATCGAATTCGCCGTTGGCACGGCTGATGTAAACACCCGTCAGCAACCAGCCACCGATGATGATCAGCGCAGCAATCGGCCAGCCGATGGTGATGATGCCGCCGTCGACGATCTTGCTGGCAAACAATTGCGGCTGCGTCGAAACGAGGAACATGAAGGTGTAGTAAGGCACCAGCACGACGAGGGAAAGAATGATCGCAAAGCGGGTGCGCTTGCCGACCAGTTCGGCAAATCGCGGATTGCTCCGGATCCTTGCCTGGATATTGGGTTGTGACATAAGTCCTCCTGAAAATTCCGATAAATTTTTGCTACTTTGCTGTTCTCTGTTTTTATATGTTTTCCGCTTGGCCGAACTATTCGACGGCCAAGCGGCGATGTCCTACATATTTGGATAGTTAGGCCCACCGCCACCTTCCGGAACCGTCCAGTTGATGTTCTGGGTCGGGTCCTTGATGTCGCAGGTCTTGCAGTGCAGGCAGTTCTGCCCATTGATTTGCAGCCTTGGCTGGCCTTCTTCCTCTCCGAGGATTTCGTACACGCCAGCCGGGCAATAACGCGTTTCCGGTGCCCCGTACTTGGCGTAGTTCACGCTGATGGCGATGCTTTCGTCCTTGAGGCGCAGGTGCGTCTGCTGGTTTTCCTCGTGGTTGGTGGCCGAGAGGAAGACGGAAGACAGGCGGTCGAAAGTCAGCTTGCCATCCGGCTTCGGATAGGCAATCTTCGGCTGGCTGTTCTTGTCGGCCAGTTGGGTGTGGTCGTCGTGGTGATGCAGGGTCCACGGTGCCTTGCCCTTGAAGACGAACGTGTCGATGGCACCGTAAGCCAGCGCCCCCCACAGCCCCCACTTGAAGGCCGGGCGAATGTTGCGAACCTGATAGAGTTCTTGCCACAACCACGACTTCTGGATCTGCTCGGCGTACTCGGTGGCTTCCGCCCCGACGTTGTCCTTGAACAGGTGCTCAAAGACGGCTTCTGCGGCAATCATGCCCGACTTCATCGCCATGTGCGTGCCCTTGATCTTGGGCACGTTGAGGAAGCCGGCGGTGTCACCAATGAGCAGGCCGCCCG
This sequence comes from Dechloromonas sp. HYN0024, assembly GCF_003441615.1. Lineage (NCBI taxonomy): Bacteria > Pseudomonadati > Pseudomonadota > Betaproteobacteria > Rhodocyclales > Azonexaceae > Dechloromonas > Dechloromonas sp. HYN0024. Next base: position 241,953 of record NZ_CP031842.1, on the reverse strand, counting down.
GAAAGGTCAGCTTGGGAACCGACTGGTAACCGCCTTCCGACAGCGCACGAGCGCCATAGGAAATGCGGCGACCGCCTTCGAAGAAACCACGGATGGCCGGGTGCGTCTTGTAACGCTGGAATTCCTCGTAGGGCGACAGCCAGGGATTCTTGTAATCCAGGCCAACGACCATGCCGACAGCGACCAGGTTGTTTTCGAGGTGATAGAGGAAGGATCCGCCGTAGGTGTCGGACGTCAGCGGCCAGCCTACGGAGTGCACGATCAGGCCCGGCTGGTGTTTGGCCGGATCGATTTCCCACAGCTCCTTGATGCCGATACCGTAAGTTTGCGGATCGACGCCATCGCGCAGATTGAACTGGCTGAACAGCGTCTTGGTCAGCGAACCGCGACAGCCTTCGGCGAAGATCGTCTGCCGGGCGTGCAATTCCATACCCGGCTGGAAGTTATGGCCGGGCTGGCCATCCTTGCCGATACCGAGGTCGCCGGTCGCGACGCCTTTCACCGAGCCATCCTCGTGGTAGAGCACTTCGGCGGCGGCGAAACCGGGATAGATTTCGACGCCAAGCGCCTCGGCCTGCTCACCGAGCCAGCGAGCGAGATTACCCAGGCTGATGATGTAGTTGCCGTGGTTGCCCATCTGTGGGGGCGTCGGAAGTTTGTGAGCGCCCGCTTCGGTCAGGAACAGCAGGCGGTCCTCACCGGCCGGCGTATTGAGCGGCGCACCGCGCTCCTGCCAATCGGGGAAAAGTTCGGCCAGGGCATGCGGCTCAAGGACAGCGCCGGACAGAATATGGGCGCCGATTTCCGAGCCCTTCTCAAGCAGGCAGACCGAGACTTCCTTGCCAGCCTGTTCGGCCAGTTGCTTGATGCGGATCGCCGCCGACAGCCCCGAAGGGCCGCCACCGATGATCACCACATCGTATTCCATCGCATCGCGATCAGTACGCTGGGTCATGATCAGAACAGGGTTTCAGCCAGCGCAAACACCGAATCGCTGCCACCGGTAATTTCGGCAGCGTAGGCGGTGGCGAACGGCAGTTGGTGGGCGGCAAAGTAGGTCGCAGTAGCCAGCTTGGCCTTGTAGAAATCGTCAGTCGAGCCGTCGGCCAGATGCTTGACGGCAATCGCCGCCGACTTGGCCATCAGCCAGCCACCGACGACAATGCCGGTCTGCTTGAGGAAAGGCACGGACCCGGCGTGCACCGCCTGCGGGTTGCTTTCGTAATTGGCGATGATCCAGTCGGTCACTTTCTGCTGGGCGGCGATAGCGCTCTTCAGATTGGCCGAAATACCGGCCAGCTGGGCGTTCCCGGCAATCTCGTCGGCGGTTGCCGTCATTTCCGTAATCAGCGCCTGCATGGCCGCACCCGGCACCTTTTCGCGGGCCAGCTTGCGGCCGACCAGGTCATTGGCCTGAATGGCCGTGGTTCCTTCGTAGATCGTCGTGATGCGCGAGTCGCGGTAGTACTGGGCAGCGCCGGTTTCCTCGACGAAGCCGACGCCACCGAAGACCTGCAGCGCGGTCGACGACAGCTCGACGCCCTGCTCGGTGCTCCAGCCCTTGACCACCGGGGTGAGCAGATCGACGCGCGACTGGGCGGCGGCATCGCCGGCATGGGCGCGGTCGATGTTGGCGGCGGCGTAGTAGGCCAGTGTGCGCATGGCTTCAGTGCGCGACTTGATATCCATGAGCATGCGGCGGACATCCGGGTGATGCAGAATGGTCTTCTTCTCGTCCGACTTGTCGCCGATGATCTTGCCCTGAACGCGCTCACGGGCGTACCACAGGGCGTGCTGGTAGGCGCGTTCGGCGATGCCGACACCTTCCAGACCCACGTTGACGCGGGCGTGGTTCATCATCGTGAACATGTAGCCGATACCCTTGTTCTCGTCGCCGATCAGGTAGCCGACAGCCCCTTCGTTTTCGCCATAGGACATGACGGCGGTCGGGCTGCCGTGGATGCCGAGCTTGTGTTCGATCGAGGCGCAGATCAGGTCGTTACGCTTGCCGAGCGAACCGTCGGCATTGACCAGGAACTTTGGCACGAGGAAGAGCGAAATTCCCTTCAGTCCCGGCGGCGCATCCGGCAGGCGGGCCAGCACAAGGTGAATGATGTTCTCGGCAACATCATGCTCGCCCCAGGTGATGAAAATCTTGGTACCGCTGACCAGATAGGACCCATCGCCAACCGCCTTGGCCTTGCTGGAGATAGCGGCGAGATCGGAGCCGGCGTTCGGCTCGGTCAGGTTCATGGTGCCTGTCCACGTGCCTTCGATCATCTTCGGCAGGTAGATCTGCTTCAGTTCGTCGGAAGCGTGGTGGGCGATGGCTTCGATGGCACCACCGGTGAGCATGGGGCACAGGCCGAAGGCCATGTTGGCGCCCTTCCACATTTCATTGACAGCCATCGAGACGACAGCCGGCAAACCCTGGCCGCCATATTCCGGATCGAAAGGCATGGCGTTCCAGCCGGTTTCGGCGAACAGCTTGTAGGCTTCCTTGAACCCCGGCGCGGTGGTGACAACGCCATCCTTGCAGACGTGACCGACGCGATCACCGACGCTATTGATCGGGTCAAGCACGCCGGTGGCGAACTTCGAGGCTTCGTCGAGGATGGACTCGACGAGGTCGACGGAACATTCCTCGTTACCGGGCAAGGCGCAGATTTCTTCGAGGCCGGCCACTTCGTTGAGGACGAACTGCATGTCGCGAATCGGGGCGATATAGGTGCTCATGGATTACTCTCCGTAATACGTGTTTAGACGGCGGCGACGAGGGCCGGAATGGTTTCGAACAGATCCGCCACCAGCCCGTAATCGGCGACCTGGAAGATCGGTGCGTCGGGGTCCTTGTTGATGGCGACGATGACCTTCGACTCCTTCATGCCGGCCAGATGCTGGATGGCACCCGAGATACCGACGGCGATGTAGAGCTGCGGCGCGACGATCTTGCCGGTCTGGCCGACCTGATAATCGTTCGGCACGAAGCCGGCATCGACGGCGGCGCGGGAAGCACCAAGGGCGGCACCGAGCTTGTCGGCAAGCGGCTCAAGCAGGGCGTGATAGTTCTCGCCACTGCCCAGACCACGGCCACCGGAGACGATGATCTTGGCAGCGCCCAGTTCGGGACGCTCGGACTTGGTCAGTTCGCGGTGGGTCAGCGTGCTCTGTGCCGTATCAGCGGCCGCCGCGATGGCTTCGACCGGGGCGCTGTTGCCAGTGGCGACGGCATCGAAAGCGGTGGTCCGCACGGTGATGACCTTGACGCTGTCGGCGCTCTTCACCGTCGCCAGCGCATTGCCGGCGTAGATCGGACGAACGAAGGTGTCAGCCGATTCAACACCGGTGATTTCGGAAATCTGCGCGACGTCGAGCAGAGCGGCAACGCGCGGCAGGAGGTTCTTGCCGAAGGTGGTGGCCGGGGCCAGGATGTGGCTGTAGCCGGATGCGTTGGCGATGACCAGCGCCGTCAGATTCTCGGCGGTCTGGCTCTGGTAGTGGGCGGCGTCGGCCACTTTTACCTGGGTAACACCTTGCAGGCCGGCGGCGGCCTGGGCGGCAGCAGCGCAGTTGCTGCCAGCGACGAGGACGTGAATGTCGCCGCCAATCTTCTGGGCCGCAGCAACGGTATTGAGGGTGGCGGCCTTGAGGCTGGCGTGGTCGTGTTCGGCGATTACAAGAATAGTCATGATCAGATCACCTTGGCTTCGTTCTTGAGTTTGTTGACGAGTTCAGCGACATCGGCGACGCGGATGCCGGCACTGCGCTTGGCGGGTTCGGCGACCTTGAGGGTGCTCAGGCGCGGGGCGACATCGACACCGAGGTCAGCCGGCTTGACGGTGTCGAGCGGCTTCTTCTTGGCTTTCATGATGTTGGGCAGCGTGGCGTAACGCGGCTCGTTGAGGCGCAGGTCGGTGGACACCACTGCCGGCAGGGAGATTTCGAGGGTCTCGAGACCGCCGTCAATTTCGCGAGTAACGGCCGCCTTGCCGTTGGCGATGACGACCTTGGAGGCGAAGGTGGCTTGCGGCCAGTTCTGCAGGGCGGCGAGCATCTGGCCGGTCTGGTTGGCATCGTCGTCGATGGCCTGCTTGCCGCAGATGACGAGTTGCGGTTGTTCCTTGTCGCACAGGGCCTTCAACAGCTTGGCGACGGCCAGCGGCTGGAGATCGACATCGGTTTCAACGAGGATGCCACGGTCGGCACCAATCGCCATCGCCGTGCGCAGGGTTTCCTGGCAGGCGGCGACACCACACGAGACAGCAACGACTTCCGTCGCAATGCCGGCTTCCTTGAGGCGGACGGCTTCTTCAATGGCGATTTCATCGAAGGGGTTCATGCTCATCTTGACGTTGGCCAGATCAACACCAGTGCCATCGGCCTTGACGCGAACCTTGACGTTGTAATCAACCACACGTTTTACGGGTACGAGAATTTTCATGGGAATCTCCGCCTGTCGAGGCAAAAAGAAGCCCCACCGGCCAGTGACCGGGGGGCAAACGCAAGGATTACTCGATGGCGAGCGCCGAGTTGGCGTGCTGACGCAGGACGTACTTCTGGATCTTGCCGGTCGAGGTTTTGGGCAATTCGCCGAACACCACGGTCTTCGGCACCTTAAAACGGGCCAGATGGGCGCGGCAGTGTTCGATGATCTCGGCTTCGGTGCACTTGGCATCGACCTTCAGTTCAATGAAGGCAGCCGGCACTTCGCCCCACTTCTCGTCCGGCTTGGCGACCACGGCGGCAGCAATGACTGCCGGATGACGATAGAGGACATCCTCGACTTCCAGCGAGGAAATGTTCTCGCCGCCAGAGATGATGACGTCCTTGGAGCGATCCTTGATCTTGACGTAACCGTCGCTATGCACGACGGCCAGGTCGCCGGTATGGAACCAACCGCCGGCGAAGGCTTCTTCGGTTGCCTTCGGATTCTTCAGGTAACCCTTCATGACCAGGTTGCCGCGGAACATGATCTCGCCCATCGTTTCACCATCCCAGGGCACCGCTTCCATCGACACCGGGTCGAGCACGGCAATCGCTTCCTGCATGTGATAACGCACGCCCTGACGGCCGTTACGGGCGGCGCGCAGGTCGATCGGCAGCTTGTCCCATTCCGGGTGCTTGGCACAGACCGAGGCCGGTCCGTAGGTTTCGGTCAGACCATAAACGTGGGTAATGTTGAAACCCATCGTTTCGCAGCCTTCGATGATGGCAGCCGGAGGCGCGGCACCGGCGATCAGGCCATTAACCTGGTGCTCGATGCCTTCCTTGAGGGCAGCCGGGGCATTGATCATCATGCCGTACACAATCGGCGCACCGCACATGTGGCTGACCTTGTGCTCCTTGATCAAACCGAAGATCAGGGCCGGATCGACCTTGCGCAGGCAGACACTGGTACCGGCGTTGGCCGCCAGGGTCCACGGAAAGCACCAGCCGTTGCAATGGAACATCGGCAGGGTCCACAAATAGACCGAGTGCGGCGGCATGCCCCAGGAAATGATGTTGGAGGCCGAATTGAGGTAGGCGCCACGATGGTGGTAGACAACACCCTTGGGATTGCCGGTGGTGCCCGAGGTGTAGTTCAGGGCAATGGCATCCCACTCGTTTTCCGGCAGTAGCCAGGCGAAGTCGGGCTCGCCTTCGAGCAGGAAGTCTTCGTAGCTCTTTTCCCCGAGAGACTCGCCCTCGTGGTAATCCGGGTCAAGGCTGTCAATGACCAGCGGCTTCGGCCCGTCGAGCAATTCCAGCGCACCCTTGACGACCTTGGTGAATTCGGGATCGGTGATCAGCACCTTGGCTTCGCCATGGGCCAGCATGAAGGCGATGGCTTCGGCGTCGAGGCGGGTGTTCAGGGTATTGAGCACGGCACCGATCATCGGCACGCCGAAATGGCACTCGAACATCGAAGCAGTGTTGGGCAGCATGACGGCGACGGTATCGCCCTTGCCAATGCCGCGATTCTTCAGCGCCGAGGCGAGCTGGCGGCTACGGTCGTAGCTTTCCTTCCAGGTGTACTGGCGGTCGCCCTGAATGACCGAAATGCGTCTCGGGTAGACAAAAGCCGAGCGCTCGAGAAAGCTGAGCGGGGACAGCGGAACATAATTGGCCGGATTTTGCTCCAGCCCAACGGAATACGGGTTCACCACAGGTTATCTCCTCACGATTTCTTGCCGAGTGCTGTTCTCGTTGGCGCAAGTATTTTTTTATTGATCGAGAGGATGGCAAAACACTCTTGCGCAACTATTGGCAGAATGTAACGAATCGTTACATCACGAAATCCACCCTGTCCCGTGCACTAGAATCGACCGATGCTTGTGGAAACCCCCTCGTCTCCCCACCAACCCCCGCGCCATGAAATGCTGCAGGCCGGACTGGATTTGCTCGACCAGGGCATTACGGTTTTCGATGCCAACCTCTGTCTGGTCGCCTGGAACCGGACCTTTCTCAAGCTGCTCGAATTTCCCGATGAACTGGCTTATATCGGCGCGCCATTTGCCGGCTTCATTCGCCACAACGCCGAGCGCGGCGAATATGGCCCGGGCGACATCGAAGCCCAGATTGCCGAGCGGGTTGCCGCCGCCCGGAATTTCGCGCCACACGTCACCGAGCGCCAGCGTCCCAATGGCCGCGTCCTGCTCCTGCGCGGCGAGCCGCTGGCGCACAAGGGCTTCGTCACGCTCTACAGCGACGTCACCGAACAGCGCTATATCGAAAACCTGACGGAATACCAGAACATCCAGCTCGACGAACGGGTGCGCCGCCGCACCGCCCAGCTGGAAAACGCCAACGCCAACCTGCGCCGGGCCAGCGAGGAAAACGAACGGATCGCCGCCGCCCTGCGCCGCAGCGAAGAACGCTTGCGCCTGATCAACGACACCATTCCCATTCTGATCGGATATGTCGACCAGAACGAGGTCTACCAGTACGCCAACAAGGGCTATTCCGACTGGTACGGCCACCCGGAAGGCGGCGTTACCGGCCGCGCTGTGCTCGATGTCATCGGGCCACAGGTCTATAGCCAGGTGCGCGACCCGGTGCGGCGGGCACTAGCCGGCCAACAGGTCACTTACGAGTACCAGATGGAACGCCAGGGGCAGACCGTCTTCGCCCGCAGCACCCTGGTGCCGGAAATCACCACCGATGGAAGCAGTCTCGGATTTTTCGTCTTTTCGCACGAAATCACCGAGCAGAAACGCATGCAGGCCGCCCTCGTCCAGGCTCAGAAAATGGAAGCCATCGGCCAGCTGACTGGCGGCCTGGCACATGATTTCAACAATCTGCTAACGGTGATCATCGGCAACCTCGCCGCCCTTCAGGACCACCGCCCGGATGATTCGGCCGTCAACGAATTCGTTGAACCGGCCCTGCAATCAGCCCGCCGTGGTGTTCAGCTGATCAAGCGCCTGCTCACCTTCTCGCGGCAACAACCTCTCGAGCCGCAGGCCGTCGACATTGGGCAGCTCATCGTCAACCTGGGCAAACTGGTCCGCCGTTCGCTCCCCGAGACCATCGCCGTCTCCACCGATGTAGCAGGGACGACCGTGCATGCCCTGGTTGACCCCGGCCAGCTTGAAAGCGCACTGCTCAATTTCGCCCTCAACGCCCGCGACGCCATGCCGCAAGGCGGTCGCCTCCATATTGCTGCCCGCGCCGTCGAACTGTCCACCGATGCCGCCACCTTCGACGTCGGTCCTGGCCAGTACGCCCTGATCGAAGTTGCCGACAACGGCTGCGGCATGGACAGCAAGACCCTCTCCCGCGCCTGCGAACCCTTCTTCACGACCAAGCGACTCGGCCTCGGTAGCGGTCTCGGCCTGGCCATGGCCTACGGTTTCGCCAAGCAGTCCGGCGGTGGTATCTCGATCCAGAGCCAGCCGGAGCAGGGAACGACCGTCCTCATGGTGCTGCCGCTGACCACCCCGGAACCGGAGATCGATGCCCCCGGCGATGACGCCGCCCTTCCCAACGGAGGGGAACTGGTCCTGCTCGTTGAAGACGAACCCAACGTGCGACGGGTTGTCCGCCAGCAGTTGATCGACCTCGGCTATCCGGTCATCGAAGCAGAAGATGGTGTGCAGGCACTGGCCATGATCGAGCAGATTCCCGATATCGCCATTGTCGTCAGTGACGTCATCATGCCCGGCGGCATCGATGGACGCCAACTGGCCGACCAGGCGCTGATCATCCATCCCGCAATGCGCATCGTGCTGATGAGCGGCTATACCGACGAAGCCGAGGTTGGCAGCGACCTTCCCGTGCTCGCCAAACCTTTCGTCCGCCAGGACCTGGCCCGCGCCCTGCGCGCCGCCCATCGAGAAAAACCATGAAAGACAACGAACCCGCAAAATTGATCGCTATCGTTGAAGACGATCCGGACGTCGCCAAGATCATCGAACAGGTGCTCGCCGACTTCGGCTTCCGCACCGTCTGGTGCCGCAGTGCCGGCGATCTGCTGCGCCGCCTGCGCACACTCGCCCCGGACCTGTGCATCATCGACCTCGGCCTGCCGGACATGGACGGCATCGAGGCCATGCAGCGCGTGCGCGCCCAATCCGGCTGCGGCATCCTGATCCTGACCGGGCGAGCCCACGTCAGCGACCGGGTCATGGGCCTCGAACTCGGCGCCGACGACTACGTCCTCAAACCTTTCGAGCCGCGCGAACTGGTGGCCCGCGTACGCAGCATCGTGCGCCGGCGCGAAGGCGGCGAAACCCCGGCCCGCCAGATTGCGGAATTTTCCGGCTGGCGCTTCAATCTCGGCAATAACACGCTGACCGAACCGAGCGGCGAGGAGCACGCCCTGAGCACGGCAGAAGCCGACCTGCTGAAAGTCTTCGTCAACAATCCGAACCGCATCCTGCAACGCGAAAAACTGATGGGCACCCGCGATCTCGCACCAAATGATCGTGCCATCGACGTCCGCATCTCGCGCCTGCGCCGCAAGCTCGAACCGGACGCGCAAAGCCCGGCTTTCATCAAGACGGTGTATGGGGCCGGTTATCTGTTTCTGGCGACAGTTAACTGGTCAGGTGGGGCTAGCTAGACAGCCGCTTCGCATCGGAAGACACAAAGAAATGGGGCCCTGTGGCCCCATTTCCCTATTCGCCTTTCCGGCTCATCCCGGGAAAGCAAATGGCCGAACGCCAGACTCACTCATCGTCATCATGCAACTGGAACCGGCTTGCCAGTTGCTGCTGCACATTTGGCGGGACGGCGGCGTAGCGCGAGAACTCAATGGTGTAGCTGCCCTGGCCGCCGGTCAGCGACTTGAGACGTGACTGATAGTCGTTGAGTTCAGCCAGCGGCACTTCGCCAGTGATCGCTGCCATGCCGTGACCACGCCCGTCGGTGCCGGTAATGTGGCCGCGGCGGCCAGACAGGTCACCAGTGAGGTCACCAATGGCCGTTTCCGGCACGATGATCTCGATGTTCACAATCGGTTCCAGGACGATCGGTTTGGCACCGCGTATCGCTTCGATGACAGCCTTGCGCCCGGCGATGGTAAAGGCCACTTCCTTGCCATCGACAGCGTGCGTTTTGCCGTCGAAAACGGTGACTTTCAGGTCATCGACGGCATGACCGGCAACGACGCCGCCTTCCAGGCCCTGGCGGATACCCTTTTCAACAGCCGCCATAAAGACGCCGGGAATAACCCCACCCTTGACCGCGTCGACGAATTCGAAGCCTTCGCCGCGTCCTTTCGGCTCGATGCGCAGATGCACTTCGCCGAACTGGCCGGCACCACCCGACTGCTTCTTGTGCCGGTACATGGCTTCCGCCGAGCCGGTGATCGTTTCGCAGTAGGGAATGCGCGGCGGTTTGGTATCGACTTCGAGCTTGTACTGGCCGGCCATGCGGGCCAGCTTGGCCTTGAGGTGAATTTCGCCGAGACCGCGAACAACCGTTTCATTGCTTGTCGGATGACGCTCGATGACGAAGGTCGGATCTTCCATGGCCAGCTTGCCGAGAATGTCGAAAAGGCGCTGCTCGTCGCCCTTTTTCTTGGTTTCGACAGCCAGACCGGCCATCGGCTTGGGAAATTCGAGCGGCACCAGGTGGATGTGATCTTCGTCATGCGAATCGTGCAGGACGCAGTCAAAGTCGATTTCGTCGATCTTGGCGATGGCGCCAATATCCCCCGGCAGGAGTTCATCGACTTCGATACTGTCCTTGCCCTGCAACTGGTACAGGTGTCCGACCTTGATCGGCCGCTTGCTGTCGCCGACGAACAGTTGCATGTCTTTCTTCATCGTCCCCTGATGGACACGGAAGACGCCGATCTTGCCCATGTAGGGATCGGCCACCACCTTGAAAACGTGGGCCAGCACGTGTTTGGTGGCATCCGGCACAGCCTGGAACGGCTCGGTCTTGTCGCCCGGCTCACCCTTGTAGAAGGGCGGCGGGTTGCCCTCAGCCGGGTTCGGGGCCAGAGCGGCCAGCACATGCAGCAATTCCTTGATGCCGGCACCGGTCTTGGCCGAGGTAAACAGGATGGGAATCAGGTGGCCCTGGCGCAGCGCCTTTTCGAACGGGGCATGCAGGGCGGCCGCCGTCGGGTCGGCTCCATCCTCAAGGTACTGGGCCAACAGGTCTTCGTCCTCTTCGACGATCTGATCGATCAGCGCCCGGTGAGCCGCCGCTACCGATTCAAAATCGGCATCGCCGGCCTGATGTTCAAGCACTTCGACGACATCGGCAGCACCATGCGCCGGCAGGTCGAGCAGCATGCACTGCTTGCCGAAGCGTTCGCGAATATCGGCGACCAGGCCGGGCAGATCGAGGTTTTCGGCATCAATCTTGTTGATCACGATCATCCGGCACAACTGGCGATCAGCGGCATAGCACATCATGCGCTCGGTCATCAGTTCGACGCCAGTCTGGGCATTGATCACGATCAGAGCGGTATCGACCCCGGCCAGCGCAGCAATCGCCTGGCCCGAGAAATCCGGGTAGCCCGGCGTGTCGATAAGGTGAACATGGGTGTTTTCAACGCCAAAATTGACGACCGCAGACGTCAGGGAGTGGCCCGCCTCTTTTTCCTGGCTATCGAAGTCGGCGACCGTATTGCCCTTGTCGACGCTGCCCTGGGCATTGATGGTGCCGGTGGCAAAGAGCAGGGCCTCGGCCAGACTGGTCTTGCCGGCAGCACCATGGCCAACCAGCGCTACAGAACGAAGAGCCTCGGTGGTGTACTTGGACATCTTTTTCTCCCTAAGCAATAAATCAGCAGTGAATCAACGTGTTTTTTGATCTGCCTCGATCATTTCCGCGACAATTTTTTCGGCAAAGTGCGGCCCCAGGCCGATGATCAGTCCGGTCGCCACGGCCACCAGTGCGACACCAGCGATCAATTGGATGGCAGCCCGCCGGAACGCCGGACCGCGACTCAGCGCAAACCAGACCGGACCGATGACCGGCAGGAACAATACCGGCAACCCCGTTTTCCAGCCGAAGCTGAAGGCTGCCGGAACGGTGCCGATATAGCCGATGAGCAGCAAAAGGCCACCGCCGGCCAGAGACAAGGTCGACACCAGCGCAAACGCCATGAATCCCCAATCCATTATTTGGTCACTTTCTTCGGGCGTTCCCAGCCCGACAAGGTCATCTGTTTGGCCCGCGACACGGTCAGTGCATCAGGCGGGGCATTCTTGGTCAAGGTCGTGCCGGCTCCCAGTGTGGCCCCACGACCAACGGTGACCGGGGCGACCAGTTGCGTATCCGAGCCGATGAAAACGTCGTCTTCGATGATGGTCTTGAACTTGTTGGCCCCGTCGTAGTTGCAGGTGATCGTACCGGCACCGACATTGACGCGCTGGCCGATCTCGGCATCGCCGATGTAGGCCAGATGATTGGCCTTCGACTGGGCGCCGATGACGCTCTTCTTGACCTCGACGAAGTTGCCGATATGGACTTCCGGCCCAAGCTCGGTCCCCGGACGCAGTCGGGCGTAGGGGCCAAGCACCCCATCCGGACCGATAACCGCATCCTCGAAATGGCAAAAAGCAGCGATGCGCGTACCGGCACCGACTTTGACGTTCTTCAGCACGCAATAGGGGCCGACATCGACGGCATCGGCCAGTTCAACCCTGCCCTCGAAGACGCAGCCGACATCGATCGATACATCGCGGCCATGGGTCAAAGTGCCCCGGATATCGATACGCGCCGGATCGGCCAGCCTTACCCCGGCAACCAGTAACTCGTCGGCCAGATTGCGCTGGTGCTGGCGCTCCAGTTCGGCCAGCTGCACCTTGCTATTGACGCCGAGAACCTCCCATTCGCCTTCCGGCTGGGCCGAACGTACCGGCAGGCCTTCAGCAACGGCCAGCGCCACGATGTCGGTCAGGTAGTACTCGCCCTGGGCGTTGTTGTTCTTGAGCTTGCCCAGCCAGTCGGCCAGTCGTGCGGTGGGCATCGCCATGATGCCGGTGTTGACCTCACGGATTGCCTTGTCCTCGGGCGTCGCATCCTTTTCCTCGACAATACGTACAATATCTCCGGCAGCATTTCGCACCATGCGCCCATAGCCGGTGGGGTTGGCAAGGTCGACGGTAAGGATGGCCAGACCGTCCTTGCCTGCCTGCAACAGGCGCTTCAGCGTGGCTACCGAGGTCAGGGGAACATCGCCGTAAAGGACCAGTGTCTGGGCGGCTTGACCCAGTTGCGATACGGCCTGGGCGACCGCGTGGCCGGTACCCAGTTGCTGGGCCTGCTCAGCCCACAGGATATCGTCGGCAGCAAGCGTGGCGCGAACCACTTCACCACCATGGCCGTACACCACGATCAACTTCTCGGGCGCAAGAAGGCGAGCCGTATCGATCACATGCTGGGCCAGTGGTTTGCCGGCTATCGGGTGCAGGACCTTGGGCAGGTTGGAATGCATGCGCTTGCCCTGGCCGGCAGCGAGTATGACGATATTCATTATGGGCAGAATCTTGTGCAGTTGGGTAAGCTGCATTTTCACATGATAGTCACACACTGTCGAAGCCGGCGCAGCATTTGCTGGGGTCGACTTTTGATCCAGCGCAAATCCCGTCAAGAAAACAAAAGCCCCGCCGGCTTTTCAGATGGCGGGGCAGGTCTCGATTGCGTGATGCAAGCCGGACGGTCAGGCGCTTTTTTTCACGCCCTCGCCGCTCATGATGTCGCCGAGCACAGATTTGCCTCGGGCCGAAACAAACCAGTGCAGGACGTTCTTGTCGTTAATCCGGGTCTCGATGACACCCATGGTCTTCAAGACTGTCAGGCGCTGACTGACAAAATCGCGCTCCAACCCGGTACTGTCACAAATGGCGGCAAGATTTCCATAGACAAAGCCACCTTCGGACAAGGCCCGCAGGATTTCAACATCGTTGTAGGAGAGTGCATCCCGAGGATCCGGCTCGACCGGTTTCCGGACTTCCTGATCGGCCTTGGCGATGAGTACGGCGGGCTTTTCCTGCTTTTTCTGTTCGATGCGACCGACCTCACGCCGGAGCTGATCGATCTGCGCCATCAGTCGCTGCGCCATGTTTTCAAAAAACCGCCGGGAAGCGACCACATAGATCAGGCAGAACCCTGAAAACACGTACAGGTCGAGCGGCTTGGTTCGCGCCCCCTCAAGCAGGGTACTCGACAGCATGTTGAGAAACAGCGGCACGGTCAGGGCGGCGACGACACCGAATACCGGATATTTGAGCCAGTCCTGCCCACCCTGGTCGACGCGGCGTTCAGACAGGAAGTAATTGGCCGCCCCGCCAAGAATCCCGGCCAACACCATGATGCCCAGAATCAGCAGCATGTGTCCGTCGAGTGCGCCACTTGGCATGGTCACCTGCAAAGCAGGCTGAAGTTCAGCTGACATGGTTTCCCCCTTGAAATCAGCAGGCACGCTGCCACGACATGCCGGCCTGTATTGCCACCATAATGCCCTATGTCGCTAAAGGCCAGAAGTCCCGCCAAAAAAACAAAAGCCCCGCCGGCTTTTCAGACAGCGGGGCTCTTCTTGCAACGGTATTGACTTAGCGTGGCAGCGTCGTCGCGCCCATCAGGAAAAGATCAACTTCACGCGCCGCCTGACGACCCTCGCGGATCGCCCAGACGACCAGCGACTGGCCACGACGCACGTCACCGGCGGCATAGACCTTGGCGACATTGGTCTTGTAGCAGCCGGCCTCGTCGGTCGTCGCCTTGGCATTCTGGCGTGCATCCTTCTCGACGCCAAAGGCGTCCAGCAATCCACCCACCGGATTGGTGAAACCCATGGCCAGGAAGGCGTTATCGCACGGCAGTTCGAATTCCGAACCGGCAACTTCGCTCATCTTGCCGTCCTTCCAGTCGAGACGGACAGCCTTGAGCGCCTTGACGCTGCCCTTGCCATCATCGACGAAACCCTTGGTGGCAACGGCGAAATCGCGCGTGCAGCCTTCATCGTGCGAGGAAGAAGTGCGCAGCTTGTACGGCCAGTACGGCCAGGTCAGCTCCTTGTTTTCCTCTTCCGGCGGCATCGGCATCAGTTCGAACTGGGTGACCGAGGCGGCGCCATGGCGATTCGAGGTGCCGACGCAGTCGGAACCGGTATCGCCGCCGCCAATGACGATGACGTGCTTGCCTTTGACGTTGATCGGGTTGGCCTTGCCCTGCTGGACTTCCTTGTTCTGCGGAATGAGGAATTCGAGCGCGGCGTAGATGCCCTTCAGTTCGCGGCCCGGCACCGGCAGATCGCGCGGCACTTCGGAACCGGCGGCGAGGATGACGGCATCGAAATCGGCTTTCAGCTGGTCAGCCGAAATCACCGTCGTCGCATCGTTGTTGATGCCGGCCGGCAGGTTCTTGTCACCGATCAGGACCTTGGTCTTGAAGGTGACGCCTTCGGCTTCCATCTGGGCGACGCGACGGTCGACCAGGGTCTTTTCCATCTTGAAGTCGGGGATGCCATAGGCGAGCAGGCCGCCGAGACGATCGCTCTTCTCGAATACGGTGACGTCGTGACCAACCCGCGCCAACTGCTGGGCAGCGGCCAGACCGGCCGGGCCGGAACCGACGATGGCGACCTTCTTGCCGGTCTTGCTCTTCGGCGGCTGCGGCACAACCCAGCCCATTTCCCAGCCCTTGTCGATGATCGCATGCTCGATCGACTTGATGCCCACCGGCGCCGCGTTGATGCCGAGCGTACAGGCGGCTTCGCAGGGGGCCGGACAGATGCGGCCGGTGAAGTCAGGGAAGTTGTTGGTGGAATGCAGCACTTCCAGCGCCTGCTTCCAGTTGCCACGGTAAACCAGGTCATTCCAGTCCGGAATGATGTTGTTCACCGGGCAGCCGTTGTTGCAGAACGGAATGCCGCAATCCATGCAGCGGGCGCCCTGTGTCTTGGCGTCCTCGTCGTTCAGGGTATGAACGAATTCCTTGTAGTGCTTGAGGCGCTGTTCAACCGGGTCATACGACTCGGAGAGACGCTCGAACTCCATGAAACCAGTCGGCTTGCCCATTATGCGGCCTCCTTCTGTGCGGCAGCCATCTCGGTGAGGGCGCGCTTGTACTCGTGCGGGTAGATTTTGACGAACTTCTCGCGGTAGGCATCCCAGTTGCCGAGGATGTTCTTGGCGGTCTCGCTGCCGGTGTATTCGGCGTGACGGGTGATCAGCTCTTTGAGCTGGGTTTCGTCGGCAATGCCGAGGTGCAGTGGCTCGCCGGCGGCATGACGCGAGGCCGGGAGGACCTTCTCAAGGGCTACCTGGGCGAGGTTGCAGCGATGCTTAAAGCTGCCGTCCTCGTCGAGCACGTAGGCAATGCCGCCCGACATGCCGGCTGCGAAGTTGCGCCCGGTCATACCGAGAACAACGACGGTGCCACCGGTCATGTATTCGCAACCGTGGTCACCTACGCCTTCAACCACGGCCGTGCCACCCGAGTTACGAACACAGAAGCGTTCGCCGCCGACGCCGGCGAGGAAGGCCTCGCCTTCGGTCGCGCCGTACATCACGGTGTTGCCGCAGATGATGTTCTGCTGCGTGTCACCACGGAAGTCCGGGCTCGGCTTGATGATCAGGCGACCGCCCGACAAGCCCTTGCCGACGTAGTCGTTACCTTCACCTGTCAGTTCCAGGGTCACGCCCTTGGCCAGGAAGGCGCCGAAAGCCTGGCCGGCGGTGCCGGTCAGCTTGACGTGGATGGTGTCGTCCGGCAGGCCGGCCTGACCGTAGCGGCGGGCCACTTCGCCCGAGAGCATGGTGCCGCAGGTGCGGTTGACGTTGATGATGGTCGTTTCGATCTGGACCTTCTGGCCCTTTTCGAGGGCCGGCTTGGCCTGGGCGATCAGCTTGTGGTCGAGCGCCTTTTCGAGACCATGATCCTGCGTTTCCGTATGCAGACGCGGCACGTCGGCCGGGACGTTCGGCTGGAAGAAGATCTTCGAGAAATCCAGACCCTTGGCCTTCCAGTGTTCGATACCGGCGCGCATGTCGAGCAGGTCGGCGCGGCCGACGAGGTCGTCGAACTTGCGGATACCGAGCTGGGCCATGATTTCGCGGACTTCTTCGGCAATGAAGAAGAAGAAATTGACGACATGCTCAGGCTGGCCGGAGAAACGCTTGCGCAGTTCCGGATCTTGCGTCGCAACGCCGACCGGGCAGGTATTCAGATGGCACTTGCGCATCATGATGCAGCCTTCGACAACCAGCGGAGCGGTGGCGAAACCGAATTCGTCGGCACCCAGCAGGGCACCGATGACAACGTCGCGACCGGTCTTCATCTGACCATCGACCTGGACGCGAATACGCGAACGCAGGCGGTTTAGAACCAGGGTCTGCTGGGTCTCGGAGAGGCCGAGTTCCCACGGCGTACCGGCATGCTTGATCGAGGATTGCGGCGACGCGCCGGTACCACCGTCAAAACCGGCGATGACGAGGTGATCGGCCTTGGCCTTGGCGACACCGGCAGCAACCGTGCCGACACCAACTTCGGACACCAGCTTGACCGAGATGGATGCCTTGGAATTGGCGTTCTTCAGGTCGTGAATGAGCTGAGCCAAGTCTTCAATCGAGTAGATGTCGTGGTGCGGCGGCGGCGAAATGAGGCCGACACCCGGCACCGAGTGACGCAGGAAACCGATGTATTCGGAAACCTTGTGACCCGGCAACTGGCCGCCTTCACCCGGCTTGGCACCTTGTGCCATCTTGATCTGGATCTGGTCGGCATTGACCAGGTATTCGGTGGTCACACCAAAGCGGCCGGAGGCGACCTGCTTGATGGCGGAACGCAGCGAATCGCCTTCCTGGAAGGTGTAGTCGCGTTCGATGCGCGAGGCACCGACCACTTCCGAGAGCTTCTGACCAGCCTTCAGGGGCACGAAACGCTTGGCATCCTCACCGCCTTCTCCGGTATTCGACTTGCCGCCGATCCGGTTCATGGCGATGGCCAGCGTGGTGTGCGCTTCGGTCGAGATGGAGCCGAGCGACATGGCACCGGTAGCGAAACGCTTGACGATTTCCTTGGCGGATTCGACTTCGTCCAGCGGCACCGGGGTGCCCGTTGGCTTGAATTCGAAGAGGCCACGCAGGGTCAGGTGACGCTTGGTCTGATCGTTGATCAGCTTGGCGTATTCCTTGTAAGTCTCGTACTTGCCCGAGCGCGTCGAGTGCTGCAGCTTGGCAATCGAGTCGGGCGTCCACATGTGCTCTTCGCCACGCGTGCGGTAGGCGTATTCGCCGCCGGCATCAAGCATGGTGGCGAGCACCGGATCGCTGGAGAAAGCTTCGTCATGCAGACGGATGGCTTCCTCGGCGACTTCGAACACGCCAATGCCTTCGACGTTGGAGGGCGTGCCGGTGAAGTACTTCTCGACAAATTCCTTTTGCAGGCCGATGGCTTCGAAAATCTGCGCGCCGGTGTAGGACATGTAGGTCGAGATGCCCATCTTGGACATCACCTTCATGAGACCCTTGCCGATGGCCTTGACGTAGTTCTTGGCGTACTTCTCGGCCTTTTCCTCGTCACCCTTGGCGAAACCGGAGATGGTTTCGAGGGCAACGTAGGGGTGCACAGCTTCCGCACCGTAACCACCGAGCAGCGCGAAGTGATGCGTCTCGCGAGCCGAACCGGTTTCGACCACCAGACCGGCGCTGGTGCGCAGGCCCTTCTTGACGAGGTGCTGGTGGATGGCCGAGGTGGCGAGCAGGGCCGGAATGGCGACATGCTCGGCATCGATCTTGCGGTCGGAGACGATCAGGATGTTGGCGCCCGAACGCACCGCATCTTCCGCATCAGCGGCCAGCGAAGCGAGACGCGCCTCGATACCGTCCTTGCCCCAGGCGACCGGGTAGCAAATATCCAGTTCAAAGGACTGGAACTTGTTGGACGTGTATTTCTCGATATTGCGCAGCTTTTCCATGTCGTCGAAGGACAGCACGGGTTGCGCCACTTCGAGACGGATCGGCGGATTGATGTCGTTGGTGTTGAGCAGGTTCGGCTTCGGCCCGATGAAGGAGACCAGCGACATGACCAGTTCCTCGCGGATCGGGTCGATCGGCGGGTTGGTGACCTGGGCGAACAACTGCTTGAAGTAGGTGTAGAGCGTCTTGTTCTTGGCCGACAGGACCGGCAGGGCGGAATCCGTACCCATCGACCCGGTGGCTTCTTCGCCGTTCAGAACCATCGGTTCCAGAATGATCTTGACGTCTTCCTGGGTGTAGCCAAAAGCCTGCTGGCGATCGAGCAACGAAGCAGCCGGGGCCGAGCACTTCTCGTTCGGCGCTTCGACTTCGTCGAGCTTGATGCGGATCTTGTCGATCCATTCGCGGTACGGCTTGGCGTTGGCCAGGGAGTTTTTCAGCTCCTGGTCGTCGATGATGCGGCCCTGCTCCATGTCGATCAGGAACATCTTGCCCGGCTGCAGACGCCATTTCTTGACGATCTTCTTTTCCGGAATGGGCAGCACGCCGGATTCGGAGGCCATGACCACGAGGTCGTCATCGGTGACGAGATAGCGGGCCGGACGCAGACCGTTACGGTCGAGCGTCGCGCCGATCTGGCGACCATCGGTGAAGGCGACGGCGGCGGGGCCGTCCCACGGCTCCATCATGGCGGCGTGGTATTCGTAGAAGGCGCGACGGTTCTCGTCCATCTGCGAATGCTTTTCCCAGGCTTCCGGGATCATCAGCATGACGGCCTGGGCCAGCGAGTAGCCGCCGCCCATGACGAGGAGTTCGAGCGCATTGTCGAAGGAGGCCGAGTCAGACTGACCGGGGTAATGCAGGGGCCAGACCTTCTTCAGGTCATCGCCGAGAATCGGCGAGGAAATCGCCTGTTCGCGTGCCTTGAACCAGTTGACGTTGCCGCGCACGGTGTTGATTTCACCGTTGTGGGCGATGTAACGGAAAGGATGGGCGAGATCCCAGGTCGGGAAGGTGTTGGTCGAGAAACGCTGGTGTACGAGGGCGAGCGCCGAGACGGTACGCTTGTCCTGAAGGTCGAGGTAGTAAACGCCGACCTGGTCGGCCAGCAGCAGACCCTTGTAGTTGACCGTGCGGGCCGAGAAGGACGGTACGTAGAATTCCTGACCGTGCTTGAGCTTGAGCGACTTGATCGCATTGGCGGCGCGGCGGCGGATGATGTAGAGCTTGCGCTCGAGGGCATCGGTGACGAAGACATCGGGACCACGGCCGACGAAAACCTGGCGGATCACCGGCTCCTTGGCGCGCACGGTCGGCGACATCGGCATGTCGCGATTGACCGGCACGTCGCGCCAGCCGAGAACAACCTGGCCTTCGCCGATAATCGAACGCTCGATTTCTTCCATACAGGCGTGGCGCGAAGCGGCCTCCTGGGGCAGGAAGACCATGCCGACACCGTACTCGCCGGCGGGCGGCAGTTCGACGTTCTGGCGGGCCATTTCTTCGCGATAGAACTGGTCCGGAATCTGGATCAGGATACCCGCGCCGTCACCCTGCAGGGGATCGGCACCGACGGCACCGCGGTGATCGATGTTCTTCAGGATCTGCAAACCCTGTTCGACGATGGCATGATTTTTAAGACCTTTGACATGGGCGACAAAGCCCACGCCGCAAGCATCGTGCTCGTTGGCGGGGTCGTACAGACCCTGCCGCTCAGGTACTCCCGGTTCCATCACACGCATTCCTTCGAATAACTTGGCCGATGACCATGGCCAATGTTGAAAAACAGCCGAGCAGCATATTTTCTGCTTCAGCCTATAGGAAAATTAGAGGCAACCATCAAATATACTGGCAAACCCCTGTCAATTCAAGATGCTGCAACGCACCAAGCAGGCACATTCAGAATAAAAATTCCCTCTTCAGGTGCATCTGGCCTCGATTGCCACCCCGATCTGGCGGTCATTGGCCTGATCGGAAACAACAGCCCGACCGATTTCCTGAAGGAGGACCAGGCGTAGCTTTCCATCCTGAACCTTCTTGTCATGGCTCATCAATTCGAGATATCTGGCGGACCCAAGCCGCGGTCCGAACACCGGCAGCCCGGCCCGAACAAAAATCTGTTCGACCCGCTTAACGGCATTCGCATCCAGCCATCCCAGTTGATGCGACAACTCAGCAGCAATTAGTGTGCCGGCCGACACCGCTTCGCCATGCAGCCATTCGCCGTACCCCATTCCGGTTTCGATGGCGTGCCCGAATGTGTGACCAAGATTGAGCAGCGCACGTTCGCCCATCTCTTTCTCATCGGCCGCCACCACCTCGGCCTTGTTGGCACAAGAGCGGTGTATTGCGTAGGTCAGCGCCACCGGATCACGATCCAGCAGCTTTTCCAGATTAGCCTCAAGCCAGGCAAAGAACTCAATATCCCGAATCAGACCATATTTGATCACTTCGGCCAGGCCGGCTTTCAGTTCACGCTCGGGCAGCGTGTTCAGTGTCGAGATATCGGCCAGCACTAGCTGCGGCTGATAAAAGGCACCAATCATGTTTTTGCCGAGCGGATGATTGATCGCCGTCTTCCCGCCAACCGAGGAGTCAACCTGCGACAGCAGGGTTGTCGGCACCTGAATGAAGGGCATTCCCCGCTGGTAGCAGGAGGCAGCGAAGCCACCCATATCACCGATCACCCCGCCACCGAGAGCGACCAGGGTGGTGCCGCGCTCGCAGCGGGCGCCGAGCAGGGCATCGAAAACCAGATTCAGGGTTTCCCAGGTCTTGAATTGCTCGCCATCGGGCAGGATCACCGGCAGCACTGCGATTCTGCCACTTTCGAGGGTGCGCTGCAGCCTGTCGAGATAAAGGGGAGCGACGGTGGTATTGGTCACCACCACCACTTTTTTCTGTTTGATGTGCGGCTGGATCAAGTCCATTCGATCAAGCAGGCCGCTGCCGATATGGATGGGGTAAGAGCGATCGCCCAGGGCGACGCCGAGCGTTTCGATCATGGTTTGCATTGGCGGTTAAATTCTCTCAGGAGATGCATGACGATGCCGGAGGCCATCAGATGACCGCCGTCCACCACCATGTGGGCCGTCTCGCGATACAGGGGGTCGCGTATGGCGTGTAGTTCCTCGAGCTTGGCCAGTGGGTCGGCCACATGCAGTAATGGGCGATTGCGGTCATGGCGGGTCCGCTCATGGAGCATGGCGGGCGGCACATTGAGGTAAACCACCCAGCCGGTATCGTGCAGACGGCGCCGGTTTTCGGCATTGAGGACGACACCGCCACCAGTGGCCATGACGATGTTGTCGCTCTCCGTCAATTCATGGATGGTCTGCACTTCGCGCCGACGAAATCCATCCTCGCCTTCGATTTCGAAGATCGTGGGGATCGGCACACCGGTTCGCTCGACGATTTCATGGTCGGAATCGAAGAATGGCCGAGCCAGACGCCTCGCCAACTGACGACCAACGGTTGTTTTGCCGGCCCCCATGAGTCCGACGAGATAGATGTTGCGACGATTTTCCACGTTCGGATTTTAGCCGACTACCCACCAAGCACAAAAAAACAGGGCCGGCATAGCCGACCCCGTGAGTTAAAGGCCATCGACGATCAGTCGAAGCGCATCTTGTCCGAAATGACGCGCGGCGTGATGAAGATCAGCAGTTCGCGACGCTTGCCCGTTTCGTTCTTGTACTTGAACAGCCAGCCAAGGAACGGAATATCGCCGAGCAGCGGGACCTTATCAACGGTGTTCTGCATGTCAGTGATGAATACGCCACCAATCACTACCGTGCCGCCATTTTCGACAACCACGTTGGTTTCAACTACCGAGCTCTTGATCGGCGGATTGAGGAAGCCATTGACGCTGACGGCGCGGGTCCAGTCCGGCTCTTCCTTCTTGACGATGAGGTTCATCCGGACCGTACCCTCGGGCGTGATCTGCGGCGTGGCCTCGAGTGAAAGCTTGGCCGGCTTGAAGGCCACGGTATAAGTGCCGGCACCACCACCACTACCCGGCTGGAAGCTGATGTAAGGAACTTCCGTACCGTCCTCGATCTTGGCCTTGACGTTGTTGGCCGTGATGACGCGCGGGCTGGAAATGATCTTGCCGATACCGTCTTCCTCTAGGGCGGCGATTTCGACATTGAGAATTCGGGTAACCGCCGAGTTGAACAGCGAGAAGGCGAGCGCTCCACCCGTAGTTGGCAACGGCAAATTGACGCCGACCATCGGATTCTGCGTGAGGGTCGCTGGCGTTGTCGTTGTAACGCCAGCGGTAGTGGTCGAGGTTCCCGGTGTCATCTTCCCACCGGCCACATTGATACCAGTTCCCAGAATCTGACTCGACTTCGAATTGATGAGCCCGAGCTTAGCCCCCAGTTCCCGCTTGAAGCTATCCTGCGCCTCGACAACACGTGCCTCGATCAGCACCTGACGAGCCGCCGTATCAATGGCGCGGATGAAAGTGTGGATTTCTTCCAGCTTGGTCGGAATATCGTTAACAAAGACGATGTTCGACTGCGGATCGGCGACAGCGCTACCGCGCTTGCTGAGGATGCGCTGGGTCGAGGTCGCAGCACCAGCAGCCGGGGCAGCAGCAACGCCGCCAACCGCAACACCGGAGAGCAGGCGGGCGACATCAGCGGCCTTTTGATAATTCAACTGGAACTGCTCAAGCTTGAGCGGCTCTAGTTCGCTGATCTGCTGCTTCGATTCGAAATCAAGCTTTTCGCGGGTAGCAATTTCGTCGCGTGGGGCAATCATGATGATGTTGCCCTTCTTGCGCATGTCCAGACCTTTTTGCTGGAAGATGATGTCGATCACCTGGTCAGCCGGGACATCCTTCAACACAAGTGTCGTCGTGCCGGTGACCGTTTCGCTGATCACGGCATTGAGGTTGAGTTCCTCGGCCATCAGACGAAGCAGCGCACGGACGTCGCCATTCTGGTAATTGATGCTGACACGCGGACCCTGATAACCAACCTTGGCACCCTGCACCAGCTTGTTCGGATCTTCGACGATCTGTTTGACCTCGACGATGAACTGGTTGTCGCTCTGGTAAGCGTTGTGTTCCCAGACACCCTTGGGCGTAATGATCATGCGAACGTTGTCGCCGAAAGTCTTGGTCTCGACGGCCGTGACCGGCGTAGCGAAATCAGTGACATCCAGCTTACGGCGCAGGCGATCCGGCACCGACGTCTTCATGAAGTCGACAACCAGATTGGGGCCTTGCTGGCGAATGTCGATACCGGTACCGGTATCGCTCAGATCGACGATGATCCGACCTTCGCCGTCTTTACCGCGACGGAACATCACATCGTTGACTGCATGCCGCGAACCGACCAGACTTTCTTCGGCAAAACGCGTCGTGCGCTGAGCCGCTGAATCAGCCAGGCGCTCGATCGGCGTCAGGGTGACATAGAGCGACTTGCCATCGATCCGGGTCTTGTAGTTCATGTTGCGGACAAGATTGAGCACCATCCGGGTGCGATCGCCGACCTGAACTACGTTCATGCCGCGCAAATCGCCCTGGTTGAAGACCTGGCTGGTCTTGCCCAGACCGTTAGCGGTCGACTGGAAGTCAAGGGCGATCTTGGCCGGGTTGGCTACGCTGAACCCTGGGGGCGGAGAGGCCAAAGCCTCCTTGAGATCAATCCGCAACGCGATTTCGTTACCCTGCTGGGCCACGTTGACCGCTTCGATCGTATTCGCAGGCGGCGCTTCGGCTCGCGCCGGAGACGAGAAGGCAAGGCAGGCCGAGGCTACAGCCATCGCATAGGTGATGAATTTCATTTCTTGCTTCCCTCCTTGCTCTGCAGGTAGAGCGAGCTCTTGCGCTCAGTCCAGTCACCCGCAGAATCCTGTATCAATTCGCGCAGTTGAACTTCCGTGTCCGTAATCTGCGTCACCATACCGAAATCAAGGCCAACGTAGTCGCCAACCTTGACCTGCTTAACCTTGTCTTCAACCTGCACAACCGCCATCGGACGATTGTTGACATGCATGTAGCCGATCATTTTCAGTGACTCGATCGGATACTTCTCGAGCAGGCTGTTACGTACCTCACGGGCCTCGAAATCGGGCTGGAAGGCACCACCCTTGCCGGCCACCTGCTTGTATTTCGACTCCGGCTCGATCTTGTTCGGCTTGAACGGATCGACCATCGCGTCAACATCGTAGGGCACCGGCTCGTAAGGCTTGACGTCAGGCAACTTAGGTATCTTGCCGCGCATGTCCTTGGTGTTTTCAGCCATCCACTGTTTCAGGTCTTCGTGGCTTCCGCCGGCGCAAGCACCAAGGAAACCACACAGGGCGACGAGCAATATTCGTTTCACTTCTTCGCTCCTTGCGCTGCCTTCTTCTCCTGCTCAATCTTCTTCTGCTTGGCGATCTCTTCATCGTCCAGATAGCGGAAGGTTTTAGTCGTCGCGTCCAGAGACAGTTGACCGCCCGCCTGGGCCGGAGCAATGGAAATATTGTTCAGGGTCACGATACGCGGCAGCTTGGCGATATCAGCAGCAAAGGCCCCAAAGTCATGATAGCTGCCATTGATCTTCACGGCGATGGGCAACTCGGCGTAGAAATCCTTGACCTGCTCCTGGCCCGGCTTGAACAGTTCGAACTGCAGGCCACGACCAAGACCGGCCTGGTTGACTTCAATCAGCAGGGCATCAATTTCGGACTTGTCCGGCAACTGCTTGAGCAAAGCACCAAAAGAACGATCAATATCGGCCAGTTGCTGGATATACAGGTCCAGATTGACCGCCTGACGCTTCTTGTCGACATACTGCTGCTTGAGCGTTTCTTCTTCTTTCTGCTTGGTCTCGAGCTCGGTCAGCTGGTCATTCCAGACGAACCACCAACCACCAATCAGGATTGCGGCAAACAGGCCGACCAGGACAGTAATTTTCGGAATCAGCGGCCAGGCGCCCGGATCATTCGGATTCATCAGCCGAAAATCATCGGCCATCGCCTGGAAATCGATATTGGGGAGGGAAATAGTCTTGGCGTTCACTTTTTCACCTTCTCGTCTTCAGGCCGGACGCGGGTGAGCACGAAAGTCATGCCGAACTCGTTGATCCGCCGACCGTTGATCACCACCGCCTTACTTTCGATCAGTTGCGGCGTTTCCATCCACGGCGACGCTTCAAGATTACGCATCAGTGCGGAAATGCGGGCATTCGACTGGGCGTGACCGGTAATGCTGACCTTCAGTCCATCCTGCTTCAGTGACTTGAGGTAGATACCCTCGGGTACCTGCTTGACCAGTTCGCTCAACAGATAAACCGTTTCGCCCCGATCACGCTGGAGATTTTCAATGACCTGTTTGCGGGATAGCAGGGCCTGGGTTTGCTCTTTCAAACGCTTAATCTGGTCAAGTTGCTTGTCGAGGACAGCGATTTCACCCTTGAGGAAGGTATTTGAACTGTCCTGATCGGTAATCGAACTGCCAATCAAGGTGTATCCGGCAAACACAATGAGCGCACCGAGCACTGAAACCAGTCCGGCCAGAACGAAGAATTGCTCACGCCTGGCTTTCTTCGCCTCTTCGCGATGCGGAAGGAGGTTGATGCGAATCATGATGGATCGAACCTCCGCAATGCCAGACCGCAGGCCACCATCAGCGACGATGCGTCAGCCAGCAGGCTCTTTGCGCGAACCCGGTCGGACAGCACCATGTTGGCAAATGGGTTGGCGATCAGCGTATTGACCTGTGTTCTTGTTGCAACGACTTCATCGATGCCGGGGATAACGGCGCAGCCACCAGCCAGAACGATATGATCGACTTGGTTGTATTGGGTCGACGTGAAGAAGAACTGCAATGCACGGGAAACCTCAAGCGCCAGATTTTCCATGAAAGGATTCAGCAACTCGATTTCGTAACCTTCCGGCAAATTGTCGGCCCGCTTGGCCGCCTCGGCATCTTCAAAGCTCATGCCATAGTGACGCGCGATGTCCTGGGTCAACAAGCCGCCGCCAAATGCCTGCTCGCGGGCATAGACCTGCTGGCCATTGCGCAGCACGGTCAGATTGATCACATTGGCACCGGCATCGACCAGAGCGACCACCTGATTTTTGCCGGCATCCGGCAACTGGCGCTCGATCAGCTCAAACGCCGCCAGCGCCGCAAAGGACTCGACATCAACAACGGTCGCATTCAGGCCAGCCGCGTCGGCCACGGCGACGCGATCCTCGACCCGTTCCTTTTTCGACGCAGCGATCAGCACTTCCAGCTCATCGGGCACAGCCGGAGCCGGACCGATCACCTGATAATCCAGATTCACTTCATCGATGGCAAAGGGAATGTACTGATTCGCCTCGGTCTCGACCTGAGACTCGAGCTCCTCATCGCGCAAGCCGGCCGGAACGATGATTTTCTTCGTGATAACGGCGGAGCCAGGCAAGGCCATCGCCACGTTGCGGGTCGATGTCCCCATGCGCTTCCAGGCGCGCTTGACGCAGTCGACCACGCCTTCGAGATTGGCAATATTGCCATCGGATACCGCATCCTTTGGCAACACCTCTATGGTGTAGCGCTCGACGCGATAGCCATCTTTCCCGTTGGCGGTCAGTTCGACCATCTTGACGGCGGACGAACTGATGTCCAGACCGAACAAGGAACGCGCCTTGGGATTTAACAACGATGAGATATCTAAGCCCACCAGACCCCCAAAAAGTCCTTACGGAATGCGAAGTTAGCAAAATAACCAATAATTCACTTCAGATGCTAACAATAACATCTGGGCATGTAAAGCTATTTCACGGCACGGAAATGGCCCGGCGTATAATCCGTGCAACTCCCATTACGCTACTCAGACCACCGTGCCCTCATTACCTCCGGCGCTGCGCCTAGCTGTTTTTCCCCTCATGTTCCTGGCCGGACTTGTCGCCATTGGTGTCGCCATGGCACTGATCGTTCTGGTTCTCGCCTACCCCAACCTTCCATCGCTCGAGGTACTGACCGATTACCGGCCGAAAATCCCCTTGCGGGTTTATACGGCGGACGGCTTCCTGATCGGCGAGTACGGCGAGGAGCGCCGCGCCGTCGTCGCCATCGGCGAAGTACCCGACGTCATGAAGCATGCCATCCTCGCCGCTGAAGACGACCGTTTTTATCAGCATGGCGGCATCGACTACACCGGCGTCGTCCGGGCCATCGGTGCCAACCTGATCGGTGGCGGCAAGCGGCAGGGCGCATCCACCATCACCCAGCAGGTGGCACGTAACTTCTTCCTCACCGGCGAAAAAACCTACACCCGCAAGCTCTACGAAGCGCTGCTTTCTTTCAAGATAGAAAACAACCTGTCGAAAGACCAGATTTTCGAGTTGTATATCAACCAGATTTTCCTCGGCCAGCGCGCTTATGGTTTCGCCGCGGCGGCACAGATCTACTACGGCAAGCAACTCAAGGATATTTCGATTGCCGAGGCAGCCATGCTGGCCGGCCTGCCCAAGGCCCCCTCGGCCTACAACCCGATCGTCAACCCCAATCGGGCCAGACTTCGTCAGCACTACGTCCTGCGCCGCATGCGCGAACTGGGGCACATCACCGAAGCCCAGTACGACGCGGCGCTCAAGGAGCCACTCATCGTCAAGCGCGAACTGTCCGACTACTCAGTGCATGCCGAATACGTCGCTGAAATGGCCCGACAGATCACCGCCGAGCGCTTCCCCGAAGATGTCTACTCACGTGGCCTGAAGGTTTATACGACCCTCATCAAGGCCGAACAGGAAGCTGCCTACACCAGCCTGCGCAAGGGCGTCATGGATTACGATCGACGCCACGGCTACCGGGGAGCCGAATCCTATCTCGACATGAAGGGCATCAAGTCCGACCAGGACGAGGCCATCGACGAAGCTCTACAGGACATTGCCGACGCCGGCGACCTCATTCCTGCCCTGGTACTGGCCGCCGACGCCAAGAGCATCAAGGTCTACCGCAAAGGGGGAGAAATCACCACGCTGACCGGCGATGCCATCAAATTTGCGGCCAAGATGCTCGATGACAAGGCCCCGCCGAACAAACGCCTCAGGCGCAGTGCCATCGTTCGCCTGCAAAAGGACGACAAGGGCGGCTGGCAGGTCAGCCAGCTCCCCGAGGTCGAATCTGCTTTCGTCGCCGTCGATCCAAAGGATGGGGCAATTCGAGCGCTGGTCGGCGGCTTCGATTTCAACCGCAACAAATTCAATCATGTCACTCAGGCCTGGCGCCAGCCCGGCTCGAGCTTCAAGCCGTTCATCTACTCGGCCTCGCTGGAAAAAGGCTACAGCCCGAACAGCATCATCGCCGACGAACCCATCGTCATCCCGGCCAGCCAGACTGGCACCGCCGCCTGGGAGCCGCACAACTACGACGGCAAATACGAGGGGCCGATGCGCATGCGTACGGCACTGGCCAAATCGAAGAACATGGTTTCCATCCGTATCCTGCAATCGATCGGCACCACCTACGCCCAGGACTACACCACGCGCTTTGGCTTCGATGCAGCCAAGCATCCGCCTTACCTGACCATGGCTCTTGGTGCCGGGTCAGTCACCCCGTGGCAGATGGTGACGGCCTATTCCGTTTTCGCCAACGGCGGCTTCCGGGTCAATCCCTTTGTCGTCCGCGAGATTCGCGACGGTGGCAATCAGGTCCTGGCTGTCTCGGCCCCCAGCGAATCTGGCAGCGAAGAAAATCGCGTCATCGATCCGCGCAATGCCTTCCTGATGGATGCCATGCTGCGCGACGTCACCATCTATGGCACGGCCGCCAAGGCTTCAGCCATCCTCAAGCGACAGGATCTGGCCGGCAAGACCGGCACCACGAACGAATATGTGGATGCCTGGTTCTGCGGTTATCAAATGACCGTCAGTGGCTGCGCCTGGATAGGTTTCGACCAGCCCAAAAAGCTCGGCGACAAGGAAACCGGCGGCGCCGCTGCCCTGCCCATCTGGATCGGTTACATGAATCGGGCGCTCAAGGATGTCCCAATGGCCCTGCCGCAAGCACCGGAGGGGCTGATCGCCTTTGGCGAAGGCAAGGAACGCAGCTACATCTACGCCGAGAACGCCAAGGAGAAGAGCGCCGAAGAAGAGGCCCACGAAGCCGCACCGCTGCCCAAACCGGACCTCAGCGCCCCACCCAGCGACTGATCAGGAGAGGTCGATGGTCTCGCCGGCTTGCTGGCTGGCGAGCGCCGACAGCTTGGACATCAGTTCGGCCGCATCACGGGTATCGCGCCAGACGGCACCGTCCCAGCGAAAATGAAAGCCGCCCGAACGGGCTGCCACCCAGATTTCCCGAGCCACTCCGTGACGGTTGACGATGATCTTGCTACCGTCGTCAAACTCGATTTCGAGAACGCCCCCGGCCGCCAGCTGGCAATCGACATCTGCCCCACTGGCCTCCAGTGCCGCATCGATCCTGGCCAGGGTGGCATCAGCCAGGGTGTTGAATTCCTTGTCATCCATCGTGTGCTACCATCCCGCTCTTCGCTGACCGCGCCCCGAACATGTCCAGAATCGCCGCCTTGCTGATTATCCTGAGCCTTGCCGCCTGTGGCATGAAAGGCCGGCTTGAACGACCACCCGGCCCGGCGCCAGAGCCCCTGCTTGGCACTGCCAAGAATGTTAGCACGCCCACCAGCCCTCAAGCCCAATGACCCACTTTGCCCTGAAAAATGGCGTTCTGCACGCCGAATCCGTCTCCCTGCCGGCCATTGCCGAGCAATTCGGAACACCCGCCTATGTTTATTCCCGTGCCGCACTGGAGGCCTCTCTAGGCGAATTCCATGACGTCTTGGGCAGCCACCCCGTTGGAAAAAATGCGCTCGTCTGCTACGCCGTCAAGGCCAACTCCAATCTCGCCATCCTCAACGTCTTTGCCCGCCTCGGCGCCGGCTTCGACATCGTGTCCGGTGGCGAACTGCAGCGCGTGCTAGCGGCTGGTGCAGACCCTAAAAAAGTCGTTTTTTCCGGCGTCGGCAAGACCGCCGACGAAATGAAACTGGCTCTCGACGTCGGCATTTTCTGCTTTAACGTCGAATCTGCCCCCGAACTCGAACGCCTCAACGAAGTCGCCGGCCAATGCGGCAAGAAGGCGCCGATCAGCCTGCGCGTCAATCCCAACGTCGATCCGAAGACGCACCCCTACATCTCCACTGGCCTCAAGGGGGCCAAGTTCGGCGTCGCCTACGACAGCGCGCTAGCCCTCTATCGCCGCGCTGCTGCCCTGCCCCACATCGAAGTCGCCGGGATCGACTGCCACATCGGTTCGCAACTGCTCGATCCGTCACCCTTCGTCGAAGCCCTTGACCGGATTCTGGCCCTGGTGGACCAGATGGCCGCCGAAGGCATCCGCATCCACCACCTCGACCTTGGTGGCGGCCTCGGCATCAAGTACAACGCCGACCAGGTGCAACCAACCGTTGCCGCCTACCTGACGCCGCTCCTCGACAAGCTGGCCGGGCGCGGCCTGCAGGTTGTCCTTGAACCGGGTCGCCGGCTGGTCGGCAATGCCGGCCTGCTGCTGACCCGCATTGAATACCTCAAACAGGGCGAGGCGAAGAATTTCGCCATTATCGATGCTGCCATGAATGACCTCATGCGGCCGGCACTCTACGAAGCCTGGCACGACATTTTGCCCGTTGTGCCGCGGGCCGGTGCCACCGCCACCTACGACATCGTCGGTCCGGTATGTGAAACCGGCGACTTCCTCGGCCAGGATCGCCCCCTCGCCGCCGAAGCGGGCGACCTGCTGGCGGTCATGTCGGCCGGCGCTTATGGCATGGCCATGGCCTCCAACTACAACACCCGGCCCCGCGCCGTTGAAGTCATGGTTGATGGCGACCAGATCCACGTCATTCGCCAGCGCGAAACCGTCGAACAACTCTACGCCGGCGAGTCCACACTCCCCAAGTGAGCGGCCTGCGCGTCGATAAATGGCTGTGGGCTGCGCGTTTTTTCAAGACGCGCTCCCTGGCCAGCGATGCCGTCAGCGGTGGCAAAGTCAAGGTCAATGGCGCCGCCACCAAACCTGCCCGCGAGATCAAGCCCGGTGACCAACTGGACATCGCCAACAGCGAAACGCGTTGGACAGTGACGGTAAGGATACTCTCGGAAAAACGCGGCCCCGCCCCGGAAGCCCGACTGCTTTACGAGGAAACCCTCGACAGCATCAGCGCCCGCCAAGCGGCGCGGGAAGGCCGGCAGTTCATCCAGGACCCGGCGGCTGATATCCATGGTCGGCCGACCAAGCGTGATCGCCGCCAGATGGACCGCTACGGCCGCTAGGCCGAAGACATTACAACACCCAGGCGAGCGCCAGGGGCAGAAAAATCAATGCGGCCAGATTGCCGATCAGGACAATAGACGCAACACGCTGTGGCTCCTGCTTGTAGCGCTCGGCGAACAGGAAGTTGAGCACAGCCGGTGGCAGTGCGCCGAACACGAACAGCATGGCCGCATCCCTTCCCTGCAGCCCAAGCAATTGGATAATGCCGGCGGCGATCAGCATCCCGGCGAGCGGCCTGAGCACGGCGCAGCCCAGCGCCAGCCGCCAGTCGCGAAAAGAAACGTCAGTCATGCGCACGCCGAGGGCAAACAACAGCAGCGGTACCGATACATCCCCGAGCATCTTGATTGCCGTCAGCAACGGCGGCCAGATAGAAATCTTGAGCAGAGCAACAGCCAACCCCGCGATGGCCGCAAATAGCACGGGCACACGCCACAAGCCGAGAACTCGCGTCGTGGGGTCGAGCAAGCGCGCCCCAAACGAGAAGTGCAGGGTGTTTTCAACCATGAACAGGATCACCGCCGCCGGCAAGGCGCTATCACCCCAGGCCAGCACTGCAAGGGGCAGGCCGATGTTGCCGGAGTTGTTGAACAGCATTGGCGGCACCAGCGTTTTGGGCTGGATGCCGAGCAGGCGGGCGAGCGGCCAGGCGAGCAGCCCACAGGTGGCGAGAACCAGCAAGCCGCCGAGCGCCAGCGGCGCATAGGCGACCAGATCGAAGGACTTGCCGGCCATCGCGGCAAAGACCAGAGCCGGCACGAAGACATCCATATTCAACCGGTTGGCGACGGCCATTTCCGGCTTGTGGTGGCGAGCGTAAAAATAGCCCGCCGCGACGATGCCGAAAATCGGGAAAAGAATCGCCGCCAGGCGAAAGGCCAGGCTATCGCCCATCAAAGAACATAGCGCGACAAGTCTTCATCGCTGGCCAGTTCGCCAAGCCGACCATTGACGTAGGCGGCGTCGATCAGGACCTGGTCAAGGCCAACCTTGCCGGCCCCGAAGGAGACTTCCTCGAGCAGCTTTTCCATGACCGTATGCAAGCGGCGAGCGCCGATGTTTTCAGTCTTTTCGTTAACCTGAAATGCAATTTCGGCCAGCCGCCGGATACCGTCATCGGCAAATTCCAGATGCACCCCCTCGGTATCCAGCAAGGCCTGGTATTGCTTGGTCAGACAGGCATCGGTCTGGGTCAGGATGGACTCAAAATCAGCCACCGACAGCGAATCCAGTTCGACGCGGATCGGGAAGCGCCCCTGCAACTCGGGAATCAGATCGGATGGCTTGGACAAATGGAAAGCCCCCGAGGCAATGAACAGGATATGGTCGGTCTTGATCATGCCATACTTGGTCGACACCGTCGTTCCCTCAACCAGCGGCAACAGATCGCGCTGGACCCCCTGACGGGAGACATCGGCGCCCTGCATATTCGAACGGCTGGCGATCTTGTCGAGTTCGTCGAGAAAGACAATGCCATTCTGCTCGACCGCCCGCACCGCCTCCAGCTTGACGTCCTCGTCATTGACCAGCTTGGCAGCCTCCTCCTCGGTCAGCAGCTTGAGTGCCTCAGGAATCTTCAACTTGCGCGATTTTTTCTTGCCGCCACCGACACTCTGGAACATTCCCTGGATCTGCTGGGTCAGTTCCTCCATCCCGGGTGGCGCGAAAATTTCGGCCTGCATGCCGGGCACGGCAACGTCAATATCGATTTCCTTGTCGTTCAACTCGCCTTCACGCAGCTTCTTGCGGAATTTCTGGCGGGTCGTGCTGTCGCTTGCCGAAGCCTCGGCATTTTCGGCAAAAAATCCGGGGCTGCGGGCAGGCGGCAGCAGCACGTCGAGAATACGTTCCTCGGCGGCATCCTCGGCGCGCGCCCGCATACTCTTCATGGCCCGTTCACGGTGCGACTTGATGGCCATTTCGACGAGGTCGCGGATGATTGTCTCGACATCACGGCCAACATAACCCACTTCGGTAAACTTGGTCGCCTCGATCTTGATGAAAGGGGCATTGGCCAAACGGGCCAGACGGCGAGCGATCTCTGTCTTGCCAACGCCGGTCGGCCCGATCATCAGGATGTTCTTCGGGGTGATTTCCTGACGCAGCGGCTCGGCCACCTGCGAACGCCGCCAGCGATTGCGCAGGGCAATGGCGACCGCCTTCTTGGCATTGTTCTGGCCAACAATATGCTTATCGAGTTCGGAAACGATTTCCTGTGGAGTCATCGCGGCTCCCCCACTCATTCGAGCACCTCGATGGTGAAATTGCGGTTGGTGTAGATGCAGATGTCACCAGCGATTTCCAGGGACTTGGTAACGATGTCACGCGGCGCCAGGTCGGTATTTTCGAGCAGGGCACGCGCCGCGCTCTGGGCATACGCGCCACCGGAACCGATGGCGACAATTCCCTGTTCCGGCTCAAGTACGTCACCATTGCCGGTAATGATCAGCGACACATCGCGATCAGCCACCGACAGCATTGCCTCAAGACGACGCAAGGCGCGGTCCGAACGCCAGTCCTTGGCCAGTTCGACAGCCGAACGTAGAAGATTGCCCTGATGCTTTTCGAGCTTCGCCTCAAAACGTTCGAACAGAGTGAACGCATCTGCCGTACCGCCGGCAAACCCGGCCAGGATACGACCCTGATAGAGACGGCGAACCTTCTTCGCGGTGGCCTTGATGACGATGTTGCCGAGCGTGACCTGTCCATCGCCACCCATGGCGACGGCGTTGCCCCGGCGCACCGACAGGATAGTCGTGCCGTGATATTGCTCCATGCGATTACCTTAAAACTTGGGAACGAGAATGCGCGCCTGCTTGTTGAGGCCGACCACGGCCATCAACTCGGCGACCAGATGATTCGGGCTGCGGATAATGATGTCGCGTCCAGCCGCCTTGTAGGGTGCAAGACGATTAACCAGTTGCCCGGCCGATACGAAATCGAGCCGGCGAACACCGGAGAAATCAAGGACCGGATGCTCGGTCGCCTCGATCACGGCAGTCAACTCCTCAAAGCGGCATCCTTTGAGTTCACCGGACAAGTAGTAGGCACCATCCCTTGGTTCAACGGCACAAGCCAAAGCCGCAGCAGACAAGTCGCCGGCGGATCGCGGCTCCCAGGATGGCGGCGACAACTCGAAGGTAATGGCGTAATCGACAGCGCGCTCCTCGAAAGCCTCCTGTGTTCCATTCCGCTGCAACAACTCCAGCAGCAGACGCCAGGATGGCTCGTGCGCAGCGTCGCCAGAAACCAGGCGGCTATTCAACCGATCGACGAAAACATCGGTACCGCAAAGCGTCACCGACAGACGGCTCTTGCGCGCCCGGCTGAGCATGTCAGCCAGTTGTCCGGCCACTTCATCATCGCAACCGACCAGCTTGGTGCAATCAACCGTGACCTGTTCCTTTTTGTCGATCAGCCTGAGCAGTTCGGTGACCGGCAAGGCGCCTTCCGAGGTCAGCACGCCCTGCAGGAATACCTTTTGCGGCCCCGTTGCACCCGTAGCCACCTTCGCCACAGGCAAGGCACGCGTCCAGGTCGGCGGCGACATTTCGCAGGCCTCGGCGTACTCGGCACCCAGCCGTTCGAACGCAGCCCGTTCGCCGGTCGCCTGCAACAGATCAAAGAGCAGAATCCAGAAGCGGCGTCCTTCGCTACCGTGGTAGGAACGGACAAAGGTTTCCAGCAGCGAGCGTGCTGCGCCATCCTGGCCATTGGCGTAAAGCACGACAACCTGCTCGACACAGGCTTGCAGGGGATCGTCGTCATGATTGACGTCAACCCCCATGACGCTCGACTCGGTGAAGTCATCGCTGTCGAAATCGTCGATGGTGAAGCCTGAATCGGCGGTCAGGGGTGTTTGTTTGGGCAAGGCCTGACCCGCCAACGGGGTCGATGCCTCGGCTCCCCGACGGGCGGTGGCAGAGGACTTGCTCGATTTTGCCGGGGTAAACTCGAGATCTGGTAGCGGTTCCGGGCGGGCTTTGGCCTGTTCTTCAGCCGGCGCCGCCTCCGGGGCTGGCAATACGGACTGCGGCTCCGGTGCACGCGGACGAGCTGCCGGTCGTTCCGGCATCTTCTTGTCCTGCTTCTTGAAAAAGGAAAAAACCATGGTTACTCCGCCTGCGGGACAGTAGTTTTAGCACGGCCTCGGACTTCATGCAACGAGCAAACCGGCGAGAACCAACAGGAGCGCCAAGACAGGACCAAACGGCTGATCCAGAGCAAGCGCCAGAATGAAGGCGGAGACATAGGCCAGAACGCCGATACCCAGCGCCCAACCGAGGCCGGCACGCCAATTGGCTGCGCGCCGGAAGGCCAGCCAGGGCGGCACAAAGATCAGGGCGAAGGCGCCCATGACACCGATACTCATGGTGGCCAGGGCAAGGCCAACGGCAGCCAGCAGATCAAAACCAACCTCGACCGGCCAGACAGGCAAACCGCGCAAACGGAAAATGTCGGGATAGACGCGCGCCAGCAACAGGCGGGAAGACAGGGTTCGCATGACAAACAAGGCAAAAACGACAGCTCCTGCGACCGGCCATAGTTGCTCGCTGCTGGCAAAATACAGTTGGCCGTCAAACAGCGCATGGCCGAGGCGCTCGGCCATCGGGGCGTTGGCCGCCAGCAACACAGCCCCGGCCCAGCCGCCGAGCAACAACAGGGCATCACCGGCCCGGCCGGGCAAACGCCGGGCAAACCAGTGCCGACCGCCGCCAGCCAGTGCTGCGACGGAAAGTCCGCCGAGCAAAGGCGGCAGCCCGGCAAGTAAGGCCAGCAATGCGCCGGCCGCAGCAACATGGGAATAAGCCAGGGCAGCCAGCCATTGGTCCCGCAAGCGCAGGTAACTGCCAAGCACCGGCAGGAGGATCGCGAAAGCCAGGCCGGTCAGAAACGGCACGAGAAAAAGGTCAGCCGACATGCGCCTCCTCCAGAACGATTACCCGATCGCAAACGGCGGCGACAAATTCGGCATCATGACTAACCACCAAAAGACCCACCCCGGCCGCCGCCCGGTCGCGCAGATGGGCGGTCAGATGGCTGACCCCGGCAGCATCCAGATTATTGGTCGGCTCATCGAGCAGAATGAGGTCGGCAGGTGCCTGAAGGACCGCCCACAGCGTCAGGTAGTGACGCTGGCCGCCCGATAGCCGGTCGAGCCGGCAATCGAGGCGACCGGCCAACCAGGAGGGCAGACCATCGGCGGTAGCGCCGGTCAGGGCCAGAAGCTCGCGACCGGACAAGGGCAGCCCGACCACCGGCGGCACATCCTGGGCCTGCAAGGCCAGGCGGATGCCGGGAGACAGCTCGAAACGCCCGGAAAAGACCCTGGCTTTGCCCGCAAAGGCGGCCAGCAGGGTACTTTTACCAACCCCGTTCGGACCGGTCAGCCCAAGCACTTCGCCGGCCTCAAGGCACAAGTCGAAAGGCCGGGTAGCCGGCTGCTGCCACCCGGCCACGAGTTTTTCGGCCCGCAAGAGAATACTCACCGCATACCTTTCAACAAACGTTCGACCGTATCGTCAAAAAGACCGAACAAGTCCTTCGCCTCCGGTGTGCCACCAATCGTATAGGGCAGCAGGACGGCCGGCATACCCGCCTTGCCCGCCATCCAAAGGCTTGGCCCGTCCTGCTGGTAAGCGGCGCGCAACACCATTTTGGCCGGTGCCGTCTGCTGCCGCGCAAGGAGACCGGTCAGATGACCGCTGGTCGGCTCGATACCGGGCTTCGGCTCGAGCGTTCCTGTTTCCCTCATACCCAGCCAGTTGAGGAGATAAACAAAGGATGCATGATGAACGAGCACCGGCATACCCCGCAGCGGTGCAGCATCTTTCTGCCAGCGGCTCATCGCCACCTGCCATTTGCTGGCAAAGTTCTGGAAACCAGCCTGATAGCCAGCCGCGTTGGCGGCATCGAGTTCGACCATCCGGGCCGTCAGCGCCTCGCCAACCTTGAGGACATTGCGCGGATCGAGGTGGGTGTGGGGATTGCCGGCAGCGTGGACGTCACCATGGGCGCGATCGATTGTCGCTGGAACCTCGAGTCGATTGACAACGTTTGCTGCCTCGAAATACCCCGGCCGACCGACCTGGATGGCTGCATTCCCGGAATCCCTCAAAACCAGTGGCAACCAGCCAACTTCCAGATCAGCACCGGCGGCCACCACCAGATTGGCCTGCCGGGCCTGAGCCAGCAATGATGGCTTGGCTTCGATGCGATGCGGGTCCTGAAAGGCGTTGGTGGCGCTATAGACCTTGACCTTGCTGCCGCCGATTTCCTGAGCCAGCGCCCCCCATTCCGGCACTGTGGCAAAGATTTTGAGATCGGCCTGAGCCGAACCCACCGCCAGCCCGAGACAACAAACAAAAACATGACGATTCATTGTCCCCTCCTAGAACTTGTGGGCGCCGTGTGCACCCAGGCTCATGACGTACTGGATGGTCAGTTGATTGTCGGTGATACCTGACATTGACCTGTCCTGCGCCAACTGAAGACGAACCCGCGAAAACTCGCTCCAGCTGTAATCGATCATCGCCGATGCTTTCTTCGGCCGGTAGCTGTCGACGACGAGATTGGCAGCGTTGGTACCAAAATCGCGCGTACCGCTGTCGAGCTGCTCGTAACGCAGGCCGGCGCGCCATTGCGGCGTGAACTGGTAGACGCCCTGGGCGTACCAGCCGGACTGGTTGGTTTTGTAGCTGCTATCGACGCACGCACCGACACAACTCAGCCCACCTTTTTCCTCGCGGACAAAATACTCGCTCTGGAACTTGAAATTCTGATATTTCGGATTGCCGTTCGGCGCCCATTTCCAGACAAAATCGGCCAGCCAGGTCGTCGAATCTCCGTTGAAAGCACCCTGCGCTACCGCCCCCCCGATCTCGACAAATTCCGAGCTCCGCTCGCTGGCCCGCGTTTTCAGCCAGGACGCTCCGGCCCGCCAGCTGTTGGAAACGCCAACATCATCGCCGACATGCACGTGCAGCGTGCCACCACCGGTTCCGTTGTTGTTCCGATCAGTCCCCGGAAAATTGGCGCCGCGACCGACTTCAGCGCCGACTTCGACAAACAACGAAGTCGGCGCCAGCCACTTGAGCTGCACGCCATCCTGCACATAGCTGGCGCCCTCGCCGAACATCGTCTGATACATCAGTGGCGCATCGGAAAAATCCCACATGTGCGGGTGTTGCTCATTGAGATAACCGATGCCGGAGCGGAAACGCCCGACTTTCAGGCCGACACCCTGGCCAATGGCCAGCGACTTGAACCACGCCTCCTCGATACTGGCCTGCCCGTCGGCCATCGCCACGATGACCTGACCGCGCCAGTAGGGATCGATATTGGCGGCCAGCACCAACTCCGTTTCGTCGACCGAGAAGCCGCGGGTGTTGAGCCCGTCGCCGCCCGATACAAACCCGGTAATGCCACGCCCCGGAACGTTTTTAGCGTTGCGGTACTGCCCTTGGAGGATCAGGGAAATTTCGGGATTGAAGGCGTTGGCGCTGGTCGCGGACTGGCGACTTTCCACCGGAGCAGGTACCGGCACCGATTGCCCGGATTTGGCCTGAGATTCAGCCTGGGCCACCTTCTGTTCGAGTGCCGCAATGCGCTGCTCGTAGTTTTTTTTCATCTCGTCGACCTGGGCGCGAATCGCCGCCAAATCGGCATCTGAAGCGGCGTTAACGCCGAACGAGGCGACCATCAAGGCCGCCATGGCAATAGATTTTTGCATGGAATTTTCCTGAAAATACGTCGAAAGCGGCCTCGGCACGGATGCCTCAGCCGACCGTCAAGAACGGGCAATTTTCAGGACAACGGGGGGCCGCGCTGGCTGGCCAGCGGCGCCGGCAAAGCGCAGCGGCCATGCGCCGCAAATACTGCGGGAACAAACGTGAAATGCGGCAGCGGGGGCAATACGGCCAGTGACGGCAGCGCCGCCCCCAGATCGTGCGCTGCCAGACAAAGCTCGCAGGCGTGCGTCGGCAAGCCATCCTCGTTACCTGCTGCATGCTCGAGCGCATGCGCCTCCGCCGCCAGTTGGGCGAAGAGAAGTACGGCAACAAGAATTAGGTGACGCAACTGAAGCATCATTTCAATCTATCAGCGGGCATCCGTGGCGATGGAAGGGGCGCTGGTTCAGTCAGCCTGAACCAGCAAGCCTTTGAGATACTCACCTTCCGGAAAGTTCAGTGCCACCGGATGATCGGCCGCCCCCGACAAGCGACGGACGATACGCGCACTACGCCCAGCATCGAGCGCCGAATCGGCAATGATCTTCTGGAACATTTCGAGCCCAACGCCGCCGGAACACGAATAGGTCATCAGGAAACCGCCCGGTCTGAGCAAGCGGAAACCGAGGATATTGATATCCTTGTAGGCCTTGGCGGCACGGTCGGCATGGGCCGCCGAGGGCGCAAATTTGGGCGGATCAAGGACGATCACGTCAAACAACCGGCCCGCTTTGCGAAAATCGCGCAGCGCCTGGAAAACATCGGCCTCCTGCCATTGTGCGCGGTCAGCCGGCAATGTCGGATTCAGCGCCAGATTGGCCTGAGCTTGGGCCAATGCCGGGCCGGACGAATCGATGGACAGTACGCTGGCCGCACCGCCGGCCAGTGCCTGCAGCGAAAAACCGGCGGTATAGCAGAAACAGTTGAGGACATCCTTGCCGGTCGACAACTGGCCGAGCAAGCTACGATTCTCACGCTGATCGAGGTAAAAGCCGGTCTTGTGGCCACCGGCAATATCAATCGCCAGCCGGACACCATTTTCATCAATGGCCAACGGCGTCGCCGGTGCCTCGCCATGCAGCCATCCGGTCGTCGGACCGAGGCCTTCAAGACCGCGGACATCGGAATCGGAGCGCTCGTAGACACGGGCACATCCCGTCTCCTTGACCAGGCCGGCGACAATGGCACTCCGCCACTTGTCGGCACCGGCCGAGGTCAGCTGAACGACGACGGTATCGCCGTACTGGTCGGCAATGACGCCGGGCAGGCCATCAGATTCGGCATGGATGAGGCGCAAGCCCTGCTGGCCGCGCAGTTCAGGCAGTGCCTGACGAAGAGCGACGGCCGCCGCGATGCGACGCTTGAAGAAGGCATCATCGATCGACTCGTCAGCATCAAAGGTCCAGAAGCGGGCGCGAATCTGCGACTTCGGACTGTAGGCCGCGCGGCCGAGTGGGCGCAGGTTGTCAGCCAGCACTTCGACCGTATCGCCCGGCCGGGCCCGGCCTTCAAGACGGCCGACGGAGCCGGCGAACAACCACGGGTGATGCTTGAACGCCGAACGTTCCTTGCCCGGAAGCAGAATCAGCTGAGCCATGTTTTTCCTGAACTAAAAAGCAAGAAGCCCCGGTTACCTTGCGGCAACCGGGGCTCGGGAATTCTTTTACCGGCTATTCCGTGCCCGGATCAAGCGTGACGCGAAGACAAGCCGCAGGCAGTGCACACAGCACGGCAAGACAGCGTCGACAAAGTCATGCCTGGAACAGGAGGGAAATTAAGCGCCCAGAGCCTTGCGGTTGCGCTGATGGCATTCGGCACCGTACATGACCTTGAACATGGTCTTGCTCATGCCCTTGAACAGGCGCTTGGTAGACTTGGAAACGCAACGGCGCTCCAGGGAGGAACGACGGGTACGGTTGATGGTGGCAGCCATGAAAACTCCTTGAATACAGCGAATTTGCGAAACCGTAGAGGATAGCGCCCCGCAGCGGAATCGTCAACGAAGCCTTGATTTTTCGCCAATTTTCCGGATCAGCCACGTCCCGCCAGGTTATTTCGATTTGGCGCGGGGATGGGCCGAATCGTACACCTTGGCCAGGTGCTGAAAATCCAGGTGCGTATAGACCTGGGTCGACGCAACGCTGGCATGACCCAGCATCTCCTGGACCGCCCGCAGATCGCCCGAAGACTGGAGAACATGCGAGGCGAAGGAATGGCGCAGCATGTGTGGATGGACATGGGTTGGCAAGCCCATCTGGATGGCCCGCCTGGTCAGCCGGGCTTCGACCAGGCGCGGACTGATGCGCCCGCCCCGCTGGCCGACAAACAAGGCCTGCTCGCCTGGGCGGGCCAGACCATCACGTACCGCCGACCATGTGGCAAGAGCCTCCCGCGCCTTGCTGCCGACAGGGACCAGACGCAGCTTGCTGCGCTTGCCGAGCACCCGGATTTCACCTTCATGGGCGACGCTGTCGAGAACATCACAATCAAGCGAAACCAGCTCGGCGAGCCGCAAACCCGAGGAGTAGAACAACTCGAACATGGCCAGGTCGCGCGCCCCCTGCACCGGATCATCGTCCTCGAAGGGCGCCAGGAGACGAGCCGTTTCGTCTACGGAGAGCGCCTTGGGGAGAAGGCGGGGGGATTTTGGCGGCCGGATACCGTCGCAAGGATTGGCCTGGACCAGACCACGCTCACCGAGCCAGGCGAAGAAACCGCGCCAGGCCGACAGGGTCCGCGCCAAAGAACGGCCGCCAAGTCCCTGACCATGAAATTGAGCGATATACCGCCGAACATGGTGCACCTGCACGCTGGCCAATGACGTCTCACCCATCGCCACCTGAAGCTTTTGCAGATCGCGCCGATAATTTGAGACGGTGTGCGGCGACAGCCGTCGCTGATCCGAAAGTTCGGCCAGCCACGTATCAACCGCAACACCGGGGGTCACAGCACGCTCTTGGTCACTCTGGCCAGGGCAGCGGAGACCATTTCGCCAAGGCGCTCGAGATAGAGCGTCCCCATGTCGGCGTAGAAACGCTGCGCTTCCTCGCTGCCCAGGGCGATCATGCCGATCGTGCCGCCACCGTTGCGCAAGGCGATAAGGGCTTGCGAACGAATGTGCGATGCCGCCTCGCCAAACCACGAGGTTGTGCCAAATCCGGCCGTCGAGCCGCAGTAGGGGCGAGCCAGGGTTTCAGCGAATACCTGCAACTCTTCGCTAACCGCCGCGAACTCCGGCAGGTCTTCGATCTCGGCCGGCTTGTCCCACAGGCGCAGGGCGACGTGCGGAACGGAAAAGTCATCGCGCAGGTGAAAATTGAGCAGATGAATGACCGCCTGGAATGTCTCGGCAGCGATCAGGGCGACGGAGAGTCGGTGCACCTTCTCGCTGATCTGGTCATTTTCCTCGCCGAAGGAAATCAGCTCGGCCAGCTTGCTCTCGGTCGCCCGATTCTTGTCGCGCAGCGTCAGCATCTGGCGCTCGGCCAGCGAGACGGTGCGCCCGCCGTGCGGATGGGGCACGAAAATCTGCGCCATGAGATCGGCGTACTGCTCGAAAAAGCCCGGATTGTTTTTCAGGTAATCAGCAATTTCTTCCGGAAACATGGCACTCATAATTCGATTTCTCCAGAAAAGACAGTGACTGCCGGCCCGGTCATCAAGACCGGCCGGTCAGCGCCGCCCCAGGCAATATTCAGGTCACCGCCGCGCGTCGTGACACGCACCGGCGAATCAAGGAGGCCGCGGCGAATGCCTGCAACGACGGCAGCGCAAGCTCCTGTACCGCAGGCCATGGTTTCACCGGCACCCCGCTCATAGACGCGCAGTTTGATGGCATGCCGGTCGACAATTTGCATGAAGCCGGCATTGACGCGCTGCGGGAAGCGCTGATGGCTTTCAATCAGGGGGCCATGTTGGTCAACCGGTGCCGCGTCGACGCAATCCACCACCTGCACGGCATGC
This sequence comes from Dechloromonas sp. HYN0024, assembly GCF_003441615.1. Lineage (NCBI taxonomy): Bacteria > Pseudomonadati > Pseudomonadota > Betaproteobacteria > Rhodocyclales > Azonexaceae > Dechloromonas > Dechloromonas sp. HYN0024. Next base: position 198,616 of record NZ_CP031842.1, on the reverse strand, counting down.
GGATTGCCCATCGAGACGACGCTGGTTTCCAGGGTTTCGTCGGCCACGTCGAGCATGTGGACGATCACGTCATCATCGGCGAGAAAGGGGATTTCAGCCGGCAAGAAGCGGGGAACGCCCATATCCACGGTCACATTGCCATCACCTTCGAGGCGTGGCGAAATGAGGCCCTTCATGGTTTCGACGCGAATTTCGCGCTTCTCGGTCAGCCCCTGCTCATGGACGAAACGCACGAAACAACGGGCCCCGTTACCGCACTGCTCGACCTCGCCACCATCGGCATTGAAAATCCGGTAACGAAAATCGACGCCCGGCTGGGTCGCCTTTTCAACCAGCAGAATCTGGTCGCAGCCGACGCCGAAATGGCGGTCAGCCAGATAGCATAACTGCTCTGGCGTCAGCGACAGGGACTGGCGAATTCCGTCGAGGACAACGAAATCGTTGCCCAGACCATGCATCTTGGAAAATTTTAGTTTCACGTGCCGCCCTAAGAAATTGTTTTGAAAAGCATAACAGAGACAAATAGTTACCTCAAAGTCTTAAAGCTTATTCTCCATCACAAAATCATCCATCACATAACCGCGACCGATGTCGTCGACAATTGCTTCGCGCACGACAAAACCGTATTTCTTGTACGAATTGATAGCTTTTTCGTTGCGCTTGTTTACCGCCAGAATTACGCAGGGATAGCCTCCAGCTTTTGCCCGTGCGGCAACGTGGGCGATCAGCTGACCACCCACACCCTGACGCTGAACGTCGGGATGGATATAGAGCTTGTCGAGCTTGAATTCACCCCGGTAAATTTCGCTGAAGGCAAAGCCGACACGACGGTCGCCAAAAAATGCCTGATCCAGCCATTTGTTCGAATCTTCAAGATCGTCGTTCAGGCGTTCATGCCCATAGCGCTGCTCGAGCATGAAATCGATCTGTTCCTGAGTGATGATGCCGGGGTAGGTGGCCTGCCAGATTTCGCGGGCGAGGGCCGAAATTGCCGGCACATCGGGCGGCGTCACGGGACGAATTTGTATGTTCAGGCTGTTCATTTGTAAAACCTCTGTTCTCCGGGGGGCCGGGTTTTGAAACGCTTGTGCAGCCAGAAATACTGCTCCGGCATGCGCAGGACCTGGCTTTCAATAAACTGGTTCATGAATTCGGTATCGGCTTCGACGCTTTCGCCGGGGAAATTATCCCAGGGCGGCATGACTTCGATCTCGTAACCGTCCGAGACCTGATGGCAAATTACCGGCACAACGCGCGCCCCGGTCAGCCGGGTCATGCGCGACAGTGCGGGAATGGTCGCCGCCTGAACGCCGAAGAAGGGGACAAAAATCGACTCTTCGGGGCCAAAATCCATATCGGGCAAATAGTAAAAGGGGTGGCCGGCCTTCATCGCCTTGACGATCTTGCGCATGCCATCCTGGCGCGACAGCAGGACCGCCTCGTTAAAACGCATCCGGCCATCATAGAGCAACTGGTTGAGGACAGGATTTTTCTGCTTCGAGAATACGCTGCAGCCGGCAACATGCATCGAGATTGCCGTACCGCCGGCATCCAGACCGACGAAATGGGGGGAAAGCATGATCACCGGCCGGCCTTCGGGATCGGTCAGATGCTCGACGCCGTGGATGCGGATGATCCTCTGCAGCCGTTCTTTCGAAGCCCACCAACCCAGGGTGCGATCGAGCACAGCACGGGCGAATGCGACAAAATGCCGGCGCGCCAGATCTTCCCGCGCCGTTTCACTCTGCTCGGGGAAACACAGGCGCAGGTTAGTCAGGGCGACCTGGCGCCGCTCTCGACCCAGTGCATAGAGCAGGCGCCCCAAGCCCCAGCCGAGGGCGCGCAAGACGGACAGTGGCAGCCAGTGCAGCAACCACAGAAACCCGACCAGAACATAGGTAAGCATCACCTTCACAGCAGCATCACTCCACCGGTGCCGGTTCTGCACCGGTCGGTCGTTTATAGCGGTTATAGCCCCACAGGTACTGGGTCGGGCACTGACGAATCAGCGTCTCGATTTCGCCATTAATCTGCTGTGCCCGCTCAACCGTAGACCCGGCCAGCGGCTTCTGAGGCAGTTCGAAATGAACCCGGTAGCCACGTCCGCCCGGCAGCCGCTCACCCCAGGTCAGCAGCGAGGCGGCACCCGTTTCGGTAAGCCGGGCAGCCAGGGTCATGGTGTAGGCATACCGCCCGAAAAATTTGAGCCAGACGCCCTCCCCGGTCTTCGGTGCCTGGTCGGGCAGCATGCCGACCATCTGACCCTTCTTCAAAGCCTTGATCAGTGCCCGCACGCCAGAGAGATCGGCTGGTGCCAGATGCAGTTGCGCCCGCTTGCGGCCGGTCAGGATGAGTTCCTGGGCCACGGCTGACTTGGGAGCGCGATAGAGCACGGTGATATCACCGAACGACGACAGATACTGCGCAGTGATCTCGAAACAGCCGAGATGCGGCGTCAGAAAGACGATCCCTTTGCCAGCCTGCTGCGCCGCCTCGACGTGTTCCCAGCCGACAACTTCAGCGACCAGCGGAATCGCTTCCTCAAGCGGCCGCATCCAGATGCGCGCCAGTTCGACCATCTGCTTGCCGGTTTCAGCCGCCACCCGCCCCCGCAAGGTGGAGGGCAACCCGGCCTGGGCGATGTTTTCCTGCAGATGACGACGGTAGGTCGGCGACAGCCAGTAAGTCAGGCGGCCGAGCCCGCTGCCGAGGGCATGCAGGAGACGCAAAGGGAGCAGGGAAAGTAGGCGAAAAATAAAAACCATGAGGCCTCGGGGGTTGAATCCCCCTGAGAAAAGTTTAATATTATCCGTTCGCCGAGTTAAACAGACAACTTGCGGGGCGACTAATAAATTCTGCTAAAGCGTCGCCTGCTCGTGGTCCGAGGTTGGTAGCGCCGGATCAAAGGACCACTGGAGCTTCGCATGAGCGAATATTTCTTCACTTCCGAATCCGTTGGCGAAGGCCATCCGGACAAGGTTTCCGACCAGATTTCCGATGCCATCCTCGACGCCATCCTGGCGCAGGACAAGCACTCCCGCGTCGCGGCGGAAACGCTGTGCAACACCGGCCTCGTCGTACTGGCCGGTGAAATCACCACCAACGCCAACGTCGATTACATCCAGATCGCCCGCGACACCATCAAGCGCATCGGCTACGACAATACCGACTACGGTATCGACTACAAGGGTTGCGCCGTCCTCGTCGCCTACGACAAGCAGAGCCCGGACATCGCCCAGGGCGTAGACAAGGCCTACGACGACAACCTCAACCAGGGTGCCGGCGACCAGGGCCTGATGTTCGGCTACGCCTGCGACGAAACGCCGTCGCTGATGCCGCTGCCGATCTACCTCTCGCATCGTCTGGTTGAACGTCAGGCCATGCTGCGCAAGGACGGCCGTCTGCCCTGGGCGCGCCCGGACGCCAAGTCGCAGGTCACCATCCGTTACGTCGATGGCAAGCCGCATTCGATCGATACCGTCGTGCTGTCCACCCAGCATTCGCCGGACATCAGCCTCGATGATCTGCGCGAAGCGACGATCGAACAGATCATCAAGCCGGTGCTGCCGAAAGAGCTGATCAAGGGCGACATCAAATTCCTGGTCAACCCGACCGGCCGCTTCGTCGTCGGCGGCCCGCAGGGTGACTGCGGCCTGACCGGGCGCAAGATCATCGTCGACACCTACGGCGGCGCCGCGCCACACGGTGGTGGCGCCTTCTCCGGCAAGGATCCGTCCAAGGTCGACCGCTCGGCCGCCTACGCCACCCGCTATGTCGCCAAGAACATTGTCGCCGCCGGCCTCGCCTCGCGCTGCCTGGTCCAGGTTTCCTACGCCATCGGCGTCGCCGAGCCGACCTCGATCATGGTCGAGACCTATGGCACGGGCAAGGTCAGCAACGAAATCCTGACCGGCCTCGTCCGCAAGCATTTCGACCTGCGCCCGAAAGGCATCGTCAACATGCTCGACCTGCTTCGCCCGATTTACCAGAAGACTGCGGCCTATGGTCACTTTGGCCGTGATGAGCCGGAATTCAGCTGGGAAACGACGGATCGTGCAGCGGTGCTGCGTAACGACGCCGGCCTGTAAGACAACTTACATTAGCGTCCCCAGGTGCCGAACGGACCGTTGAACCGCGACACCGGTTGGTAAGGCAGCAGCGATACCCAGCAAAAGGGAAGCCACACGGCTTCCCTTTTTTTCGCTAAAATTAGCAAATATGCTCAAACGAATCCCGGTGGACCAACTCGGCCTGGGTATGCACCTTCAGGCATTCTGCGGCGCATGGCTGGATCATCCGTTCTGGCGGACGAAATTCGTCCTGAGCGACCCGAATGACCTCGTATTGATCCGGCAAAGCCCAATCACCGAGGTGTGGATTGATGTCTCGAAAGGTCTCGACATTGCCGCCTCCTGCACCCAGGAGATCGAGGTCGCCGAGCAAATTCCCGAACCACAGCCCACCGTTGCTCAGGAAAGCGCCTCTTTCAACAACGAGTTGAAACGCGCCGCTAAAATTTGCGCCAGAGGCAAGGAAGCTGTCGTTTCGATGTTCCAGGAAGCCCGTATGGGCAAGGCCATCGAAGCCGATGCGGCAGCGCCGCTGGTTGAGGAAATCTCAAATTCCGTGCTGCGCAACCCCGGTGCCTTGATCAGTCTGGCCCGGCTGAAAACCGCCGACGATTACACCTACATGCATTCGGTCGCCGTCTGCGCACTGATGATCGCACTCTCCCGGAAACTCGGGCTTGACGAGCCAACCACCCGCGAAGTCGGCATGGGCGGCCTGCTGCACGACCTGGGCAAGGCGATGATTCCCGCCGACATCCTGAACAAGCCGGGCAAGCTGACCGACGCCGAGTTCGCGGTGGTCAAAACCCATCCGGCAGAAGGGCACAATCTGTTGCTGGCAGGCAAAGGGATTAGCGACATCGTCAAGGATATCTGTCTGCACCACCACGAGAAAGTCGACGGCAGCGGTTACCCCAAGCGACTCAATGGTGAAACCATGAGCCTGTTTGCCAAGATGGGCGCCGTTTGCGACGTCTATGACGCGATTACCTCGAACCGTCCCTACAAGGCTGGCTGGGACCCAGCCGAGTCGATCAAGCGAATGGCCGAATGGACGGGGCATTTCGACCCGGTGGTCTTTCAGGCTTTCGTCAAGAGTCTCGGCATCTACCCGGTTGGCTCGCTGGTCCGGCTCGAATCCGGCAAACTGGGCGTCGTGGTCGAACAGGGTGAGCAGTCACTGCTCAAACCCAAGGTCAAGGTCTTCTTCTCGACCCGCTCACAGGCCTACATCAACCCCGAACTGATCGACATAGCCCGCAGTGCCGAAAAAATTGCCGGCCGCGAGGAGGCCAGCAAATGGGGCATCAAGGATATCGATCGCTACTGGGCCGGCGAAAAAATCTGAAATCGGTTTATAATCCTCGACCTACCGAGGGGCGCTGCAGGGGCTTGGTCGTCAAAAACCACTCTCTCAGGCTCGGTTTGAAACTGCGCTCACCCATTTAATCCGTGCCGGGCACGGGATGCCGGGTGAGCATCCCCTCCCGGCCACAGTTCATCAGGAGCTTACTGTGGCTGACTTCAAAGATTTTGTTATTGCCGACATCAACCTTGCCGCCTGGGGCCGCAAGGAAATCAATATTGCCGAAACCGAAATGCCCGGCCTCATGGCGATTCGCGAAGAATTCGCCAAGACCCAGCCGCTCAAGGGCGCCCGCATTACCGGCTCGCTGCACATGACGATCCAGACCGCCGTCCTCATCGAGACGCTGACCGCGCTCGGCGCCGAAGTCCGCTGGGCCTCCTGCAACATATTCTCGACCCAGGACCACGCGGCCGCCGCCATCGCCGCGCAGAACATCCCGGTCTTTGCGGTCAAGGGCGAAACCCTGGTCGATTACTGGGATTACACCCACCGCATCTTCGAGTGGGCCGACGGTGGCTACTCGAACATGATCCTCGACGACGGCGGCGATGCCACCCTGCTCCTCCACCTCGGCGCCCGTGCCGAGCAGGACATCTCCCTGCTCGCAAAGCCGGGTTCGGAAGAAGAAACCATCCTCTTCGCCGCCATCAAGGCCAAGATCGCTATCGATCCGACCTGGTACTCGGTGCGCCTCGCCGCCATCAAGGGCGTTACCGAGGAAACGACGACCGGCGTCCATCGCCTCTACCAGATGCACCAGCGCGGCGAACTCAAGTTCCCGGGCATCAACGTCAATGACTCGGTGACCAAATCGAAGTTCGACAACCTCTACGGCTGCCGCGAATCGCTGGTCGATGGCATCAAGCGCGCCACCGACGTCATGATCGCCGGCAAGATTGCCGTCATCGCCGGCTACGGCGACGTCGGCAAGGGATCGGCCCAGGCCATGCGCGCCCTCTCGGCACAAGTCTGGGTCACCGAAATCGATCCCATCTGCGCCCTGCAGGCGGCGATGGAAGGCTATCGCGTCGTCACCATGGAATACGCCGCCGACAAGGCCGACATTTTCGTCACCACCACGGGCAACTTCCACGTCATCACGCATGACCACATGGCGGCCATGAAGAACAACGCCATCGTCTGCAACATCGGCCACTTCGACAACGAAATCGATGTCGCCTCGATCGAAAAGTACCAGTGGGAAGAAATCAAGCCCCAGGTCGATCACGTCATCTTCCCCGATGGCAAGCGCATCATCCTGCTCGCCAAGGGCCGTCTGGTGAACCTCGGTTGCGGCACGGGCCATCCGTCCTACGTCATGAGTTCCAGCTTCGCGAACCAGACCATCGCCCAGATCGAACTGTGGACCGAGGCCGTCAAGGGTTCCAACAAGTACCCGGTCGGCGTCTACACCCTGCCCAAGCACCTCGACGAAAAGGTCGCCCGCCTCCAGCTCAAGACGCTCAACGCCCAGTTGTCCGAACTGACCGACGAGCAGGCTGCCTACATTAGCGTGCCCAAGGACGGCCCGTACAAGGCCGACCACTACCGCTACTAAAGGCATGTGTTAGTTATGGCCGGGGAGCTGACTCCCCGGCTTCTACTAGCAAACACTTACGTCATGAGCATGAACTCCTTCCACGCGCGTCAGAAGAAGCCGCCGGCACCCCGCCAGCCCTCCCATGAGCGGCCGGCCGGGATGTCACGCGCGGATGCCTTGCTCGTCGCACAGGGGCTCGCCCCCTCGCGTACGGCTGCACAGGCGATGATCAAGGCGGGAAGCGTCAGCTGGGCCGGCGGCGCAATCAACAAGCCGGCCATGGAACTGCCTGAAGCAACCCCCCTCAGCGTCAGCGCCGATGCTGAAATGCCTTACGTATCGCGCGGCGGCCTGAAACTGGCGGGTGCCTTGGCCGACTGCGGCATCCCGGTGCGCGACAAAACCTGTCTCGATGTCGGGCAATCAACCGGTGGCTTCACCGACTGCCTGCTGCAAGCGGGAGCCGAACGCGTTGTCGGCGTCGATGTCGGACATGGCCAGTTGCATGCAAAACTGGCCAACGACTCGCGCGTGACTGCGCTTGAAGGCGTCAACTGCCGCGCACTTGACCCGGCCGACCTAGGCAGCGCCCGGCCTGCCAACGGTTTCGCGTTGATTGTCGGCGACGTTTCCTTTATCTCGATGACCCTGATTTTGCCGCAACTGCTCGCTCTGCTGGCCTCCGATGGCGACCTGCTGTTGCTGATCAAGCCGCAATTCGAAGTCGGCCCGGCCAACATCGGCAGGGGCGGCATCGTCCGCGACCCGGCGCTTTACGCCGACGTCGAACGCAAGCTGCGCGACTGTGCAACCGGTCTCAAACTCAAATGCCATGGCTGGCTCAACAGCCCGATTACCGGCGGTGATGGCAACCGCGAATTCTTCATCTGGTTGAAAAAATGACAACAGACATCTCCATCGAATTCTTCCCGCCGCAAACGCCAGAAGGCGTCGACAAGTTGCGCACCGTCCGCGCCAAGCTGGCCGAACTGAAGCCGAGTTTCTTTTCGGTAACCTTCGGTGCTGGCGGCTCGACGCGCGAACGCACCTTCGCCGTGGTCAAGGAAATTGCTGCCGAAGGCCACGATGCCGCACCGCACCTTTCCTGCATCGGTTCGACGCGCGACAACATCCGCGAAATACTCAATGAATACAAGGCCGCCGGCATCAAGCGCACCGTCGCGCTGCGTGGCGACCTGCCCTCGGGCATGGCAGAAACCGGCGAATTCCGTTACGCCAACGAACTGGTCGAATTCATCCGGGCCGAAACCGGCGACTGGTTCAGCATTGAAGTCGCCGCCTACCCGGAATGGCACCCCCAGGCGCGCAGTCCGAAAGACGACATGGATGCCTTTGTGCGCAAGGTCAAGGCTGGCGCCAACTCAGCCATCACCCAGTACTTCTACAATGCCGACGCCTACTTCAGCTTTGTCGACGAAGCCCAGGCCCGGGGTGTCGATGTCCCCATCGTGCCCGGCATCATGCCCATCGTCGGCTTCACCAAACTGGCCCGCTTCTCGGATGCCTGCGGTGCCGAATTGCCGCGCTGGATGCGCAAGAAATTCGAAAGCTTTGGCGACGACAGTGACTCGATCCGAGCCTTCGGCCTCGATATCGTCACCGAACTGTGCGAACGTCTGCTCCAGGGCGGCGCACCGGGGCTGCATTTTTATTCAATGAATCAGGCCACGCTGACCACGGAAATCTGCCGCCGACTCGGGTAAAAGCGCCCATCCTAAACGGCAAAAAACCGCGAAATTCGCGGTTTTTTGCCGCTTACCGGGTAGATCAGGCGGCTTGCGTCACGATCACGCTCTGCGCCGGCATCGGCGCCGGGAAACCCGCTTCGGCCAGCGCCTCGCGCAGGACCTTGTTGGTGTCGAAATAGACCTGCCAATAGTGATCGTTGTTGCAGTAAGGGCGCACGGCCAATACTGGGCCGACCAGCGTGAAGTAGAGAATTTCGACATCGACCTTGGGCTCGGCCACGACATTCGGAATCGCCGCGATCTTCTCGCGCAGCAGGGCCATCGCCGCTTTATGATCGGCCGCTCCCGACAACTGGCACTTCAGATCAACCCGGCGGAACGGATTGACCGTGAAGTTCTGGATCGTTTCGCTGAACACCTTGTTGTTGCCCAGAATGGTCTGGACGTTGTCCGGCGTATTGATCGTCGTCGTAAACAACCCCAGCTCAACCACCGTCCCGGTCACCCCGGCCACCGAGACGAAGTCGCCGACCTTCATCGGACGCAGCACAACCATGAAGGCACCCGCCGCAAAATGCGCCAGCAGCCCCGACCAGGCCATACCGATAGCCACGCCGCCAGCCGCGATGAGCGCCGCAAAGGTGGTGGTCTGAATCCCGAAGTAACCCAGTATGCCGATCACCAACAGCACGTTCAACGTCACTGTGACGATAGATCCGATGTAGCGCAGCAGGGTCGGATCGACCTTTTGCTGTTCCAGCGTCGAGCGCAACATGCGTAGCGCCATACCGATCAGCCAACGGCCGATCATCCAGAAGGCAATGGCTGCCAGCAGTTTCAAGCCGACGTCTGTCGCTGTCGTGATCAAAATATCCTGATAGCGTGAAATATCCTGTTCCGTCATCCTCTTCTCCTAAAAAGTCTCTTCCGGGGCCCGGCCATCCCAGGCCACGCATAACGATCGATTGTAAGTAGATCAAGTTCACCTGGCATCCAGATCGACCCGATCCTCACAATTCTTCACAGAGCCGGTTTTCGTTGACGGTCACAGTCGCCGTCTATATAATGCGCGCTCCCTGTAGGTCGGGTCGGTAGCTCAGTCGGTAGAGCAGCGGACTTTTAATCCGTTGGTCCCGAGTTCGAATCTCGGCCGACCCACCAGTAGCACAAGGGAAATCTGGGGCGCTAGCTCAGTTGGTAGAGCAGCGGACTCTTAATCCGTAGGTCGACAGTTCGAATCTGTCGCGCCCCACCAGAATTATCAAGCACCTAGCCTCGGTTATTTGCCGGGGCTTTTTGCTTCATGCAGGTTTAAAAGGCACTGCATCAGGAAACCTCCTGACCGGAGTGTGCATCACGGACGCGGGATGGAGCAGTTGGCAGCTCGTCGGGCTCATAACCCGAAGGTCGCAGGTTCAAGTCCTGCTCCCGCAACCAAAGACAAAGAAAAAGGCCAGTCAAACGACTGGCCTTTTTCTTTGTCTTTGGCGCCGGCTACTTGCGACCAAATTTTTCGGCCAACTGGCTCAGTTTTTCGGCTCGCCGCGCCTCAGCCTTGGCTTCTGCCTCAGCGGCCTTGCGCACTTCGGCCTGTTTCTTGAAACGCTCGCGCAACTGTTCAGCGGCGTGCTGACGATTTTCGTCGGTCACTTCGTCGGCCGGCGTACCGTCAAGATTCAACCGTACCGTTCCCTTTTCCATTTCCTTGAGATAACGCGTCGAAATGGTGTGGCTGCGCATGGCCAGCCGCAGGGATTTCTTGCTCAGTTCAGGGAACACGGCAAACACCTGCTTGTCGATGCCGATGGCCAGAGGACTGAAATTACGGAATACATCGAATCGCGTCTGCAAATCCTTGAGCAGGGCACGGGTATCGTTCGGCTTGTCGGTGGTGGCTTCGGTAGTCGTCATGATGGAACTGTGTCTTGTGAGGCGCGAAGGGTAGCACGAAGGCGCCCCCTTGCAGCCTCGAATCGGCAATCAGACGCCGTTTTTGCGGAACCAGGCGAGCATTTTTTGCCAGCCATCCTCGGCTTCTTCCTTGCGATAACTCGGTCGATAATCGGCATGGAAGGCGTGTGGCGCATTATCGTAAACATGGATTTCCGATGCCCTGGCCGCGACGCTTCCCGATTTCAAGGCTTTTTCCATCGCCTCGACGGTTTCCAGAGGGATACCGGCATCCAGTCCGCCGTAGAGACCGAGCACCGGCCCCTTGATCTGCCCGACCAAGTCGGTCGGGTGTCTGGGCGTCATGGCATTACTCGGGCCAACCAGCTTGCCATACCACGCCACACCTGCCTTGACGGCCGCATTGTGGGCGGCATACAGCCAGGTAATTCGACCGCCCCAGCAAAAACCGGTGACTGCCAGACGGCTTGTATCGGCACCTTTCGAGGCGGCCCAGGCGACGCAGGCATCAAGATCGCCCATCACCTCGGCATCGGGCGTCTTGCCGGTGATTTTCTCAAGGATTTCCGGCACGCTGGCAATCTGGCGCGGATCACCCTGCCGGGCGAAAAGATCGGGGCCAATGGCGCAATAACCTTGTTTGGCCAGGCGGCGACAGGTATCCCGGATGTATTCATGGGCCCCGAAAATTTCCGACACCACCAATACCACCGGCGGCTTGACGGCACCAGCCGGCACCGCACGGTAGGCCACCATCTCGCCATCCTTCACCGGCACCTTGATCTCGCCGGCGAGAAGGCCGGCATCGTCGGTCTTGATCGCCGTCTGCGCCATGATCGGCTGGGTCGCCAGGGCAAAGCCGGCACCCAGGCTGGTGACGATGAAACTCCGCCGGTTAAAGGACTGGGCGGGCAAAAGGCTATCGAACTCGGGTTCGCTTTTCATGGGTTGTCTCCTCGGTGAGCATCACATCAGGACGATGTCGTACTGCTCGGGAGAATAACTTGGTTCGGATTGCAATGAAACGGACTTGCCGATGAAATCGGAAAGCATGGCCAGCGCCTGCGACTCTTCATCGAGGAACAGATTGACAACAGCCGGGCCGGCCAGGATGCGGTATTCGCGGGCATTGAACTGGCGTGCTTCGCGCAGCAGTTCACGCAGGATTTCATAGGCCACGGTGCGCGCCGTCTTGACCTCACCACGCCCACCACAGGTCGGGCAGGGTTGGCAAAGCACATGGGCGAGCGACTCACGCGTCCGCTTACGGGTCATTTCGACCAGACCGAGAGCGGTAAAGCCATTCACCGTCAGGCGGGTGTGGTCACGGGCCAACGCCTTGTTAAATTCATCGAGGACGGCCTTCTTGTGTTCCTCGTTTTCCATGTCGATAAAGTCGACGATGATGATCCCACCCAGGTTGCGCAGGCGCAGCTGGCGGGCAATGGTCACTGCTGCCTCAAGGTTGGTCTTGAAAATGGTGTCGTCAAAATTACGCACGCCAACAAAACCGCCGGTATTGACGTCAATGGTCGTCATTGCCTCGGTTTGATCCATGATCAGGTAGCCACCCGATTTAAGATCGACGCGGCGGGCCAGGGCTTTCTGGATCTCGTCCTCGACCCCGTGCAGGTCGAACAGCGGACGCTGACCGGTGTAGTGTTCGAGTAGCGGGATGACGGCCGGCGTGTATTCCTCGGCAAAGACCGTCAGCTTCTGAAAATTCTCCCGGGAGTCGACCAGCATGCGGGTGGTTTCCGGATTGACGAAGTCGCGCAGGACGCGCTGGCCGAGCGACAACTCCTGATAAAGGAGACTGGGCGGCCCCGAGGTGCGGGCCTTGTCACGGATATCGGCCCAGGTCTTGCGCAGGTAGGCGATGTCCGTCGCAAACTCGGTTTCACTGGCGTTTTCGGCCATGGTCCGGACGATGAAACCGCCCGGCTCGTCGGCCGGCACGAGGCGGGTGATCTTTTCGCGCAACATTTCGCGCTCGGATTCCGACTCGATGCGCTGCGAAATGCCGATATGCTTTTCCTGCGGCAAATAAACCAGCATGCGACCGGCAATCGACACCTGCGTCGACAGACGGGCGCCCTTGGTCCCGATCGGATCCTTGATGACCTGGACGAGAACGCTCTGCCCTTCGTGGAGAATCTTTTCGATGGGGCGCTCGGTCGCGGTTTCCCGGGGCTGCCAGATATCGGCAACGTGCAGGAAAGCGGTTCGATCCAGGCCGACATCGATGAAGGCCGACTGCATGCCAGGCAGAATGCGGCAGACGCGACCCAGATAAACGTTACCGACCAGCCCGCGGCTCGCCGTGCGCTCGATATGGAGTTCCTGGACGACGCCCTGTTGCATGACGGCAACGCGGGTTTCCTGCGGAGTGAAATTGATCAGGATTTCTTCAGACATAGTCTCTACAATGCGCGGTTTCGCCGCATTCTACTATGTCCAAAGCTCCCGAACTCCTCGCTCCTGCCGGCTCCCTCGAGATGATGCGCACCGCCTTCGATTTCGGGGCCGACGCAATCTACGCTGGCCAGCCACGCTACAGCCTGCGCGTGCGCAATAACGAGTTCGGCAGCATCGAGAAACTGGGCGAAGGCATCAACGAGGCGCACGCCCGCGGCAAGCAGTTTTTTGTCGTCAGCAACATCATCCCGCACAACGCCAAACTGCCGACCTATCTGGCTGACATGGCACCGGTCATTGCGCTCAAGCCCGACGCCCTGATCATGTCTGATCCGGGCCTCATCGACATGGTGCGCGAAACCTGGCCGGAGCAGGTCATCCACCTGTCGGTACAAGCCAACACGGTCAATTGGGCTGCTGTTCGCTTCTGGCAGAAAATGGGCGTCCAGCGCATCATCCTGTCGCGCGAACTGTCGCTCGACGAAGTCGCCGAAATCCGCCAGCGCTGCCCCGACATCGAACTCGAAGTCTTTGTGCATGGTGCGCTGTGCATCGCCTACTCGGGCCGCTGCCTGCTTTCGGGCTACTTCAATCACCGCGACCCGAACCAGGGCACGTGCACCAACTCCTGCCGCTGGGACTACAAGGTCAGCACCTCGGACGGGCAGCCGGCCAAACTGCTCAAGCAGGATCAGGAAATCCTCCTCGAAGAAAAGCAGCGCCCGGGCGAATTGATGCCCATTGAAGAGGATGAACACGGCACCTACATCCTCAACTCGAAAGATCTTCGCGCCATCGAGCACGTTCATCGCCTGGTGGAGATCGGCGTCGACTCGCTGAAAATCGAAGGCCGCACCAAGAGCCCTTACTACGTCGCCCGCACCAGCCAGGCCTACCGCCAGGCGATTGACGACGCTGTTGCCGGCAAGCCGCTCGACCCGGCGTTGCTACGCGAACTTGAAGGTCTGGCCAATCGCGGCTACACCGATGGCTTCCTGCAGCGCCACCACGACGTCGAGTACCAGAATTATCTGCGTGGCAGTTCGGAGTCTGACCGCAGCCTCTACGTCGGCGATGCCGTAGCCTTCGACACGACGCGCGGCCTCATGGAAATCGAGGTCAAGAACCGCTTCTCCATTGGTGATCGTCTGGAATGCGTACACCCCTCCGGCAATCACGTGATAACCCTGAACCGGATGGAAAACAGCAAGGGTGAAGCGGTCACCGTAGCACCCGGCAGCGGTCACCGGGTGTGGATTGATTTACCAGCGATGTACACCGATTCCTTCGTGGCGCGTTTTGTGTAATTTCCTTGCAAAAACAACAACAAACTATTTTGTGCGCCGCAGCATTTCGTGTAAACTTCCTGTCATGAGTAAAGTTGCCAACCGCATGCCGCTGATCGACGCCCTGAAGGCAGTCGCGGCCATGCTCGTCCTGCTTCATCATTTCTCGTCCTACGGCCCGCTCGCCGCAGCCGCACGCGAGGCGATGCCGGCGGCCGCCGACTGGCTGTTCGACTATGGCCGCATGGCCGTTCAGATATTCCTCGTCATCGCCGGCTTTCTGGCTGCCCGTGGCCTGTCCGGCGAAGGCCAGGCACTCTCGGTTTCCCCCCTGCCACTGATCTGGAAGCGCTACCTGCGTCTTGCCATTCCGTATCTTGCTGCAATCGGCCTGGCCATCATGGCAGCGACCATCGCCAACCAGTGGCTTGATGACGAGGCGGTTCCGGCCCGCGCCACCCTCGGCCAATGGCTGGCCCATGCCGTTTTGCTGCACGGGATACTCGGCGTCGATTCGCTGTCGGCCGGGGTCTGGTATGTCGCCATCGACTTCCAGCTATTCGCATTGATGGCGCTTCTCCTGTGGGCCGGTCGTCGCCACGTGATCGCTCCAGCCCTTGTTCTGGCCACCGCCCTCGCTTCCCTCTTCTGGTTCAACCGTGACGCCAGCTGGGATAACTGGGCCATCTACTTCTTTGGCTCCTACGGCCTCGGCGCTGCCGCCTGGTGGGCCTCCGGCCGCCGCCAGATGTCGACCTGGCTCGCGGTCATCGCCTGCGTTGCCATTGCTGCCCTGGTGGTCGATTTCCGGCTGCGCATTGCACTCGCCCTGGCCGTCGCCTTGCTGCTTGGCTTCAGCCGCCGCAACGGTCTTCTCGAAACCTGGCCGACTGCCCGACCGCTAGCCTTCCTCGGCCAGATTTCGTATTCGATTTTCCTGGTGCACTTTCCCATCCTGCTGCTCGCCAACGGCCTCTACAGCCGCTTCGAATTCGAATCACCGCTTTCCGGCTTGGTTGCGCTGATGCTCAGCGTATTCGCCAGCATCCTTGGCGCAACCCTGTTCTACCGGTGGATCGAAAGCCCTGCCGCCAGCCAGCGCATTACCAACGCTCTCAGCTGGCTCTCTGGCAACCTTTGGGTACTCGCCAGGCACACCCGGCGGCTGGCGCGCCGTGCCGTTCTCGGCGCCGAAACGCCCTAACTTCCGAGTTCGCTCCGTCCGCGGAAGAATTCCAACGCTTCGGGATTGGCCAACGCCTCGACATTCTTGACCGGCCGGTCGTGCACCACATTGCGCACGGCCAGCTCGACAATCTTGCCTGACTTGGTGCGCGGGATATCGAGCACCTGGACAATCTGGGCCGGCACATGGCGCGGGGTCGTGTTGTCCCTGATCTGCTTCTTGATGCGCTCGATCAGCGACGCATCAAGCTTATGGCCCTCCTGCAGCTTGACGAAGAGGACCACGCGCACGTCGTCACTGCGTCCCGGTGGCCAGTCCTGGCCGATAACCAGGGCTTCGAGAATTTCCGGCAGCTGTTCGACCTGACGGTAGATTTCCGCCGTACCGATCCGCACGCCACCGGGGTTAAGCGTCGCATCCGAGCGGCCGTAAATGATCATGCCGTCGTGCGCCGTCAGTTCCGAAAAGTCGCCGTGGCACCAGATGTTGTCGTAGCGCTCAAAATAGGCGGCGTGATATTTCCGGCCATCGGGGTCATTCCAGAAACCGACCGGCATGACCGGGAAGGATTTTGTACAAACCAGTTCACCTTTTTGTTCCCGCACTGACTGGCCAACGTCATCGACGACATCGACCGCCATGCCCAGACCGCGACATTGGATTTCGCCGCGATAGACAGGCAACACGGGATTGCCGAGTACGAAGCAGGAGACAATGTCGGTGCCGCCGGAAATCGAGGCGAGCAGGATGTCCTGCTTGATTTCACGATAGACCCAGTCGAAACCCTCTGGCGACAGCGGGCTACCTGTCGAGAACATGGCCCGCAGGGCAGTCAGGTCGTGGGTCTTACCGGGCGTCAGGCCGAGCTTGGCGGCGGCGTCGATAAATTTGGCCGACGTACCGAAGTGTGTCATTTTCTCGGCTTCCGCATAGTCAAACAGCACCTTGCCCCGCACCGCAAATGGCGAACCGTCGTAAAGCAGGAGGGTGGCCCCACAGGCCAGGCCGGAAACCAGCCAGTTCCACATCATCCAGCCGCAGGTCGTGAAATAGAACAAGCGGTCACCAGGCCTCACATCACTATGCAGTTGATGCTCCTTGAGATGCTGGAGCAAAACGCCACCGTGACAATGAACAATGCATTTGGGCACACCGGTCGTACCGCTGGAAAACATGATGAACAGCGGGTGATTGAAGCCAAGCCGCTGGAAAATCACGTCTTTTGCCCGACTATTGAGCGAAATATCCCCCCAGCCCACCGCCTGCGCAATATTGGCCATATCCGGTGCGGCGTTCAGGTAGGGCACGACGACCACCTTGAGCAGCGACGGCATCTGCGCCACGATCTCGGCATTCTTGGCCAGACAATCGACCGGCTTGCCGTTGTACCAGTAACCATCGACACAGATCAGTACCTTGGGCTCGATCTGGCCAAAACGGTCGAGCACCCCCTGCACGCCAAAATCCGGCGAGGCCGATGACCAGATGGCACCAAGTGCCGTCGCCGCCAGCATGGCAATCAGGGTCTCGGGCAGGTTGGGCAGGTAGCCGGCCACCCGGTCCCCCGCGCCGACACCAGCCTCGACCAGAAACTGCTGGAAGCGGGCGACTTCGGCGTACAGCTCAGCCCGGCTCAGTCGCCGCTTGACCTTGTCTTCGCCCCAGAAAACCAGCGCTTCGCTGTCATCGCGGCATTGCAGCAGGTTTTCGGCATAATTGAGACGAGCCTCGGGAAACCATCGGGCGCCTGGCATCTGGTCGCCATCGATGACGATTTTTTCGCCTTTTTTCCCAACCGCAGAACAGAAATCCCAGACCTGGCTCCAGAAAGCTTCCGGCTGGTCGATCGACCACTGCCAGGTCTCGCCATAACTCCCCTGACCCATCGCCTGAATGAACTGCGCCATGCGCGTATCGCCCACCGTAAGCGGATTGGGCTGCCACAACGGGCGGGATTCGGTGGCGTGGGACATGAGAGTAAGCTCCTCGGCAATAGTGGACTGGGCGAAGATTAACAGCATGGCCCGAACAAAGATTGTCGTCTGCCGGACAAAGCCATGCCATCAGACTGCTAAGATAATGACCCGTCACCGACCAAGGGTGACCGGTCGCAACCAACAACAACACCAGGAGAACACCCATGTCGCAAGTCGTTTTGACAGAAACCCACGGCAAGGTCGGTCTGATCCGCATCAACCGTCCCGAGGCCATGAATGCCCTTAACAACGAGGTGGTCGATGCCATCGGCGCCGCCATCGATGCCTTCGAGGCGGATGAGAACATCGGCTGCATGGTCATCACCGGCAATGAAAAAGCCTTCGCCGCCGGGGCCGATATCGGCTTTATGAAGGATTTCGACTACATGCATGCCTACAAGACCGATTTCATCACCCGGAACTGGGAGCGCATCAAGACCACGCGCAAGCCGGTAATTGCCGCGGTGGCGGGATTTGCCCTCGGCGGTGGCTGCGAAATGGCGATGATGTGCGACATGATTTTTGCCGCCGATACGGCCAAATTCGGCCAGCCGGAAATCCGCCTCGGCACCCTGCCCGGCGCCGGCGGCACCCAGCGCCTACCCCGCGCCGTCGGCAAGGCGAAGGCCATGGATCTGTGCCTGACCGGACGCATGATGGATGCTGCTGAAGCCGAAAAGTCCGGCCTGGTCGCCCGGGTCATCCCGGCCGATCAACTGATCGAGGAAACGCTCAAGGCGGCGACCACCATTGCCGGCTTCTCGCTGCCGGTGGTCATGATGATCAAGGAGTCGGTCAATCGCGCCTTCGAGTCTTCACTCAACGAAGGCCTGCTCTTCGAGCGCCGCGTCTTCCATTCGGCTTTCGCCCTGGACGACCAGAAAGAAGGCATGGCCGCCTTCGCCGAGAAACGCAAACCGACTTTCAAGAACCGCTGAGACATGCCTCGACAAGGAATCCGGGCATCCCGTCCGGATTCCTTCGGGGAAACGCACTAATTTGGCGAAAACACCAGAAACCACCAGCACTCAGCGCGAGAAAGCCGCAAATCTTTTCCCGCACGAAGCCGTAAATTCCCCGTTTCTGCCTGGATTTGGCACAATTCGGCATGCTCGAAACCAGCCCTCAATCCAGCCTGCCCAGCCGCCTGTGCGGCCCTGATTCCGCCGACCTGATACGGTCCGAGGTACTGGCTGACCTGTTCGAAGCCACGGCGACCAGAACGCCGGACAAGATCGCCCTGATTTTTGCCGAGCGCGAGCTCAGCTATGGCGAACTGAACGCTGCCGCTGACCGTGTCGCCTCGCGCCTCATCGCCGATGGCGTCCGCCCGGGCCACATTGTCGGCCTCTGGCTACCGCGCGGCATCGACCTGCTGGTCATGCAACTCGGCATCGCCAAGAGCGGTGCCGCCTGGCTGCCCTTCGACGCCGATACGCCGATCGACCGCATCAAGGTCTGCCTCGATGATGCCGACAGCACCGGCCTCGTCACCATCGCCAAGATCGAAGATTTCGGTCATCGCTGCTGGCTGGCCGACGACCTACAGGCAGACCACCCCGGCCCGCTCAATCACCGCCACGACGCCCGCCCGAGCGATCCGGCCTATGTTATCTACACCTCCGGGTCGACCGGAAAACCCAAGGGTATTCTGATCAATCAGGGTGCCATCTGCCATTTTCTGCGCAGCGAAAACGTCATTCTCGGCATCAATGAACACGACCGGGTCTATCAGGGCTTCTCTGTCGCCTTTGACATGTCCTTCGAGGAGATCTGGATCAGCTACCTGGCCGGGGCCACGCTCTGGCTGGCCCCCAAGGAGGTAGCAACCGATCCCGAGGCACTGCCGATTGCCCTGATCGACAACCGGGTCAGCGTCCTCCATGCGGTGCCGACGCTGCTCGCCCTGTTCACCTGCGACGTACCCGGCCTTCGCCTGATCAACCTGGGTGGCGAAGCCTGCCCGCAAGCCATCGTCGACCGCTGGGCCGGCCCCGGACGTCAGGTGTTCAACACCTATGGCCCGACGGAAGCTACGGTATCGGCCAGCCTGGCCGAACTGCACCCCGGCCAGCCGGTCACCATTGGCCGCCCGCTACCCAACTACGGCCTGCTGGTCATTGATGCGGCAGTTGACTACGGGCTGCGTCTGCTGCCACAGGGAGAAACCGGCGAACTGTGCATCACCGGCCCGGGGGTCGCCGCCGGCTACCTGGGGCGACCGGATCTGACGGCAGAAAAATTCCTCGATAACCCGTGGGCCGCCAATCCTCATGAAAGCCGCCTGTACCGCACCGGCGACCTCGCCCGCATCGACGAAAGTGGGCAAATTCACTGCCTGGGCCGGACCGACGACCAGGTCAAGATTCGCGGTTTCCGTGTCGAGCTGGGCGAAATTGAAGCTGCCTTGACCCGCCAGCCGGGGGTTGGCACAGCCGCTGTCATCCTGCGCCAGGATGAAGGTATCGAGCGACTGGTCGCCTACCTCATTGTCGACGACCGTGAGACGATCACCGGCCCTGCACTGCGCAGCGAACTGGCGAAGATTTTGCCGCCCTACATGGTGCCTTCGCAGGTCGAGATGCTGGCTGAGATGCCGCGCCTGACATCCGGCAAGATTGACCGCAAGGCCCTCCGGGCCCGGCCGCTCGAACTGCCAGCCGGCGCTCCCGGCGACTCCGATACGCCGGAGTCGCCAGCCGAAGAAATTCTCTTCGCGGCGCTGACTCGCCTCTTCCCCGGTCAGGCCATCAAGCGCGGGGCCGATTTCTTTGCTGACCTCGGCGGCCACTCCCTGCTTGCCGCCCGCCTGGCTTCGACGCTGCGCCAGGAGGCCCGCTTTGCCGGATTTTCCGTCCGCGACATTTATGTTCACCGCCGCCTTGGCCTGATCGCCGCAGCGCTCGACGCCACCGTCGAAGTCGCCACCGATGCCAGCGCGACTGAATGGACGCCACCACCAACCCATCGCCGCTGGCTTTGCGGCCTGGCTCAGGCCCTTGTCCTGCCGCCGCTGGTTGGCCTGCGCATGGGGCAATGGCTGGCTCCCTTCTTCACCTACCACTATTTCACCGGTGACCCCGGCGACTCTATCGCCGTGGCCGTCGCCATTTCTGCCGGCGTATTCCTGATCGCCACACTGCTCGGTTTTGTTTTTGCCATTGTCGGCAAATGGCTCATTGCCGGGCGACTGAAAGCCGGCAGCTATCCATTGTGGGGCCTGACCTATTTCCGCTGGTGGTGTGCCAACCGGCTGATCGAAGGGGCGCCGGTTTACATGCTCAGCAGTTCGCCGCTCAACATCTGGTGGCTGCGAGCCCTGGGCGCCCGCATCGGCAGCGAAACAATCATCGGCAATGTCACCCTGCGCGTCCCCGAACTGCTGCAAATCGGCGACGGCGTCAGCATCGGCAATGCCGCCAACCTTGAGAACGCGCGGGTTGAACGCGGCCAGCTTCACCTTGGCTCGATTACCATTGAAGACAATGTCTGCATCGGTTCTTACGCCGTCGTCGAAGGCAATACAAAAATCGGCTGCTACGGCCATCTGGAAGCGCAATCAGCCCTGAGCGAAGGGCAGGTAATGCCGCCCCGGCGCATCTGGCTCGGCTCGCCGGCACGCGACATCGGCGAATTCGATCCGGAATCCCTGCCGCCCCGCCCCGAGGTTTCAGAAACGCGACTGGCCCGCGAAGGACTTTTCTACGTACTCGGCATGCTGGCCACCGCCACCATCTTTTTCATGCCGGTCTTCCCCAGCTTCATGCTCGTGGACTGGCTGGATGTCGACCCAACGCCGGAAGTGCTGAGCAATACGCCAATCATTGTGCAGCTGTGCAAATATTTTGCCCTCGCCTTCCCCGGCACGGCCGTACTCATTGTCGGCACCATCCTCAGCTCCGCCCTCCTGCGCTGGACGCTGATGCCACGACTGCAGGCGGGCAGCTGGCCGATCCACAGCCGGGTCTATTGCAGCCGCTGGCTGGTCAACCAGATTCAGGAGTCGAGCCTGAACATCCTGCACGGTATCTACGCCACGGTCTACGCGCCGTTCTGGTATCGCCTGCTCGGTGCCAAGGTCGGCCGCGATGCTGAAATCTCCACCGCACAAGGCCTGGTTCCCGATCTGCTGACCCTGGGCGATGAGACCTTTATCGCCGATGCCGTCATGCTCGGCGACGAAGAAGTCGATGGTGGCTGGATGACCATGAAGCCGACGGTCGTTTCACGCCGCAGCTTTGTCGGCAATGGTGCCTACATTCCGGACGGCACGACCCTGCCGGAAAATGTGCTGATCGGCGTCCAGTCGCGCGCCCCGGCCAATGAGCGGATGCAGCCGGGCGATACCTGGCTCGGTTCGCCGCCGATCAATCTGCCGGCCCGCGAGCAGACCGCAGGCTACCCAGAGGCACTGACCTTCCGACCGTCACCACTACGCCGACTTGGTCGTGCGGTAGTTGAAGCCTTTCGCATCATTTCACCGCACGCGCTGGTCATCGCCGTTGGCTACACCGTCGTGATTAACGTCATGCCGCTGGCCGAAGCCGGCCGCTGGCGTGATGTCTGTGCCCTGCTGACCGGAGCTGGCGTCTTTTTCAGCCTGAGCACCATCATCTTCGTCGCCGTTCTAAAATGGTTGTGCATCTGGCGTTACAAGACGCACTCGGTGCCGATGTGGACACCCTTTGTCTGGACCTCCGAAGCGATCACCAGCCTCTACGTCGGCATGGCTGTACCGAACTTGATGAATTACCTGCGCGGCACGCCCTGGCTACCACTCGCCCTCAACATGCTGGGCTGCCGCATCGGACGTGGCGTCTATCTCGACACCACCGATGTCACCGAATTCGACTGCGTCCGCATCGGCGACTATAGCGAACTGAATAGTCTGGCCTGTCCGCAAACCCACCTGTTCGAAGACCGCGTCATGAAAATCGATCTGGTCGATATCGGTCAGCGTGTCTATGTCGGGCCACGTACGACCATTCTCTATGGTGCCGTGGTCGGCGATAACGTCCGCCTCGGCCCTTTGTCGCTGGTCATGAAGGGCGAAAGCCTGCCGGCCGGATCAAGCTGGTCGGGTTGCCCGGCCGCACCGGCCAGCCGTTGAGATGAATCACAGTGCAGCGGCCGTCCTGCACTGGCCGGTCACCTTCGACAAGACACCGGAGTTGCTGATTGTTGGCGTCCCTACGCCTGATACGTCGCTTCGTTCGACAGCCCGGCAGATCGTTCGTGAGGTGCTCAGGGAAATACTTGGTCAGGTCGAACTGATCTCGGTACCAGGTCAGCCAATACAGATCGCCGGAACAGATCGGCGGATCGGCATTTCAGTCAGCCATGAAAGCGGACTTTCGCTCGTCGCCATCAATTATTCCGGCCCGATTGGCGTCGATCTGCTTCGAGTTCCGGCATCTCCGCTCCCAGAGGAAGAAATCGCAGTACTGGCCCGCGACTATCTCGGCCCGGACAGCGCCCGCCGAATCGCCGAGCTACCGGCATCGGCACAGTTGATGCAATTTGCGCAGGACTGGGCGAAACACGAGGCCAGCCTGAAATGCCTGGGTTTAGGACTGGAAGAATGGAGCACGGCCTTGGCGGAGAAACTGCTGCCATGCCGGACGCAAAAACTGGCCTTGCCGGCCGGCTACACCGGCGCCATGGCAACGCTCAAAGAGGACGAAAGCCCAAACGCTTGAGTAACTCGCCAGTTTCACAAACGGGCAGCCCCATGACCCCGGTATAGCTGCCGGCAAGGTGGGCCACGAACATGCCGGCACGCCCCTGGATGCCATAGGCACCGGCCTTGTCCATCGGTTCGCCGCTCATCACGTACTGGCGGATTTCGCCATCGTCGATTTCGCGGAAGGTTACTTCACTGGTCGACAACACATATTCGCTCCGCCCCTGATGATCGACGGCAACCCCCGTTAGCACACGATGCGTGCGCCCCGACAGGCGACGCAGGATGGCGGCGGCATCGGCCCGGTCGACCGGTTTGCCGATAATTTCCCCATCCAGTTCAAGTGTCGTATCAGCCGACAGGACGGGACGCATCGGCAGGCGGCGCTCCTTGACAATGCGCTGGCCATGCACCGCCTTGGCCCTGGCTACGCGTTCGACGTAATCAACGGGAGCCTCACCGACCAGTGGCGTTTCATCAGTTTCGCTATCGGCCCGCTTACCGTCGCGAAAGACGACCGTATCGAAGTCAATGCCGATCTGATGCAGCAACTCGCGACGGCGCGGGCTGCGCGAAGCTAGATAGATACGCATCACCCCTCCCGGTGGTATGGATGGTTTTTCAGGACGCTGACAGCACGATACAACTGTTCACACAATAGCAGACGCGCCATGCCATGTGGAAGTGTCAGACTGGACAGCCGCAAACGGTCGTCAGCCTGCGCCTTGAATTCCTCATCCAGTCCGTCGGCGCCACCGATCAGCAAGGCTACGTCGCGCCCGTCCTGCATCCAGACCTCCAGCCTCTTGGCCAGCTTGAGGGTGGTCAGGTCGTCACCTTTCTCATCGAGCACGACAATCCGGCAACTGCCCGGCAAGGCATCGCGGATGCGGCCCTTCTCGGCGGCGAGCAATTGTTCGCGGGTTTTGGAACCACGTGCTTCAGGCTTGATCTCAGTGACGCTAGCCGGCAGTTCGCGCGGCATGCGCTTGAGGTACTCGGCACAGCCTTCGTTCACCCACGCTGGCTGACGATGGCCGACGGCGAGCACCGCCAACTTCATGCGTCGCGGGCCTGCTCCACGGCCTTGCGACGCTGGGCAGGGGTGGCTGACCAGAGTTCTTCAAGGTTGTAGTACTGACGCACGTTGGGTTGCATGACATGGACGACGATATCGCCGAGGTCAACCAGCACCCATTCACCGCCGTCTTCGCCCTCGGTCGAGATGACTTCGGCACCAGCTTCCTTGACCTTTTCCTGGACGTTGCTGGCCAGCGACTTGACCTGGCGGTTGGAGTCACCGGTGGCGATGACGATGCGATCGAACATCGACGTCAGCTTCGATGTGTTGATGACTTCGATGTCCTTGCCCTTGATGTCTTCGAGGGCGGAAACGATAATTTTTTGCAGCTTGCGGATGTCCATCAGGTACTTTTATAGAGTTGGTGAAGGTGAATATAGTCGAGAACGGCATCGGGCAGCAAATAACGCGCCGATAAACCGTTGGCCAACAGCTTGCGGATTTGCGTCGCCGAGATGGCGAGTTGGGTCATGGCAAAAGTGACAATGCCCCCGGCTGGCGATTGTTTCAGCCCGCCGACATCACTCAGGCGACGGTCGTAAAATTCGGTCGCCAGTTCATGTGGCAGGCTGCTCGCCTCCACCGGAAAACCCGGCCGGTGCGACACGGCCACATGCGCCAGAGCAAAAATGTCGCGCCAGCGATGCCAACTGGCCAGGCCGGCAAAGGCATCGGCCCCGACGAGCAGGACCAGCGACTGATCGGCCCCGAGCTCCTGGCGCAAGCGCTCGAGCGTGTGCACCGTATAGCTTGGGACTGCGGCGTCGACTTCGCTGGTATCGACAGAAAATCGGTCATTGTTATCGGCGGCCCGCAGCACCATCTCCAGACGCTGCCCCGCCGTAACTTGAGGCGTGCCGCGATGCGGCGGCTGACCGGCCGGAATCCAGCGCACCCCCCCCAGCCCGAGATGGGCGACGGCCTCCTCAGCCAGCCTGAGATGACCAAAATGGACGGGGTCGAAGGTGCCTCCGAAGAGGCCGAGCGGCTCAGACAATTTCGGAGATGCCGAAGATGTCGCGGTAACAGGCGTAGAAACTGGCGAACACGGTCGGCGCTATGACCAGCACCATCGGCATGGTAATAACGGCCGCAATGAAATTCGCTGCATCGGGAAAAATCAGCAGCAACAGACCGAGCAGGACGCCGGGCGCGATGCCGGCCACCAACATCAGGCCAACACCATAAACAAGGAAAGCCCGCCAGTTGATCCAGCAGGCGACCAGGCTGAAGAACAGCGAGCGCCCCAGCGACAGGTGGTGCCAGGCAGCAAGCACCGGGGCAAACCAGTAGGCCATCATGACCGGCGTCATCATGACCATGACGAATAGTGCCGGCGCGATGAAATCAGCGTCTTCGGCGGCAAGTCTTTCGGCGCGGCTACTGGCCATCATGAAATGAAACATGTCACCACCATCAAGCAACGCGGACAGGCCGAGAATGCCGAGCGTGCAGCACAGGTAGAGGGCACCAAGAGCGATCAGGGTGCGGCCGTTTTCCTTCAGGCTGCCGAACAGGGTCTGTACGCCAATCGGCTGACCGCGTTCGACCTGACGGGCCGCCTGCATGAGGCCAACCGACAGCCCCGGGATAATCAGCGAGGCGGCCAGTGTGCCGATAAAGGGCAGAATATTGAGGAAAATCACCGTAAACCAGTAGGTCAGCACGAGCATGCCGAGCACCAGCGGATTACGGCGGAAGATGGCAAAGCCGGTCATTATCCAGCTCCAGCCCGCGGCCGAAGGCAGTGTCTGGGCGCGCATGCTCAACTCCCCACGAAGATGTCGCGGTAGGAGACGTAGACCGCGCCGGAGGCAACCGGCAGGAGCAGGAGCAAGCCCATGCCGACCGGCAGCATGGCGAAGAACAGCGCCACCACGAGAAAAATGGCAAAGATGGCCATCGGCAGGAAATTTTTGGCTCCGGCGGCAAAGCTCGCTTTCATCGCATCGAGCGCTTGCATGTCGTGCAGCAAAACCAGGGCTGGCGCGAACCAGGTCGCCATAATGACCGGTACCGACAGCACCATGACGAGCAATCCGGCCAGCATGACACCGCCAAGGGCAATGCCGAAGCCGGCGACCTTGCCAGTGATGCCTCCGCCAATGATGCCGCCGCTGACGAGCAAAAAGGCGACGAAGGCAATGCCGAAGATTCCCATCGCAAAGAAGACGCCAACCATGACCAATTGCCCGGCATTATGGCGAAAACCGGCAAACAGATCGGCAATTTCAGGCTCTTCACCCTCACCCAGGCGTCGGCACAGCTTGATCATGCCCGCCCCGAAGAGCGGCACCAGCAGGTGCGCAGCGATCTGCCCAAACAGGGGCACGATGGAAATGGCCATGAGCATGATCAGTAACAGGACCGTACTGCCGATCCACACCCCCGGATTAACGAGGAACATGGTCCAGCCCTGACGCAGCCAGTCAAAACAGGCACCGGGATCGACTTCACGGCTGTCGCCCGTAAAACGGGTCGGCGCCATCGGGAAAACAGGAGTTTCGCTCATGCGCGGATGCTAACGGGGCAGCGCTTCGGGAGCAAGGCGAAAACGCGCCAACATGTGCTGAAAGTGTGTCGGATTCTTGATCGTTACCACTTCTCCCCGCCGTGGCCGATGCCTGACTTCCAGCCGGAGCAACCAGAAACGCAAGGCGGCAGCCCGCCGCATGGCCGGCCAGGCGACTCTTTCAGCCTCGCTCAGCGGACGTTGTCCTTGATAGCCGGCGATCAGCGCATCCAGCGCCATCTCGTCAGCACACCAGTCGTTGGCGACAACGGCCAGATCAAAGAGCAGGACATCCTCGCCCGCGAAGTAGAAATCGAGGATGCCGGACAGTCGATCATCGCAATCCCACAACACATTGTCGCGAAAGAGGTCGGCGTGAATGATGCCGCGCGGCAAAGCCGAATAATCCTGAGCCGACTGGAAAGCCAGTTCATCAGCCAGCAATGCGCGCTCTTCCGGCGCGAGCATCGGTAACAGGCTTTCGCCCGTCGCCTGCCGCCAGGCTTCACCACACGGATTGGGCAAGGGATTGGGCAGGCGCAACGCTGCCCGGTGGAGGCGGGCCAAAAGATCACCCACCGCTTTGCAATGCGTGGCCCTGGGCAATTCGAGGGCAGCACCTGGCAGGCAGGTGAGCAGGGCTGCGGGTTTACCGGCCAGCCAGCGCCATTGACGCCCGTCACCGGCTGCCAACGGGCGCGGACAGGGAATGCCGCTGTGCGCCAGGCTATCCTGCAAGGCAAGATAAAAATCGAGGGCGGAGGTGTCGAGGCCTTCGAACAGCGTCAGAACGAAACGACCAGCGGCCGTCGTCACAAAATAATTGGAGTTCTGCATGCCGGCAGCGATGCCGGCATGATCAATCAGTTCGCCGAGACCGAGGGGCTGGAGCCAGACAGCAAGCTCATCCCGACCAACCGTGGTATAGACGGACAAACCTTACCAGCTATGGATGATCCACATCGGTGGCTTGACCACCGGCTGGGCGATATCGGCCTGGATGAACTGGCCGTCCCCATGGTTGTCGACCAGGTAGTAGGCGGGACCAACTGCCGGCGTCACCTTGACCATGTAGAGCTTGCCTTTGATACGGTATTCCTCGCGGGTCTCAGTTTCGCGTTTGACAATGGTGACTTGCGGCTCGAGTGCCTCATCGAAGGCTTCCATGCCCGGTGGCGGTGGCGGCACAGCCGGCAAGGGCTGGAGATCGCCTTTCTGCGCCCAGACAGGCAAGGCGGCAAGGAGCAGTAGGGGAATAAGGCGGCGCATGTTCGAATCCTCGGTGATGATGTGTCGATTTTACAGGTTGAGGAGCATCTCGTGTTCGTTCGGCAGTGGGCCGAATGGACGAGCCTCGTAGTGCTTGAAAATGGCTTCGACGACTTTTTCCGGCTCATCGATAAGCTGGATAAGGTTCATGTCTTCGGCGTCGACCATCCCCTCGCTGACCAGCCGCTCCCTGAACCAGTCGATCATGCCGCCCCAGAATTCCGAACAGACGAGAATCAACGGAATCTTGCGTGCCTTGCCGGTCTGGATCAGGGTCAGCGCCTCCATCAGTTCGTCGAGCGTACCGAAACCGCCGGGCATGACGACATAGGCGCTGGCGAAGCGGACGAACATGTACTTGCGGGCGAAGAAGTGACGGAAGGTCTGTGAAATATCCTGATAGGGATTGTTGGCCTGTTCGTGCGGCAGCTGGATGTTGAGGCCGACGGAGGGCGACTTGCCAAAGAAGGCGCCTTTGTTGGCGGCTTCCATGATGCCGGGGCCACCGCCGGAAATGACCGAAAAACCGGAGTCCGACAGGAGGCGGGCGGTCTGCTCGGCAAGCATGTAATAGGGTGAATCAGGCCGCACGCGGGCGCTGCCGAACATGGTCACGGCCGGCCGGATGGCGGCGAGACGTTCAGTCGCCTCAACGAACTCTGACATAATGCCGAATATCCGCCAGGACTCGCGGGCCGTCGTGTTTTTCAGCAGGGCCTCGGTCTCAACGCCCATCACCAGCTTATCGCTCTCAGTCACCCGAATTACTCCTTATGCCTCTCTTATTGTTGGTGGACGGTTCGTCCTATCTCTACCGCGCCTTCCATGCCCTGCCTGAACTGCGCAACAAGGCGGGCGAGCCGACGGGTGCCATCTACGGCGTTCTGAACATGCTACGTCGTCTCGAGACCGACCACAAGGCAGACTACAAGGCCGTCGTCTTCGATGCCAAGGGCAAGACCTTCCGCGACGACTGGTACCCGGAATACAAGGCACACCGCCCGCCCATGCCGACCGACATGGTCAGCCAGATCGAACCCTTGCACGCTGCCATCAAGGCTGCCGGCTGGCCCTTGCTCATGGTCGACGGGGTCGAGGCTGACGACGTTATCGGCACGCTGGCCACCCAAGCCGCAGCGCACGGCATCAATACCCTGATTTCCACGGGGGACAAGGACCTGACTCAACTGGTCAATCCGCTCGTCCGCTGGTACAACACGATGAGCAACGAATTGCTCGACGAAGCCGGTGTCGAAGCCAAGTTCGGCGTCCCGCCGAACAAGATCGTTGATTACCTTGCCCTGGTTGGCGATACGGTCGACGGCGTCCCCGGCGTTGCCAAGTGCGGCCCGAAAACCGCCCTCAAGTGGCTAACGCAATACGGCTCGCTCGATGCAATCGTCGCCCACGCCGACGACATCGGCGGTGTCGTCGGCCAGAACCTGCGTGACCACCTCGGCTTTCTGCCGCTCGGTCGGAAACTCGTGACGGTTGCCTGCGACCTCTCCAATCTGCCAGCACCTAGCTCGCTGACCGTCACACCCCGCGACACCGACACCCTGCGCGAACTTTACAGCCGCTACCAGTTCCGCACCTGGCTGGGCGAAATCGACGGCCCCGAAGCAGCCGCCGCGGTGCCCGCCCGCGAAGGGTTGGCAGCAACGCCGGTCACCCCGACCGTCCCCACTCAGCTCTGCTACGAAACGGTACTGAGCTGGCCGCAATTCGACGACTGGCTGGCCAAGATTAACGCTGCCGAACTAACCGCACTCGACACCGAAACAACCAGCCTCGACTCTTTTGCTGCCTGCATTGTCGGCATCTCGCTATCGGTCACGCCCGGTGAGGCCTGCTACATTCCGCTCGCCCATACCGCCCCCGGCGTCGCCGACCAGTTGCCGCGCGAAGAAGTGCTCACCAAGCTGAAATCCTGGCTGGAAAGCAGCGAACACAAAAAAGTCCTGCAAAACGCCAAGTACGACCAGCATGTTTTCGCCAACCACGGTATCTCGCTGGCCGGCATCGCCCACGACACCATGCTGCAAAGCTACGTCATCGAGTCGGACAAGGGCCACGACCTCGGCCAGTTGTGCACCCGCCACCTGGGACTAGCCACCATCGCCTACGAAGACCTCTGCGGCAAGGGCGCCAAGCAAATCGGATTCGATCAGGTGGATATCGAACGCGCCGCCACCTATGCCGCCGAGGACGCCGACGTCACCCTGCGCGTCCATAACGTCCTGCACCCACAGTTTGCCCACGAAGCCGGCCTGTCGCGCATTTATCACGAC
The DNA here is from genome assembly GCF_003441615.1 of Dechloromonas sp. HYN0024. NCBI lineage: Bacteria > Pseudomonadati > Pseudomonadota > Betaproteobacteria > Rhodocyclales > Azonexaceae > Dechloromonas > Dechloromonas sp. HYN0024. The sequence goes on along the minus strand of NZ_CP031842.1, from coordinate 168,315 downwards.
ATCGAAATGCCGGCCCGTCAGGTCATCTGGCAGATCGAGCGCAACGGCATCCTGATCGACAGCGATGTCCTGGCCCGCCAGAGCCACGAGATGGGCCAGAAGATCATGGCCCTTGAGGCCCAGGCTTACGAACTGGCTGGCCAACCCTTCAACCTCGCCTCGCCGAAGCAACTGGGCGAGATCCTGTTTGAAAAACTGGCCCTTCCGGTCAAGAAAAAAACGCCTTCGGGCGGCCCTTCCACCGATGAAGAAGTGCTCTCCGAACTGGCCCTCGACTACCCCTTGCCCAAGCTCCTGCTCGAACATCGCAGCCTGTCGAAGCTGAAGGGCACCTACACCGACAAGCTACCGCGCATGGTCAATCCACAGACCGGACGAGTGCATACTCACTTCTCGCAAGCCGCCGTGGTAACTGGGCGCCTGGCCTCAAGCGACCCCAATTTGCAGAACATTCCGGTGCGCAGCGAAGAGGGGCGCAAAATCCGCACCGCCTTCATCGCCCCACCCGGCAGCCATATCGTGTCAGCCGACTATTCGCAAATCGAACTGCGCATCATGGCCCACCTCTCAAGCGACGAACGCCTGCTCGACGCCTTCGCGCAGGGCGAGGATGTACATCGCGCCACAGCCGGCGAAATCTTTGGCGTCACACCGCTCGAAGTTGGCCCCGACCAGCGTCGCGTCGCCAAGAGCATCAACTTCGGCCTGATCTACGGCATGAGCGCCTTCGGCCTGGCCCGCCAGCTCGGACTTGAGCGCAGCGCGGCGCAAACCTACATCGACCGCTATTTCGCCCGTTACCCCGGCGTTGCCGCCTACATGGAAGAAGCCCGCGAAATGGCCCGGCAAAAGGGCTATGTCGAAACCGCCTTCGGCCGCCGACTGTGGTTCCCCGAGATTCGTTCAAGCAATGGCAATCGCCGCCAGGGCGCTGAGCGCGCCGCCATCAACGCGCCGATGCAGGGCACAGCGGCCGACCTGATCAAGCTGGCGATGATCGCCGTGCAGGACTGGCTGGAAAAATCAGCCCTGAAATCCCGCCTCGTCCTGCAAGTGCACGACGAACTGTTGCTCGAAGTACCGGATGCCGAACTGATGGAAATCCGCACCCATCTGCCGCGACTGATGAGTCAGGTAGCCGAGTTGAAAGTGCCGCTAGTTGTCGAGGTAGGTGTTGGGGCGAACTGGGAGGCGGCGCACTGAATCCGATCTGGGCCGACATCAAGCAGTGTTAGGGCCAAACTGCTGGCGGCGCCCGGCGCTCACCTGCTCCACGGTATAGGCATCAATACCCTGCTGCGCCCGGACCCGGTCCCCGGCCAGAATCTCGGCCAGACGGCGCTCATTTTCGGGCAAGTTCGACCGGTCATTTTCATGGTGCCAGAGATGCAGGACGGCAGTGGCAAAGCGACCATCCTTCCGGCGCACGCCAGCATGCAACAGCCGAATGGCAAGGTCGGCATCCTCATGCCCCCAACCCTGAAATGCCTCGTCAAAACCATTCACGCTATCAAAATCACTGCGCCAGATAGCCAGATTGCAGGTCCGCGCTCCTTTCCAGCGATTTGGCTGCGATTTCCGCCAGCCCTGACCGGGCACAAAACAAAGCGGCAGCCAACGGTTGATGGCTCCCGACAACCGACGCCCCAGCCAGGCCAAACGGCTATCAAAATGGAGGCGGGGGTACGGCGCCAGCAAGGCGTTGATGGTGAAATCCTTGCCCAGCAGGATGCGATTACCGGCAACGAACCAGCCTGCTTCGGCCAGCGCCCGGTGGCGGGCGACGAAATCGGGACGCAGGACACAATCGCCGTCAATAAAGACCAGATAATCACCACCACTGGCAGCCACCGCGAGATTGCGCGCGGCAGCGGCACGGAAGCCGTCATCAGTTTGCCAAAGATGGACCAGTGGCACCGGAAAATCAATCGCCGCGTCGGCAATCGCCGCTGCAGTCTCGGGTCGGGAGCCATCGTCGGCAACGAGAACCTCAAAGCCGGAGTCCGTCTGAGCGGCAAGGGAAAGCAGGACGGCCCGTAATGCATCCGGGCGGTTATAGGTGGTGACGATGAGGGAAAGTCTCATCGTTGCCTGTCATTCAGAAGCATCAGTTTCACTTGACGATAATAAGTACCTTCGGCATTGGAAACTGCGAGCATGAATCCTTCGCGACCATCGAGAAATCCGGCGCGTATGACGTAGGTCCGCAAAAAGGCAACCAGCCCCTTCAGAACGGCCAGCCCAAGGGATGAGCCCCTTCCCTTTTGCCGAGCCATTTCGGCACCAGCGCTTGAGTAGCGGTTCATCTTGTCGATCACTTCTTCAAGGCTGGTAAATGCCTCGTGCTCCAGATGGGCTCGCAAATGCCCCGGACGCTCGGAAAAAACGAGCTTTTCATGAACCAAATCTGGAGAAAACCGTGCGCTACCCCGCCGGAAAAGACGGGCGACATAATCCGGCCACCAGCCGGAGTGACGCATGGGACGCCCCAGATAAGAGGAAAGACGAGGCATCATGTAAACATTGGATACACCTGCTTCCATGACCTGAAGGATTTCCTCACGCAGGGCGTCAGTCACCGCTTCGTCAGCATCGAGCGACAGTACCCAATTTCCCCGGGCAAAATCGAGCGCTCTATTTTTCTGTGGCCCGAATCCAGGCCAATCGGTCACTTCGACCCTGGCCCCGAGACCCCGACAAATCTCCACGGTCTTGTCGCTACTTCCAGAATCAAGAACGATCACTTCATCGGCAAACGACACCGAGCGTAAACAGTCTCCAATGCAGTGCGCTTCGTTCTTTGTGATCACTACGACGGAGAGTTTCATGCCGGCCTTTTCATTACGAACAGCGCCCCGATTACCGCCGCTGTGTTTCATTTGACGCCCTCCCGCAGCTTCGTCAATTCAGGCCGGCGAGGTGAGCGGTGTATTATAAATACTTTACCGTTTCCGATCATTCCCCACTCTTGTCTGCCTTAACTTCGCCCCCTGACCCCATCCTCAAGCCCCGAAACGTCTTGTTGGTATGCACCCAACGGATTGGCGATGTATTGCTGGCCACCCCTTTGGCACACTCGTTAAAAAATGCCTGGCCCGATATCGAGGTCGACTTTCTGGTTCTACCTGGCACCCAGGGTGTACTCGAAGGCAATCCAGACGTGGGCCGAATCCTCATCTTTCCGCAGCGCGTTAATTTGCGAGAGAAAGTCAGCCAGTTTGCCCGTATATGGCGCCGCTACGACCTAGCGATTGCCGCAACGCCCAGTGACCGTGCCCGAATTTTCGCGGCAGCGGCATCAGCTAAATCACGTGGCTTTCTCACGGATGAAAAACATCAGTGGGCCCAGCGCCGCCTTCTCGACCTCGCCATTCCTTTTGACAATCTCCACACGCACACCATCTGCATGGGCTTGCAATTGCTTGAGTCACTGGGCATTCCCCCAATTGCCGAAGTCCAGACACCGCGCTGCTCGCCAAGCCGCTGGGTTCAGCGCAAGAATGAACTTGGCCTAGACAGCCAAAACTATGCGGTCATCCATCCCAACCCAAAGTTCCGCTACAAAATGTGGCGTCAGGAAAACTGGTCCGCACTGATCGACTGGCTGCGCGAGCAGTCGTTACAAGTACTCCTGACTGGCAGCAACGCGCCGGAAGAAGCAGCCTACGTCAACGCCATTGCCGCATCCAGACCACATGCCTGCCGCTCGCTGGCAGGTCAGCTCTCGCTTGCCGAAACAGCTGAGCTATTACGGGAGGCTCGGCTATATGTGGGCCCGGACACAGCTGTCACCCACATTGCGGCTGCAGCAGGAACGCCCACCATCGCGCTGTTCGGCCCCTCCAATCCTATTAAGTGGGGTCCGTGGCCAAACGGCTGGAACAGCCATGAAAGCCCATGGGCAAGCCGTGGCAGTCGCCGACACGGGAATGTTTGGCTGATTCAGGGCGAAGGAGACTGTGTTCCTTGCCTGCTCGAAGGTTGCGACCGTCACCTTGAGAGCGAGAGTCGCTGCCTTGTGGAAATCAGCGTCGAACGTGTTGCAACGGCAGCAAGCGCTTTACTTGCAGACGCCTAACTCTGCAATCGCGCCCTGACCTGGGCATAGGCAAAACCTAGTACCAGCGCTTGCATCAGCAGCATGTGATCGCGGTAAACCGAGTCAAACACGCCACGCGCTATCCATAAGAGCGACAATCCGGCCAGCACAAGCGCCCACGTATTTTGACGTCCATCCATCGATAGGGCGCGCCAGCCGGTCAGAAAAAACGACCCCAGCAACAAAAAGTAGAGCAGCCCCCCCAACCAGCCCAGCGCCAAGGCCGTATCGATCCAGCCGTTGTGCGAATGCGCCATCAGAATGGCAGGTTGTGCACAGCGCTGACGTAGCGCCTTCTCAAACGACTGCTTCGATCCGTCGATGCCCAGCGGATGTTCAAGCACAAGATCAAGACCGATTCGCGCCAGCGCCACACGGGTTCCATCGCCATTAGCAACCTTTGTCTGGATATCGGCCAGATCAATCGGGGACAACTCGGGACGCTCCAGCTTAAGTCGAGCACCGTATGCCTCTTGCCCCTCACAGTAGAGCACTTGCGGATCGCCAGAAAAACCCTGCGCAAGTCGATTGACCATGCCCAACCAGCGACCGTCTGTGTGTCCAGCAAACATTAACAGCCCGCCCGCCAAGACAAGCGCGACAGCGGCTAAACCAGCCAGTGTTTTCCATTGCCGAGACTGGTAGGTCGACAGTATCCAGATCGCCGGCAAGCCAAACATTGCGAGCAATACGAAAATGACACCGGCTCTTGAGTGGCTGATCAAAGGACAAATTAGGCAAAGCATGAGGGGTATCGCCAGCCGCGCCCTCGCCTTCCCAGTCATCGACCTGCCGGCGGCCATCAATAGCACAACTGACTGTAGTGCTGCATAGCCAATATCTGCATGGTGCAGGTGGACACCCCAATAGCCCCAAGGAAATGCCTCTATCGATCCCGGTGCCGCACTCTGAATCTGCGCCGGGCCCCCATCTCCCGACCAGAAACCAACACTAGCCGGCAACACCCCGCACCACACGAACAAGACCATCCCTAGATGCAACATTAAAGGCACGGCACTGGCCAGCCCCAAGACTAGACAGAGACCCTCGTCTCGCCACCCAGGCACGGCCATGCGACCAACAAGGGATGTTGCCATCAAGGCCAATCCGGCAGGCCACCATTGCCTGCCCATGTTAACCAGTGTTGACGACGCATCCGCAGTCAACAACGGAAAGATAAATAGGAAGCCCACCCATAAGGCCACTAGCGGCTCATGCAGGAAGCGAACACTCCAGCCGGAGCACCGAAAAACCACCAGCAGCACAAACAGCAAAAGCAGAGAATGCCTCAACACCGGCAGGTTTGGAAAAGGCAATATCGCCAACAGGGTCGCGAGGAGGACAATGAACAACGAAACCGCCCACCCATGCAAGCTGCAAACAGCGGACAAGATTTGTCTGACCGGAGATATTGTCATGAAGTTTCAACACCTGATTTTCTCACCTTGCGGCGCCACAACCAGCGCTTCAGCGGATTACGCGGCAAGTCGGACATAAGCATGACGGCACGCAGCTTCTGCCGAGTTTCCAAAGCTTCGTTCCAGACCCCGCTCTGCTTCAACCGCGCATACGCGATAAGAACGGCAAGATTGTCGTCTCTTCTGTGGGGCATGCGGGCATCAGGATGCCGACTCAGGAAAATTTCCTTGTTGCGCCGAATCAACTGCTTCTGCTCCGCGGTTCGCTTGAAACTTGAGCTCCCAGCGTGATAAACAAAGGCATCTTCGCAAATGGCGGAAATAAAGCCGAGTCGCAGGGCCCGCATGCTGAAATCGAAATCCTCGTAATAACCTTTGCCGAAGACAGTATCGAGACCACCCAAACTGGCCCACAGAGAACGGCGGATACCGACACAGAAAAAATCGGCCCGGTAACAAGGAATTAGTACCCCCGTATCATCGGCCAACAGGCGGCCGGCAGAAGCAATAACCGTTTCCGGCGTTTCCCCTTCGAGCGCCAGGTATTGACCGTTGCCCGCAGCGTTGGTGAGGGGACCAATGATGCCCACATCCGCTGCAGCACGGCCGAAAGCATCAATCAGCCGCGCCAGGGCATCTGAGGCAAAACGGGTATCGCTATTGACCAGTACGATCCAATCAGCATCGGTGGCAGCGACTCCAAGATTCATGCCACCGGCAAAACCAAGGTTCTCCCCGGTAAGCAAGACGCGCAACTCAGGATGCAATTCGCCATACGCCTGCAACTGGCTGGCACTGTCATCCGGCGAAGCGTTGTCTACAGCCAATACAGGAACGCCCAAGCTGATGGCGGCAGGTAGTACCGAATCAAGGCAATGGCGGGTGAGCTTATCGAATTGCCCGTAGCCCAGAACAATCAGCGCCGCCCGGGTCATTTATTTTCTCCCACCAGTCCGGCAGTCCCGCATTCATCGAGGATGCGCCGGACAGCCTGCTCGACACCGAGTGGCGGCGATGCCTCCGGTGTCATCGTCAAACAACCCGCTGACCAATCAGCATAGATGCTGTCAATGCCGTTGAGAATTGCCGCCTGATCGTCTGTCGGCGCAACGTATCCACCATGTTCGATGACCAGTCGATCAAGTTGCGGATTGCGCCAGGTCAACGCAAGCACCGGACGCCTCGTCCAGAAATACTCATAAACCTTGGACGGAATGTATTCGGGACATTCTGGAATCATTCCGTGCATCAGCAACAGACAATCCGCCTCATGCATCTTGATCATGACCCGCTCACGACCGGACAACCCACTCTCTGGACAAGCTTCCAGTCGCCCATGGCAAACCATGAGAGACTCGATTCCCAGCGTTTCAGCCAGCTTACTGCTGTCGGTATCGAGTGCGCCTCCGTAGATGTCGACGCGGATCTGCCGGCGTCGTTCCGGATACCGTTGCAGCCACTGGCCCAGTGTCCGAACAAAGGGGGCCAGACTACGCGTCGCATCCAGCGACCCAAAATGGGCGAAGACCAATTGCTCGCCACGACGGTAACTTGCTTGAACCGTCGGTGGATTGGCGCCAGGAAAAACAACAAAACCACGCGCCGCGAGTTGCGGATTTCGGGCCTGCGCACCGCGCAAAGCACCCTCCGTAAACCACCAGACGCGGTCGGCATGGGTACAGATCATTTTTTCGAGCCATGCCTGAAAGCGCTGATCCCGCGTCTGCGGCACCTGCCCCGGCCGAACCATGGGATCATGGATTTCGGCAATCCACGGCGCCCCAAGCCAGCGCTTGAGCCAGTAGGCAGCCAAATGCGCAGAATAGGCACCGCCGGTCGAATACACGACTGTGCCAGCAGTTTTCCGAAGCATCAGTGCGCCGCGAATAGCAGCAGGGAACGCCCACGACCATTGGCTCTGCAGTCCGAACAGGGCGCGCTCCAAAACGATAAGCGGTAGCAAGACAATAGATACGACGAGCATGATCATGCGATAGGCAAATCCCTTCCCGATACGAAGACGCAACATGTGCCGCAGATCGAAACGCAGCCCGGATGGCCCCCAGGGCAATAGTTGCTGATGTGTAACCGCTTTATCCCTGATTCCGGTCACCGCTGACAGGACAGATAAATGTACGCCATGAGCAGAAAGGAATGGCAGCTTGTCGGTAATGGTCTGACTGGCAGCCCGGCCATCCATATTGAAGCCATGCGAGAGAATGAGGAAATGAGGCATTGGTGTTGGAATGGGCTGAGCAAGTGTCATTGTAGAATACAACGCCGATTTAACTGAATGACAACGTCCCGATGAGCCCCACCGACAACCTCTACCAACAAAAAAATGACGCCTACTTTTCCCGGGCCCGCAAAGAAATCGCCCCGTTACTTACCAAAGAACGGAAACTGCGGGCGCTTGAAGTGGGTTGCTCCCAGGGGCAAACACTTGCCTGGCTAAAAAAAGAGGACTATTGCGAATGGGTCGCTGGCGTGGAGCCTTTCTCTCAGCCAGACGATGAAGCACTGGCATTAATTGACACGTTTTCCACGGTGAATATCGAGGAAAAATTGCCGGACATACCGGAACAGTCACTTGATCTGATTTTGTTTTTAGATGTACTCGAACACCTGATTAATCCGTGGCAAACATTGCGCGACATTGACTGCCTTCTGAAACCAGGCGGACGCTTCATCATTAGCGTACCAAACATCCGCAATTACCACATCCTTTCCGCCCTAGTGCTCAAAGGTCGCTTCGACTACACCGATGATGGCATTCTGGACAGAACTCACCTGCGATTTTTTACCCTGGCATCGGCCAAGCAACTCGCCGAGGCATCTGGGGCAAAAGTGGAAGCCTACCTGACGACCGGACTGGAGCGCCCCCAAAAGAAACTGCTCGGCAAACTCGGACTGGAAGGATTGTTGGCTACCCAATTCATTCTCTCCGCCCAAAAGCCATACTAAACGCCAAGGTAGCGGATATAACGCTTGATCGAACGGACAAGCCTCGATGCCAAATGCTTGTCAGATGATCCGCAATGTACCAAATTCCAGTTCGACTGCCGAAGCACCCCCAGATAGTTTTTCTGTAACTCCTTGTCTCCAATTTTTCTCTTCTGGTCGAAAAAATACTGGCTCTCATAGTAATAGATCTTAAATAACGGCTCACACGGCCAGAGGACAATGGGCCTGTATTTCAGCAACACTTCTCCATAGATTCGCAACTCATATGGAAACCGCACAATCAACTCGGCAAACGAAATACCCATCGGTACAAGTACTTCGCGATCCAGCGTTTTCCATACTTCTACCGACCACACCGCAGGAATCGCAAATATAAATTGGCGACCAGGCCGATCAAAGAATGCCTGCGCTTCAGCACATTCACGGGATATGTCCTTCCTGACCTGCGGATAGCGATAGCGGTCGCAGAACTCAAACAGTTCTTTGCCTTCCGTCATCACGGTATAAGGACTACCATCCGGCGCAATAAAGTCGTCCTCGCTGAAGTCGCGCAGGAACTCAGCATCAGAGTCGAGGCAGACATAACATTCGCTATGGCCCAGTCGCCAGAATTCGGATTTGACGATCTGCTGCGAAATGCCGCCTGGAAGGGCATTGATTTGCGCGATATCGTGCTTCGGGTTGGCCGCAATGATCGACTCATCGGACAGCAGGATCACGCTTGTCCCCGTCAGGTGTTGCCGGAACATCTCCAGGTCAGCCGCTGGAACTGACATGTAGAACGGCAATCCTTCACGGTTATAACGACCAATCGATTCAGCAAGATGTCCAGCGCGCAAAAGATCGCGCCTAAAGCTCTTACAGTACAGTGACAATTTACGCATGCGGCACTCACCAGGAGCTAAAAAAGGAAAATCTATTCTTCCGTTCTATCACTCAGCGAACTCCGCACCAAGAATAGACGAACAGTTAAACCAGCCTCGGACAGGGGCCCGATCTGACGCTCAATCAGCCAGCCAGGGAACCAACGTTATCGTGCTGCAAACGCTGTAATTTGGCATACACCCCATCAAGCGCCAACAACTCCGCATGCCTGCCGCGCTCGACGATGCGCCCCTGATCCAGCACCACAATCAGGTCTGCACGTTCGATGGTCGACAGGCGGTGGGCAATCACGATAGTCGTCCGGCCAAGAATCAGTGTGTCCAAGGCGGCCTGGATCAGACGTTCGGATTCGGTATCAAGGGCCGAAGTCGCCTCATCGAGAATCAAGACAGGTGCATTTTTTAGGAAAGCCCGCGCGATGGCCAGGCGCTGGCGCTGCCCCCCGACAGCTTGACGCCGTTTTCACCCACTTCGGTATCCAGCCCCTGATCCATCTGGTTGATGAATTCCCAGGCATTGGCCGCCTTGGCCGCAGTAATAATCTCTTCTTCACTCGACAGGCCGGCATAACCGTAAGCAATGTTGGCGCGGACCGTATCGTTGAACAGCACAACATCCTGGCTGACCAACGCGATATTGTTGCGCAGGCTTTCGAGCTTGAGTTCCTCGACATGATGCCCATCCAGCAGCAAGCGTCCGGCATTCAGGTGATAAAAGCGCGGAATGAGTGCCGCCATTGTCGTCTTGCCGCTTCCCGATGCACCGACTAGCGCCACCGTTTGGCCGGGCAGGATATCCAGATTGATGTCTTGCAACGCGGGGCGACTGGTCCCCGGATAGGCGAAATTAACCTGATCAAATGTCAGATGGCCGTTAGCGCGCGGCAGTTCATACTGGCCTAGATCATCTTCGGGAATTTCATCGAGGACCTGGAACACGCTTTCTGCTGCGGCCAGACCACGCTGCAGTGGGTTGCTGACATCGGTCAAGCGCTTGACCGGGGCGAGCAGCATGAGCAGTGCTGTAATGAAAGAGAGGAATTCGCCAACCGTTGTGCCATCAGGCCCTGCCGACTGACGCAGGGCGAGGTAAGTAATGATCGCAACCGAGGACGATGCAGCGACCTGGGTCAGCGGCACGGTTGCTGATGCCGCCGCAGCTTCGCGCATGGTCGCCCGACGATAGACATTGGTCGCCTCGTCGAAACGAGCTGCCTCGTATTTCTGGCCGCCAAAAATCTTCACTACCTTGTGCGCCCCGACCGCCTCTTCAAGGATGTGGGTAATCAGGCCCATGGCGGAATAGCCTGAGCGGCTGGCAGCCCGCAGGCGCTTGCTGAAAATCTTGATGACGCCGAGGATGACCGGTCCGACGGTGAGGGCGATCAGGGTCAGTTTCCAGTCAAGATAGAGCAGGAAGCCGAGCAGGCCGAGGATGGTCAGGGTATCGCGGATGACCGTGGTGATGACACCGGTGGCGGCCTGGGTGACGTTGGTGACGTCGTAGGCCACCTTGGAAATCAGGACACCGGTCGACTGGTCGTCGTAGAACCGGGTCGGCAGGCTGAGCAGGCGCCGGAACATGGCCTGACGCAGATCAAGCACGACCCGCGCGGCGACCCAGGCCATTGAGTAGCCGCTGGCGTAGGTAGACATGCCGCGAAAAATAAAAATGCCAATCATCGCTGCCGGAATCAGGACAATGTCGCGCTCGTCCTTGGCGACGAAGCCGCTATCGAGCAAATGCTTCATCAGAGCCGGGAATAGCGGCTCAGTAGCAGCCGTGCACACCATGCCAAGCACACCCAGGGCAAAAACCCGCCAGTGCGGCTGCACCCAGGTCAGCAGGCGGCGATAAATCTGGCTATTGGAATAGGCCGGGCTTGAATTTTGAGTCACAGAGTGCGGTCATTCGAAACGAAAGTCGACATTCTACCGATTCAGACGGATCAGGTCGGCGCTGTCGTGGGTCAGGGAAACCGTGGTCACTGTCGAAAATTCGAATTGCAACTCGTTCCACCGCGCTGGCGGCAGGCCCAGCCAGTGCGCCAGCAACATCCGGATAACCCCGGCGTGGGTAACCATTACCGCCTCCGGCACGGTCAACCCGGCAACAAAAGCCAGCGCTCGCTGCTGCAAGGCAGTCGGAGACTCGCCTCCGGGTGGCGCATAGTTCGCGATATCGGCCGCCCAGGCATCGAGTTGCGACCGGGGAATCTCATCCCACGGCCGCCCTTCCCAATGGCCAAAATTCATTTCGGCCAACCGGTCATCGATGATCGGCTGCGCATGGAGTTGATCCGACAGTACGCGGCAGCGCTGTAGCGGGCTGCTCCACACCGGCAGACCGGGCGGCAACTCGGTGCGCAGACGGGCAAGGTCGGCCGACTCAATGGCGGCCGGAAGATCGCTTCTTCCATAGCAAATACCCGCTTCGATCATCGGCTTAGGGTGGCGGATCAGATGCAGGATCATGGCAGCCAGTTCGCCAGCAGCCCGAGATAGAAGGCGATTTCGCTAAGCTGCTGCGTCGCCCCCAGGCAGTCGCCCGTATAGCCGCCCAACCAGCGCCGAAATTTGGCCGCCAGCCAGAGCGTGACGAGCGCCGCCATCACGCCACCAGCCAGCCCCTTGGCCAAGGGCAGAAAACCCAGTGCCGGCAGCACGAAGGCCAGCCCGACCAGCATCGCACCCACGGACAGCCGGGTGGCCAGGGGCTTGGCTTTCGACTGCATATCCTCGCGCACATAATCCATCGTCGCCAACAGGGTCGTGGCGCAGAAGCGTGACAGGGCGTGGCCGGCGATCAGGGCAAAGGGAACCAGGGCGCCATCAAGCGAAGAAAGCAGGGTGAATTTACCGAGCAGCGCCAATACCATCGCCACCACACCGTAGCTGCCGACCCGCGAGTCCTTCATGATCTCGAGGATACGTAATTTATTCCAGCCACCACCGAAGCCATCAACGGTGTCAGCCAGCCCATCCTCGTGGAAAGCCCCGGTTGCATAAATGGTTGCCGTCATCGACAGCAGCACGGCCACCGGCTGCGGCCAAAGCATTACCGCGCAAAGATAGACCAGTGCACCAATGCCGCCGACGATCAGGCCGACGGCCGGAAAGTAGCGTGCCGAATGATTGAGCGCCTCGGCCGAATGCCCGACCCAGCCGGGTACTGGCAGCCGCGTAAAAAAGCGGATGGCACCGAAGAAATATTCCAGCTCGTGACGTAGCATCAGACCTAGTCCGCGTTTTTGTCGGACACGCCGGCCGATTCGAAACTGGCCATTTCGATGAGAAAATTGAGTGATGCCTGCACCAGCGGAAAGGCCAGCGCCGCGCCGGTCCCTTCGCCAAGTCGCAGACCGAGGTCAAGCAAAGGTTCGGCACCGAGCGCCGACAACTGGGCGCGATGCCCCGCCTCGGCCGAGCGGTGGCAGAACACACAATAGTCGGCCAGCGCCGGGGCCAGACGGGTCGCCACCCATGCCGCCGCACTGACAATAAAACCATCGATGAGCAGGGTCATCCTCGCTTCTGCCGCGCCAAGCATGGCACCAACCATCATGGCGATCTCAAAGCCACCGAATTCGGCCAGCACCGCCAATGGCTCGTTACCGCCGCCGGCTGCGCGATAGCGCTGGAGCGCCGTTTCGAGCAACGCGTGCTTGCGGGCCAGCCCGGTATCGTCCAGGCCGGTGCCGCGACCGATGCATTCGGCCAGCGGCAGACCGGTCAGACAATGGGTAATCAGCGAGGCCGACGCCGTATTGCCGATACCCATTTCGCCAAAGCCGACGACATTGCAGCCATTGGCTGCCAGATTGCGGCTGATTTCTGCGCCGCGCGCGATGGCCTGCGCACACTGATCAGCGCTCATCGCGGCTGCCTCGATGTAATTCGCCGTACCGAACGCCACCTTGGCATCGATCAGCCCGGCCCGCTTGCCGAAATCATGGGCGACACCAGCATCGATGATGGCCAGATGCAGCCCGTTCTGCCGGGCGAAGACATTGATCGCTGCACCACCCGCCAGAAAGTTCTCGACCATCTGCCAGGTCACATCCTGCGGGTAGGCCGAGACACCGGCCTTGGCCGCCCCGTGGTCGCCGGCAAAAACCAGCAGATGCGGCTGGCCGAATTGCGGATCGAGCCGCTGCTGGATCAGGCCGACCCTGATCGCCGTACGTTCGAGCAGGCCAAGCGCACCGAGCGGCTTGGTCTTGCGGTCGACCTTGTTGATCAGTGAGGCTTCAATGGCCCGGTCCGGGGCGGTAATCTGAAACGAATGCATCCGATTCTCCAAAAGGAAAAGGGCCTCGCGGCGACGCCAGGCGAAAATCGCCAAGGCACGGCCGCGAAACCCTGTCCACAGGTTTCCCAAGAGGACTCGACACGTCTTCTGGCTTTCGGATCAGCCGGTTCGCTGCGCCTTCCCGGCTTTCACCAGTGGCATCGTGCAGCTGCCGTCCCCGATTACAGCGGCGGGCCCGCCCCGGAATTGCACCGGGTTCCGTTACGTCGAATCGGGACGAATTATCCGGCTTGCCGGTTGGCTATGCAATCACCTAAAGTGCCGGCATGAAAGAACTTATTCTCGGCGGAGCCCGTTCCGGCAAGAGCCTGCTGGCAGAACAGCGGGCCCGCGAATCGGCGAGCCAACGCTGCCTTAAGGTGGTCTACCTCGCCACCGCTCAAGCCCTCGATGGCGAAATGACCCGCCGCGTCGCCCATCACCGTGAACGCCGGCCGGCCGACTGGGGCTGTGTCGAGGAAACCCTGCACCTGGCAAGCCGCCTGCGCGAACTGGCCGCAGCAGACACCTGCATACTGGTCGATTGCCTGACCCTGTGGCTGTCCAATCTGATCTTCGCCGGTCAGGCGGCGGCGCAGGCCGAGGCCGGCGAGGCCATCGCCTGTCCCCTGCTCCGTGACGAAACCGCCGCACTCGTCGAGCTGTTACCGCAATTGCCCGGCCACATCATCCTGGTCTCCAACGAAGTCGGCTGGGGAATCGTGCCGATGCATCCCGTGTCCCGCCTGTTTGCCGACGAACAGGGCCGGCTCAATCAGCGCATCGCAACGGTCTGTGATCAGGTCACCCTGGTCGCTGCCGGTTTGCCACTCTGTCTGAAGCAGACAACCCGCTGAGCTGCATTGTGCTAGCCTGAACAGCCACCCGGCACGTTCAGGAGAACGCCATGCCTCTTTTCGCCCGCCTGACCGCCTTGTGCCAGGTTCTCGAGCAACACGCCACGCTGCCGGTCAGCGTCAGTCGCCCCGCAGAAGCCCCCGGCCTTTACATCTGGCCCTGGCGCATCGAGGAAGATACGCGGGTGCGCAGCACCCCCCTGCCCCGTGCGGCCGACAGCGATCCGCTGACCAGCGCCCCGGCCCCGGCCATTCACTTTCTCGTCCTGTCCAGTACGAATCTCGATAGCGAGACTATAGCCGCCCTCGAATCGGCCCGCCGCGCCTTGCTCGAGACGCCGGTTTTCGCGGTCGGCAACGGGCGGGTCAGCGTCATGCCAGCCACCCTGAGCACCAGCGAACTGACCGATCTGTTCACTGCCGCCGCCATTCCGCTGCGCCTATGTCTCGCATATACGCTGCGTTCTACGGCCTGACAGGTTATGCTTGAGAAAAAAACAGCTGGAGACAAAGCATGCATAAACAGCTCGACATTCTCGCCTCGGGCGTTCACGACGCCAAGAACCAGCTATTTATCGCCGAATCCCTGATCGCCGCGAGTGAGGCGGAGCATGGCATTGAGATGGCAGAAGCCCGTTACGCCATCGAATCCGCCGCCACCCGCCTGTCGCGCACCCTGACTGCCTACCACCTGCTGCGCCAGGATGCTGTTGCCGCCATCACGCCCGCCATCGTCGGCGACATCTGCGACGAAGTCATGCTCGCCCAGCAGAAGCATCTGGCCGTCCGCAACATTGCCCTCACAGTCAATTGCACTGTTGTAGACGAATGGCCGCTTGACCGCGACCTGATCACCGACATGCTCAACAATGCCGTCCAGAATGCCGGACGTTACGCTCGCCAAGAGGTATGCCTGAGCGCCACGGTAAACGATGGCTGGCTATCCCTGTGTGTTGACGACGATGGTCCGGGCTTCACTTCACTACCACCGGCGCAAGGAACCGGCCTGATGGTCGCCGAACGTCTGGCCCAACTGCACCATCGCCGAAGCCGGCAAGGCAGCCTGCACTTGAGCAACCACGGCGCACTGGGGGGTGCCCGTTTCGAGCTGCGCCTACCCTGATGGCCGACTACAGCAAAAAGCGTTTTCTCGTCATTGACGACCAGCCACAAGCGCGTGACGCCCTGCGCACCGTGGCCTTGCAGCTGGGTGCCTTTTCAGTCGAATTCGCCACCAACTACCAGGATGCAATTTTTCGCATCCGCAATAATGCCCCTGACATTATCCTGTGCGATTACATGCTGGGCGAAGGACGCTCCGGCCAGCAACTGCTGGAAGAGCTCCGCCGTTTCAGCCTGCTGGCAGACGAAACGATTTTCATGATGGTCACCGGAGAACAGACTTACGAACAGGTCGTTTCCGCCGTTGAACTGATCCCCGACGATTACATCATCAAACCATTTTCACCAGACAAGCTGCTCTTGCGCCTGGAACGAATCGTCGCCAAAAAACTGTTCTTCGCCGCCTATTACAAAGAGAAACGCAAGCAGGAATACGCCAGAGCCCTGGCCATTCTCGAAGCGACCGGCAAGAGCGAAGCCGGACGGCCTTACCGCTTCGAAGTCCTGCGTCAGCGAGCCGAGGTTTTCCTGGCCAGCGGTGATGCAAAATCAGCCGAAAGCGCCTATCGAGACATTCTCGAAAACTTTGAGTTCCCGTGGGCCCGGGCTGGCGTCGCCCGTTCCTTGCACAAGCAGAACCGCCTGCAGGAGGCCCGCGCGGAAATTGACCGGGTGGTCGCCGAAACGCCGCATTTTTTCGATGCCGGTGATCTCAAGGCGAGCATCTGCATGGCCCAGGGAGAACACAGCGAAGCCCAGCAGATTCTCGATGAAATGGCCAAAAAAACACCGCGCAACTACGTTCGCAAACGGCTGCTGGCTGAAGCCGCCACGCTGAATGGCGACACCGAAGTGGCACTGGCGGCGATGGCTGACGTGATCGCCAATGACACCATGCCCGGTGCCATATCGGCAGAAGATCGGCTGGCCATTGCCCGGAGTCACGTCAATGCCGGCGACAAGATCACCGCCGAAAAAGTCCTGTTGGGTATCCGGGACACGGAAGTACAAAAAATGACCCTGTCCGGACAAGCCAGCTTCGCCGCACTGCTCGCCATCAGTTCGGTGGAAAAGGGCACCCCGCGTTTTTCCGGGCTTCGCCCGGCCATGCTCAGTGCCGATTTCGAGGCCACCCACCGCATGGACATCATGCGCGCCGCCCTTGGCCTCAACGACCATGAACTGGCTGACCTGCACGCCGAACAACTGATGGCCAGCGCCGATGCCAAGAAAGTGTTCGCCACCCTACGCGCCCAATATTCCCTGCACGGTCGGGAAAAAGACCTGCGGGAAATCCAGCGGCAAGTAGCCCTCAAGCGCATCAAGCACGAAGAAGCCCCGAATGGGGTGCCGCTCGCCCCACCTTAGTCAGGCGATGCGCACCGATCACAGCAGAACCGGCGTTCAGTCCAGTGCCTGATTGATGAGCAGGGCATCCATTTTTGACCAGTCGAGTGCCGCCTCGACCGAATCCGCCAGACGCTCGAGATCAGCCTCGCGGCGGGCGGCAAAATCGACCGGTTGGCTTTCTGCCATACCGGCCCAGGCGAGTAACCCAGTCAACGCCTCGGGATGATCGAAAACCCCGTGGCAGTAGGTCGCAAACACCTGACCATCAGCTGAAATGGCGCCATCGTAGCGACCGTCAGCCAACCGGATGGCGCTGTTGGCCAGGCCCTCGCCCCGCGTCACGCCAAGATGAATTTCGTAGCCAGTCATGGCCGGGCGGCCCGGCAGAGACAAGTGACCACTCACATTTCGCAACTGTTTCTCGGCTTCCAGCGTCGTTTCGACCTCGAGCACCCCAAGACCAGGCGAGCTGCCGGGCTGCCCCTCCAGCCCCTGCGGATCGTGTATCGTCCGGCCCAGCATCTGATAGCCGCCGCACAGACCGACGACCTTGCCACCGTAGCGTAGATGCTTGCGAATGGCCGTTGACCAGCCTTTCTCATCAAGCCAGTCGAGATCAGCACGGACCGCCTTGGAGCCCGGTAGAACAATCAAGTCCGCCGGAGGCGGGGTTTCACCCGGACCGATCCAGCGGAAATCAACCTCCGGATGCAGGCGCAGCGGATCAAGATCATTGTGGTTGGAAACGCGCGGATAAGCCGGTGCGATGACTTTCAGTTTCGCCGCCTGTTGGCCGCCGACCGCAGCCGTTGCGATGGCATCCTCGGCATCAAGCATGAGGCCTTGCAGGTAGGGTAAAACGCCAAGCACAGGCTTACCGGTGCGTTCCTCCAGCCAGGTCAGCCCCGACTCGAGCAGCGCAATGTCGCCGCGAAAGCGGTTGATGACAAACCCCTTGACCCGCTGCTGCTCGGACGGTGACAACAGATCGAGCGTCCCGACGAGATGGGCGAACACGCCACCGCGGTCGATATCGGCGATAAGGATTACCGGACAATCCACCGCCTCGGCAAAACCCATGTTGGCAATATCGCGGTCGCGCAGATTGATCTCGGCCGGTGATCCGGCCCCTTCGACCACCACGCAATCGTAGGCGGCCGTCAGCCGCGCCCAGGACGCAAGCACCGCGCCCATCGCCCGTGGCTTGTAGTCGTGATAGGCCTTGGCATCGAGATCGAAAGCAACCTGGCCGTGAATGATCACCTGCGCCTGCTTGTCGGTCGTCGGCTTCAGGAGCACGGGATTGAAATCGGTATGCGGCGCAAGACCGCAAGCCAGCGCCTGCAAGGCCTGCGCCCGGCCAATCTCACCACCGTCGTCGGTCACTGCCGAATTCAAGGCCATGTTCTGCGGCTTGAACGGCGCAACCCGAATACCGCGACGATGCAGAATCCGGCACAGCGCCGCGACCAGAGTCGTCTTGCCAGCATCGGAGGTGGTGCCTTGGACCATCAGGGAAGAACAGGACATGGCGGGCAATGGTGTGAAAAAGGACGCAATTATGGCACCATCGACCTTCCTGATTTTCAGGAAAGCAAGTATCTCCGGGTGCTGGCCAGCTTCGCTGGCCGGAGAATCGGGAAGGCGGTGCGATTCCGCCACGTGCCCAGCGCTGTGAGGATGACGCTGACTGCAAATTGCCACTGGCCAACGCCGGGAAGGCGCAGCCAGTGGGTGATTCCAAGTCAGAAGACCGGCCGGGAGATCGTTTTCGGCTGCATGGAACGCAGCTGCCGTTTTTCCACAAGGGGAATCCATGGAAAACCAGCCCGCGCCACCGGCGCAAGCTTTCTCCGACGCCGACCGGGCGGC
Source organism: Dechloromonas sp. HYN0024 (assembly GCF_003441615.1). Lineage (NCBI taxonomy): Bacteria > Pseudomonadati > Pseudomonadota > Betaproteobacteria > Rhodocyclales > Azonexaceae > Dechloromonas > Dechloromonas sp. HYN0024. Next base: position 149,458 of record NZ_CP031842.1, on the reverse strand, counting down.
GGTGTATCAGGCCATTTTCAGTCGCCGCGATGTGCGCGGCCAGTTCCTGCCAACGCCTGTGCCCGACGCATTGCTCAGTCGCGTCTTGATGGCCGCTCATCACGCCCCGTCGGTTGGCTTCATGCAGCCATGGAACTTTCTGCTGGTCCGTTCGCAGGCGGTCAAGCAGCGCGTCCATGATGTCTTTGCCGAGGCCAATGCCGAAGCAGCGCTGATGTTCCCGGATGAAAAGCGCGAGATTTACAGCCAGCTCAAATTGCAGGGGATTCTTGAGGCGCCGATCAACCTGTGCATCACCTGCGACCGCACACGTACCGGGCCGGTCGTGCTTGGCCGCACGCACATGCCGACGATGGACCTCTACAGCAGCGTCTGTGCCGTACAGAACCTCTGGCTGGCGGCGCGGGCCGAGGGGCTGGGTGTCGGCTGGGTCAGCATTTTTCACGAAAAGGCGCTGCAGGACGCACTCGGCATTCCGCAGCACATCGTTCCCATCGCCTATCTGTGCATCGGTTACGTCAGCCATTTCAACGACCGGCCGGAACTGGAAAAGGCCGGCTGGCTGCCGCGCCTGCCGATCAATGAACTGGTCTATTTCGAGCAGTGGGGTGAAGCCGATGCTGGCCACAACTTGCCATTGACCGCAGCCCTGAGCGAAATGCAGGCGGCCATTCAGGGACAGGGTATTTTCCCGAAATGAGCTTTGCCATTGATGCCTTGTCCATGCCACTGGCGGCGCTCAGCGCCGTTTTACTGGATCGTGTCCTCGGCGAAGTGACCCGCTTTCACCCTTTGGTCGGCTTCGGCAACCTGGCGACGGTTATCGAAAAGACACTGAACCGGCGTTCGCTGGCGGGCGGTCTGCTCGCCTGGCTACTCGCCGTCGGGCCGTGGGTCGCCCTGGCCTTCTGGCTACGCCCGTTCGCCCCCTTCGCCGTCGATGTCGTTCTGCTTTATTTCGCACTCGGCGCACAGAGCCTGTGCGAACACGCCGATGCGATCGCCAGGCCTCTGGCGGCAGAACGTCTCGACGAAGCCAGGCAGCGCCTCAGCTGGATCGTTTCCCGCGACACCGCGAGACTCGATGCCACCGGGATCGCCAGAGCTGGCGTTGAATCGGTCCTCGAAAATGGCAACGATGCCATCTTTGCCACGCTCTTCTGGTTCGCCCTCCTCGGTGGCCCCGGCGCTCTACTTTTCCGCCTGGCCAACACGCTGGACGCCATGTGGGGCTACCGCAGCGAGCGTTTCAATCTGTTCGGCCGCTGTGCCGCCCGTCTTGACGATGGGCTGAACTTCATTCCGGCCCGCCTCACCGCCCTCTCCTATTCACTGCTCGGCCACACCCGCAACGCGCTGGCCTGCTGGCGGGCACAGGCGCCGGGCTGGGACAGCCCGAACGCCGGCCCCGTGATGTCGGCCGGTGCCGGCAGCCTTGGCGTACTGTTGGGCGGTGCCGCGATTTATCATGGGCAGGAAGAAATCCGCCCGCCGCTCGGTAGCGGCCAGCCTCCCGTGGCGGCCGACCTTGGCCGGGCGATAACACTGATCCAGCACAGCCTGTGGCTATGGCTGGCTGCTTTATTGATGATCGGACTACTGAATGCTTGAACACGGCGGCAACCTGCGCAAGGCGGCAATCCAATACGACATTCCGCTGGTTGACTGGCTCGACCTGTCGACCGGCATCAATCCGGATGGCTGGCCGGTACCGGCGCTCCCGCCGGAAGTCTGGCAGCGCCTGCCGGAGGAAAACGACGGCCTGGAGGCAGCTGCTGCGGCCTATTACGGCAACACCAACCTGCTCCCGGTGGCCGGTTCGCAAGCCGCCATTCACTGGTTGCCAGCCCTCTTGCCACGCGCTGTCGTGGCCTGCATTTCGCCGATCTACAGCGAGCACCCGCAAGCCTGGCAACGGGCCGGACACAAGATGCGTTTTCTGCAAAACGCCATGCTGCCGCGCGCTCTGGCGACAGCGACGCCCTATGTACTGCTATGCAACCCGAACAATCCGACGGCCGAGCGCCACCCCCATGATGTCGTGCTCGATGCTGCCAGACAGCTGAAAAAACGCGGTGGCTGGCTAATTGTGGACGAGGCCTTCATGGACCCGACACCGGACGAGAGCCTGACGTCGCTAGCCGGCACCGACGACGCCCCCAACCTGATCGTGCTGCGCTCCCTTGGCAAATTTTTCGGCCTGGCTGGCGCCCGTGTCGGCTTCATTTTTGCCGCACCCGATATCCTGGCCCGGATGAGCGAGGCAATGGGGCCGTGGACGGTCAGCCACCCGGCCCGCCAGGTCGCCCGACTGGCCTTGCTCGACACTGCCTGGCAGGAGACCGCCCGGCAGCACCTGCAGGGGGCTGGCGAACGCCTGCACCATCTGCTGGCCCCGCTCGGCGACGTCAAATCCACTGCCCTCTTTGCCACGCTGAGCAGTGCCCGGTCAGCCGAGTTGCATGAGATGCTGGCCCGCCAGGGCATCCTCACCCGCCACTTCGAACAGCAACCGCTGTTGCGCTTCGGGCTACCGGCTAGTGCAGCGGACTGGCGGCGCCTGACTGCTGCACTAGCCGCATGGAAATCGCCATGAGACACGCCGCCTTATCGTTTGGTCGCCCTCGGCCGGCCCTTGTTTCCCTATGTGCGGCCCTGCTCGTATCGACAGCCGCCTACGCCGATCTGCTTTTCAAGGACGATAGCGGCCAGGAAGTGCGCCTCAAGACACCGGCCAAACGTATCGTCACCCTGGCTCCGCATGCCGCCGAAAGCCTCTATGCCGCAGGGGCTGGCGACAAGCTGGTTGGCACCGTCGATTACAGCGACTACCCGGCGGAAGCGAAGAAAGTGCCGCGCGTCGGTGGCTATTCGCGCCTCGATCTGGAAGCCGTCGCCGCCCTCAAGCCGGATCTCGTTCTGGCCTGGGAAAGCGGCAACAACATGACCCAGGTCGACCAGCTCAAGGCACTCGGCCTGACGGTTTATGTGTCACAGCCGAATACCATCGACAACATCGCAGGCCAGATCGAACGCCTCGGCCAGCTGGCCGGCACGGAAGCAGTCGCCAATGCGACGGCAGATCGTTTCCGTAAGCGCCTCGCCAGCCTGCGGGCAAGCAATGCCGGCAAACCCAAAGTCCGCGTCTTTTACCAGATATGGAAAGCACCACTGATGACCGTCGGTGGTCCCCAAATCATCAGCGACGCCATCCGGATTTGTGGCGGCGAGAATATTTTTGGCCACCTCAAACAGATGGCGCCCAACGTCACCGTTGAAGCTGTCCTCGAAGCTGACCCGGAAGCCATCATTGCGACCGGCATGGGGGATGCGCAGCCCGAATGGCTGCATGACTGGGACCCATGGACAAGAATGACCGCGGTCAAACGCCATAACCTGTTCCACATCAACCCCGACATCATGCAACGCCACACGCCGCGCATCCTCGACGGCACCGAGCAGCTTTGCGCCCACCTCGATACCGCCCGCCGCCTCCGTCCCGGTAAATAACCATGTCCCGCCTGCCCCAACGCATCGTCTGCCTGACCACCGAAACCGTCGAGGTACTCTACGCCCTCGGCGAGCAGGATCGCATCGTCGGCATTTCCGGCTACACGGTACGTCCGCCTGAAGCGCGCAAGGAAAAGCCCAAGGTCTTTGCCTTCACCAGCGGCGACATCGACAAGATTCTCGCTACCCGCCCCGATCTGGTCCTCACCTTCTCCGACCTGCAATGCGACATCTCTCGCGACCTGATCAAGGCCGGGGTAACGGTTTATGCCTTCAATACACGTAGTGTCGAAGACATTCTCGGCATGATCGAAACCATCGGCCGGCTGGTCGGGGCCGAAGCCAAGGCCCTGGCCATCGTCGCCGGACTGGAAGCACAGATCGAACAGACCCGCGCCATAGCCGCCGAACGCCTGGCGAGAACCGGCAAAAGGCCGCGCGTCTATTTCGAAGAGTGGGACGAACCACTGATCAGCGGCATACGCTGGGCCTCGGAACTGATAGCCATCGCCGGCGGCGAAGACATCTTTGCCGAACGGGCGCGCTCGCCACTGGCCAGAGACCGCATGCCCAGGCCGGAAGAGATCATTGCCGGCAACCCGGACGTCATCATCGGCTCATGGTGCGGCAAACACTTCCGCCCCGAGCGCGTCGCCTCGCGCCCGGGCTGGGAGACCATCCCTGCCGTCACGAGCCAGCGCATCCACGAAATCAAGTCAGCCATCATCCTGACACCTGGGCCGGTAGCCATCAGTGAGGGGCTGCCACAATTACTCGACATTTTTGATCTGTGAAAAGGCCGGCGTCGCCACACTGCCTATAATCGGCGGTCTACCTTGAGGATTCCCGCCATGAAGATCGGTTCCCTGCTGTTCACCCTCGCTGTGTCTTCCCTCGCCCACACCGGCCTGGCAGTTGCCGCCGATGACGGCACCGCCGCCGTCGAAGCGCTTGGCCGCCTGAATGGCATTGCCCTGGCGTGCCAGCAACCGGCGCTGGTCAGCCGGGCCCGCAATGCCGTCGTTACCACCGCGCCGAAAACCCGCGGCTACGGAGAAGCTTTCGAAGCCGCTACCAATGCCGCCTATCTTGAACATGGCAAAGGCGTCGCCTGTCCCGATGCCGCCACGCTGGCCAGCCAGATGGCCACCGCCGAAAAACGTCTGCAAGCGAGCTTTGCCACCATCAAATGATTCGTCTTGCCGCTGTTCTGCTGGCCCTACTATTGGCCGGTCAGGCTTATGCCCAGGCCGACCACAGCCTCGAACTGCTCAGTGACGCCACCCCGGGCATCATCCCGCGCTACCTGCTGCAGGATCCGAATGGCCGCTCCGTCACCAGCGAGAATTTTCGCGGCCGCTTTCAGCTGATCTCGTTCGGCTATACCTACTGCCCCGACATCTGCCCGACCACGCTGGTCGACATGGCTGAAATTCTCAAACAACTCGGCGACAGCGCGCCCCGCGTCCAGCCCATCTTCATTTCCGTAGATCCCGAGCGCGATACCGGCAAAGTCCTCAAAACTTATACCGAATTCTTCGACCCCCGCATCCTCGGCCTGACCGCTTCACCGGCCCTCGTTCGCCGCGCCGCCGACAATTTCAAGATCCGTTACGCCAAAGTGCGCGAGCCGGGTGCGGCGACAGATCGCTATGCGGTCGACCACTCGGCCGGCATGATCCTGCTCGGACCGGATGGTGCCTTCGTCAAGAAATTTGCCTTCGCCATGCCGGTCACTGAAATTTCCGAACAGATCAGAAAATTCATCGAAAATCCGTGAATTACGGAACTCCACAATTGCCTTGGCATAGGGGCTAGGGCAATATGCGGTCATAATGCTGCGCCGCGTGTCACTTTCTCTATTTTTGCTGCTTTCCCTCGTTTTTCCAGCTTGGGCCGGTAGTCTGGCGATCGTCCTGAGTGATCGCGGGGGAAGCTATGCCGATTATTCGGCTGCCTTCGAAGAGGCGCTGATCGGCACCTCCTGGACCGTCACCGCCAAGCTTCAGGCAGACACCCTGTCGCCCTCCGCGACTCAGGCCGACCTGATCGTCACCGTCGGTAGTGAAGCCTTGCGCAGAGTGCTTGGGCAAGCCGACAACCCACCGATCATCGCCACCCTGTTACCCCGGCAAAGCTACGAAAAGATCGTCTCGGAATTCCGCCGGCCGGGACGTACCACAGCCATTTACCTCGATCAGCCCGCCGCTCGTCAGGCAGCTTTCGTCAATCATCTGCTGCCCGGCCAGAAGCGGGTAGGGATGCTGGTCAGCCAGGAAACCAAATCACTGATGGCCCACTACCGTCAGGCTTTCGCCAGCGCCGGCCTGGTTCTGGACAGCGAGGACAGCGATAGCGATAGCGCCCTCCTGCCTGCACTGAATGCCTTGCTCGGTCGAGTCAATGCACTGATCGCTCTGCCCGACATTTCAATTTACCAGCGCAACAACATCAAGCCGATTCTGATCACCACCTTCCGTTACCAACGCCCGGTCATCGGCTACTCCCCCGCCTTCGTCAATGCCGGCGCACTCGCCGCGCTGTACAGCACGCCGGCCCAGATCGCACGCCAGACAGTTGACTTGATCATGGCGCACGGCACCAACCTGTCCGCTCCGACCGGACCAAGCCAGTTTGCCATCGCCATCAACAGCAATGTCGCCCAGTCACTGGGCCTGAAAATCCCCGACGAGGCGAGCCTGCGGCGGGCCATGATGAATGACAGGGAAGCACGATGAACCGCCTGACCCTGCGCCATCGCCTGCTGCTGCTGACGCTGCTGCCAAGCACCCTGATCGCCATCGCCCTGGTCGCCTATTTCACCTACAGCGGCATCCGTACGCTGGAAGGCGAGTTGCGCACCAAGGGGCTGGCAACCGTCCGCTACCTCGCACCGATCAGCGAATACGGCATCATCGCCGGGCAGTTCGATAACCTGCACGGACTGGCCCAGGCAACGGTCCAGGAAACCGGGGTAAAAGCCGCCGTCATCGTTAACCAGAAAGGCCGCACCATCGCCGTCAGCGGTCACGTCTCGCTCGCCGCCGAAGACCTCCGGCGCAGCCTGAACGAACCGCTTCAGGTTGGCGAAACCGAACACTGGGTGGCCTTTGGCGCCCCGGTCAGACGCTCGGTCGGCGAATCAGACGTGCTGTTCGAACCGCTGACTGACAGCAAGGCGCTTCCCGCCGAAACCATCGGCCATGTTTTTGTCGAATTCGACAAGACCGAAGTGGCCAACAAGCAGCGCCAGCTGATGCTGCGCGGGCTGATGATCGTGTTGTCCGGCCTCCTCATTCTCGCCGCACTGGCCATTGCCATGGCCGATAACCTTGCCCGGCCGGTCATGCGTCTCGTACAGGCGATTCATGGCATGTCCTCGGGACGCCTGAACACCCGCGTTCCGGCCACCTCCAGTGGCGAAATCGGGGTTCTCGAAAACGGCTTCAACGAAATGGCGGCGCATATTGAAGAAGTCCACTTCTCGATGCAGTCGCGCATCGAGGAGGCCACGGCACAACTCGCCTTCCAGGCGCGACATGATGCCCTGACTGGCCTCTTCAACCGGCGCGAATTCGAACATCGACTGGAAAAGGCGCTGGCTGCCGTCCATGCCGGCGGCGAAGAATTCACCGTGCTTTTTGTTGACCTCGACCGCTTCAAACAGGTGAACGACAACTGCGGCTACCTCGCCGGGGATGAATTGCTCCGCCAGATAGCCTTGCTCTTCCAGGGGCGCCTGCGCGAAGAAGATACGCTGGCCCGTCTGGGCGGTGATGAATTCAGCATCCTGCTGGCCAATTGCAGCGGCCGTCGCGCCAGTCAGGTCGCCGAAGATATCTGCAACCTCGCCACCAATTATCGCTTTATCTGGCAGGACAAGGTCTTTGCCCTGGGTGCCAGCGTCGGCCTGACCACCGTCAACCGCAAGGTTCGCCACATCAACGAAGTCCTCGCAGCCGGCGATGCCGCCTGCCATCGCGCCAAGGAAAGTGGCCGCAACCGGGTTTGTGAGGTGCACGCCGCACAGCGTTCGGATCATCGCCAGGACAGCAGCAACTGGGCCAGCCGAATCGCCAATGCCCTGGCCGAAAACCGGCTGCTGGTCGAAGCCTTGCCGCTGCGCTCCCTGCAACGGGGATCGGACAAGTATCTGGTAGAACTGACTGCCCGCCTCAACGAGCCAGGGCAGCCAACCGTCGCACTGGCCGCCCTGAGCGACGCAGCAGAACGTTACGACCTGGCACCAGCCATTGACCAACACCTCATCGAAACCGCCATTGCCGCACTATCCCGTGCCCGGCAGCGGGAGAAGGAGTTGTATTGCCTGGTACCGTTATCCCGTGCTTCGATCGGCAAACGTCAAACCATCGACTTCATCACCCACAGCCTGAACCGGCGAAACCTGTCGGGCAACCGACTGTGCTTCGTCTTTTCCGAAGACACCCTGACCCTTCTGACCAGCCACGCCATGGAATTTGCCAGCCAGATGCGGACACTCGGCTGCCAGATCGGTCTCGACGATTTTGGCGGTGGCCTGTCGTCATTCAGCCATTTGCGGACAATCAGCCCCAGCTACGTCAAGCTTAGCCGCAGCCTGACCCGGGAACTGGGCGGCAATCGGGCATCGACGGCCTTGCTGCGGGCCGTTCAGGAAATCACGTCAGATCAGAAGATCAATACCATCGCCGATGGCGTTGATGACCTGGAGACCCTGGAACAACTGCAAAGCCTGGGGATCAACTTCGCCGAAGGCAAAGCCATCGCCCCGAGCGAGCCCTTCGACGTCTGGCTGGAGGGCGCTGTCATGCGCTTAGCCTGGCGCGACGAAACCCTCAAAAATCCAGACGCAGGCTGACCCACTGACGACGCTCGACGATGCGACCGTTCGGCGTCGCATCACCAGGGTTGGTCCATTTGTATTCGTTGTGGTCGCCATTGAGACTTTGCACGGTCACTGCCAGCTCTCCGGCCAAACCACCCGTGCGGAAGGGGTAACCGAGGCGCATGTCGATGCGGTGATAGCGCAGCGCCGTAGTGTTGGTACTCCACTTCATCGACTCCTGCCAATACCCGGCGGTTGAAAACTCCAGGCCGAGCGGCAGTTTCTGCATCAGCATGACCGAGGTCGAGCAGGTCGGCATGGAGCGGTCAGTCAACTCCTGTATCTGCACCGCTTTGGAGGTGGTCAGCGATGAATTGGTCAAGACCAAAGCCGAGGGCAGATACTGGCTGGAGACATTGGCCAGGGTCTGAGTAAAGATCAGCCGGGTGACATCGAAGGGTTGCCATTTGAACTGGTATTCCACCCCCTGAATGTCGACATCCTGAATCGGCACAGTCGACAAGCCAATCAAATTGCCGGCCAGGTTGGTCCGCGCATCCATGTCAATCTTGTACAGGCGATTGCGGATCCGCTCGCTGAACAGGCGGACATCGAGACTAGCCCGCCAGTCTCGCCAGTCCCCCAGATAACCGACTTCAAACGTCTCAAGAGATTCGGCCGCCATCAAATCGGGACGGGCATTGAAATATGAAACGCCGAAGGCCTTTTGTTGGCCGCGATAATCAACGGTGCTGCCAGTGTGATAAGCCCGCGAATAGCCAAGGCGGAGGGTATTTTCCGCATTCAGGTGAAAACTGCTGCTTAACCGCGGAGCGAGATGCATGCCGGCCAGCGAATCGTTCTCGACGGCCATACCGGCATTGCCGGTAAACCACTGCACCGGCTTCCACTCGACATTACCGAAGAGACGCCCAACACTGCGATGAACGTCGCCCATCCCCGGCAAAGACCAGTCGGAGCGCATGGCATCATCACGCCATCCGCCACCCCAGGCGATCCGAGCCGTATTCGCCAGTTTCAGGCTGTGCTGAACCTCAAGCTCATGTCGAACCCCCTCGTCACCCGACTGATTTATCCGCAAATTGGAAATTGTGAACGCGTCGTCGGAGCGATCAACCACGTAGGAATAGCGAAACTGCAGATCGGAATCAGGCGAAAATACCCGACGCCAGAGCAATTGGGCATAGCTGTCCGACTGCCGCATATCCCGCAGGGGATTTTCCGGGTTACTTACCCACAAGCCGTGGCTGAGCAACATGCGGCCATTCTGAACTACCCCGTCGGCCTGCCCGGCGCTGACCTGGAGACTGTCCCGGTCACTCAACGCGAAGTCAGCACGAAAATCGAACAAGCGGGAGAAATAGGAGTCGACCCAATCATAGCGGTTAGTCAGGCCATCATCATTCTGCTGCTTGTACGTAAAGCGAAAATCCCCGACATCCCCGATCTTCCCACCGGTCCTGAAGACATAGTCGCGCACGTTCTGATTGCCATAGCTGGTGGACACAGAGGTTCCACGCGCCAGTGCCGGGTCCACAGTGATGATGTTGATGACGCCAAGGAAGGCGTTGCTGCCGTAGGAAACGGCATTGGTCCCGCGCACCACTTCGATCCGCTCGATATCTTCCAGCGCCACCGGCAGGGTGGCCCAATTGACGCCGCCGCCAAACAGCGGCGAATACATCGACCGACCGTCGATCAGAACCTGAACCCGCGACGAGTAATCGCCATCGCCCATGCCGTGGTAGGTGGCCCGCGCCGATTCGGTGTTGTTCGGATAGGTCTGGAAACCCGGCACCAGACGGAAAATATCATTGAGATCGCGCGCCCCGGAGGCCTTGATCATCTCGCGATCGACCACCGTCACCGACGTCGGCGCATCCGCCAGGCGCTGCGGCAGACGGCTGACCGAGGCAACAATCGGCAATTCGCTGAAATAGGCCTCCTCATCGGCAGACCAGGCCGTGCCGCTGAGCCAGGCAGCGGTCAGAACGATAAACCGGCAGATGGGTGGCAGATTGGTCGCTTTGCTATCCATTATTCGGCACATCCAGCTTTTCAAGCGCCCCGGGAACGGCCAGGGCCTGCTTCCAGGCTTCGGCAAAGCAGGGCGACTGGTTACCGAGCTTGACTCCATGCCGACTGACGGCCACCAGACACAGGGCCAGGCCACCCTGATCAACCAGAGAAACGCCGTCGAGATCGATTTCGTCAACGCCGACGCGGGTCAGTGCATGCATGAAATCATTGCGCAAGGTATTACTGAGACCACCAGTTATCCGCATGACTTTGCGGCCGGCCAGCTCGTGAACGACAAGAATCGAGGCGTGCCCGGAAGCCAGCGCAGAATTGATGGCATCATCGATCAGAACCTGATTGATCGGCCCGGTCTGAAAATGCACGCCAAACATGTTGCCGACACGACTGACCACGGCGGCCGGCACGTCAATCAGGGGGGAACCGAAAATGCGGAATTCGCAGCCGATATTGTGGGCAATCTCAAGTGGCATCGCCGTGCGTACCATCAAGCCCGACAACGAGAGGTTTTCAATGAGCCCTTCACCGACTTCGCCCCCGAAGCCAATGCGAATCCTCGGCAAAACGCCGAAACGAATTCGTTGGTGCCGCCGTTGCTCCTGCATTGTGGCCAGCGCTTTCCATAAATTTTATTTGTTACGATTTTATCAAATCCCGGGGCGACCACCACCCATTACATCAGCAAACCGTTACATTGACTTTTAGCGTCCTGCTCGGTATTGTCCGAAGACGCTGGGTATTCTCCAGTAGCGCCGATTTGAGCTCTGATTGCGGGCGCCCAATAAATTCAGCTAAAACGGGAACCACCCAGTTCGCCCGACGAGTTCACGTTACAGGCCAACTGGGTTTTTGTTTTTCAGGATGAGCATGCCAGGACAATCCGTTGGCGTCGTTGAATCACAGCGCGCCCACTTCGACGAACCACTGCATTTGCGCAGCGGCGGGGTACTGCCGGCCTACGATCTGGTTTATGAGACGTACGGCACGCTCAATGCGACCAAGTCAAACGCCATCCTCGTCTGCCATGCGCTTTCCGGCCACCATCACGTCGCCGGCCACTACGCCGACCAGCCCGACAACATCGGCTGGTGGGACAATATCGTCGGCCCCGGCCGGCCGCTCGACACCGACAAATTTTTCATCGTCGGCCTTAATAATCTTGGCGGCTGCCACGGCTCGACCGGACCATCGTCGATTAACCCAGCTACCGGCAAGCCCTGGGGGGCCAGTTTTCCCATGGTCGCCGTCAACGACTGGGTACATGCTCAGGCCAGGCTGGCCGACCGACTCGGCATCGACAGCTGGGCCGCCGTCATGGGTGGCAGCCTCGGCGGCATGCAGGCGCTGCGCTGGAGCATTACCTTCCCGGAGCGCGTCCGCAACGCCATTGTGATCGCCGCCGCCCCCAAACTGTCGGCCCAGAACATTGCTTTCAATGACGTTGCCCGGCAGGCCATCCTGACCGACCCGGATTTCCACGGCGGCAATTATTACGAGCACAACACCCGGCCGGTGCGTGGCCTGCGCCTGGCGCGCATGCTCGGCCACATTACCTATCTGTCGGATGACCAGATGGGCGAAAAATTCGGCCGCGAACTGCGCAACAGCGCCTTTTCCTTCGGTTTCGACGTCGAATTCGAGGTTGAATCCTACCTGCGCTATCAGGGTGACAAGTTCGCCGGCTATTTTGACGCCAACACCTACCTGTTGATGACCAAGGCGCTCGATTACTTCGACCCGTCGCGCGAGGACCATGGCGACCTGAAGGCGACCATGGCGCGCAGCAAGGCCAACTTCCTGATCGCCTCATTCACCACCGATTGGCGCTTCACCCCGGCCCGCTCTAAGGAAATCGTCGCTGCCCTGCTGGCCAGCGGGCGCAACGTTTCCTATGCCGAAATCGACCTCAACTTCGGCCACGACTCCTTCCTCATGGACGATGCCCACTATCACGGCGTGGTCGATGCCTACCTGCGGAACATCAAGCTATGACGCACACCCTGGGACGTCCTGATTTCGAGGTCATCGCCGGCTGGGTGGCGCCGGGCGACCGCGTACTTGACCTGGGCTGCGGTGACGGCACCCTGCTCAAGCACCTGATTGACACCCGTGGCGTCAGCGGTGTTGGCGTCGAAATCGATGATACCAACGTGCTGGCAGCGATCAGGAACGGCATCAACATCGTTCAGGGGAATCTGGAAAATGGTCTTGATGTCTTCGCCGATCAGGCGTTTGACCACGTCGTGCTGTCGCGCACCTTGCAAACCGTCCGCCACACCGAAGGCACCCTGCGCGAAATGTTGCGCGTCGGGCGCGAGGCGGTCGTCTCCTTTCCCAACTTTGCCTACTGGAAGAACCTGCGTTCGGTCCTCGATGGCCGCATGCCGGTATCGGAAGACCTGCCTTACCAGTGGTACGACTCGCCCAACGTCCGCTTCTTCACGCTGCTCGACTTCGAAGCCCTGTGCGCCAAGATGGGCCTGATCATCCGCGAGCGCAGCGTCCTCGACGAGACAGGCAATCCGGTCACCGACGAGGTCAACTTCCTCGGCAGCCTGGCGGTCTATCGCCTGACGCAGCAACGCTGATGCCGGGCTGGCTTGCCGCCTTGCTCAGCCGGAAGATGCTGATCTGCATCTTTACCGGCTTCAGTTCGGGTCTCCCCCTTTATCTCCTGCTCAACCTGCTGCCGGCCTGGCTGCGCAGTTCGGGCGTCGATCTCAAGACCATTGGCTTTTTTGCCCTGATCCAGTTTCCCTACACCTGGAAATTCCTCTGGTCCCCGCTCCTTGACCGCTTCAGCGTGCCGGGTTTTGGCCGCCGCCGGGGATGGATGTTGCTCACTCAACTCGGTCTACTCTTCGTCATCGGCTCGCTCGGCGGCCTTGATCCCAAAGAGAGCATCTGGCCCATCCTATGGCTGGCCGCCCTGCTCGCCTTCCTGTCCGGTACGCAGGACATCGCCGTCGACGCTTTCCGCCGGGAGATTCTCGACGACAACGAACTGGGGCTGGGCAATGCCGTTCACGTCAACGCCTACCGCATTGCCGGCCTGATTCCCGGTTCACTGTCGCTGATCCTGGCCGATCGGCTACCGTGGAACGAGGTCTTCTGGATTACCGGTGCCTTCATGATTCCCGGCATGGTCATGGCCTGGCTGGTCAGCGAACCGCTTGTCCGAGGGGCGCCGAAAACCCTGCGCCAGGCGGTCACCGAACCCTTCCACGAATTTATCGGCCGGCAAGGCTGGCGCGGCGCGGCCATGGTCCTCGGTTTCATTTTCCTCTACAAGCTCGGCGATAGCCTGTGCACGGCACTGGCCACACCGTTTTACCTCGACATGGGCTTCACCAAGACAGATATCGGCTTGATCGCCAAACATGCCGGCCTGTGGCCCGCCGTCATCGGCGCCCTGCTCGGCGGACTGTGGATGATTCGCCTCGGTATCAACCGGGCACTGTGGCTGTTTGGCGTCGTCCAGTTGGTGTCGATCTTCGGCTTCGCCTGGCTCGCCGCACAAGGACACTACGACAGCATCGGGGCAGCTGAGCGCATCTCGCTGGCCTTTGTCATCAGTCTTGAAGCACTGGGCGTCGGCCTTGGAACAGCCGCCTTCGTCGCCTTCATTGCCCGGTCAACGCACCCGGCCTATACGGCAACCCAGATGGCCCTATTCACCAGCCTGGCTGCCGTACCGCGCACCTTCATCAACGCGTCGGCTGGCTGGCTGGTTGAAACACTAGGCTGGGGAAGTTTCTACTGGTTATGCGCTGCACTCGCCGTGCCGGGTATGGTGCTATTGCTCAAAGTGGCACCGTGGAACGACACCGGGACCACACTCAGTCATCCCGGCTGACGCGACGCCGATCCAGCCACCAGGCATAGAGCGGCAGCAAAAAGATCGAACCGGGCAGGAGCAGGGCAATCAGAAAGGGTGAAATGCGAACCATCCGGCGCAAATGCCGGATCAGCTCGACCTTTTCCTCCGGCGTCCAGTGGCCGCCATTACGCACCCGCATCAAAAGGGGCATGATGCCGCGCGTCGCAACCAACTCGGCCAGCACGCGACGCACTTGCCGGCGCTGCGAGGTAAGCATCTGTTGCCACCAACCAGGCAGCGCGCGCTCTTCCCCACCCGCCTCAGCGACAGTCACTGCGCACCGATCAAGGACTTACGGATTGCTTGCCAGCCGCGCCACAGAAAGAACCCTCGCCTTGCCCACCGCACGGCCCTTCGGGGACGGGCGACGGCGGCCACGGCGATGGCAATCGCGACAGCTGCCGGATGATGTTTCAGCCAGTCCACCCCTTTGAGGACCTGATCGCCGCGCGCCAATGCCCCTTCGAGCGGCACCGAATGCTGCCCGAGAAGACGACGCTGTTCGTCGATGCGCGCCTTGAGGGCTCCGTGCCGCGTCGCCAGCTCAAGTAGTTTTGGGTTCATTCCGGCTTGTTGGCATGGCGGTGCAGTTGCGCCATGTCGGTCTCAAGTTCCGACAGGCTCGCCCGGAACAATTTACTGGGTTGGGCTGCCTGTCTCTTCAGTGAGGCAATCAACACCAGCCCTGCCGTGATAAAAAGCAGCGCCAGGATGGAGCAAACAACAACCCGCTGCTCCCAGAATGCCAGGATCAGGGCAAAAACACCGAGCAAAACACCGACGGCCAAGGTAAACGCAGCGCCGATCGCCTTCGACCACAAGGAAATGAGGCGGAGTTTCTCTTCCTCAAGCTCGGTGACGAGAAGTTCGGCGCGCGTCTTGCCAATCGCGATCAGCGTCGCGAGGGTGTTTTTCAACGCGGCGAAGAGGCCGGCGCGACCTGCTTCACCGCCTGCCTGATCGGCCATTAGTTTAACGACGGCCGATCAGTACACCCAGCGCAAGACCCAGTGCGGCAGCAACGCCAACGGCCTTCCACGGCTCTTCGTGCACAAAATCATCGGTGGCGCGGGCAGCGGCCTTGGTCTTGTCAACGAGGGCGGCCTCGAGATCAATAACGCGCTCCTTGGTATCGCGCAGACGAACACCCAAACGCTCGCGCAACTCACTCACTTTTTCACCCGCAGCACCTGCCGTGGCACGCAGCAACTCTTCGGTATCGGAGATCACGACCTTCAGATCGGTAACCAACTTTTGCTTGTTGGCAGCAGTCATTTCTTCAGACATTTTGAACCTCGTTGGTGAGTTAAGCAGAATTACAGATTATCCCTAGTGGGCGGCGAAATCAATTCACTTTGGATGCTTATTTGTAGTCGTAGTCAATGATTAGAGGCGCATGGTCGGAAAATCGCTCGGCCTTGTAGACTTCAGCGTTCACGGCCGTTGCGGCAATGCCCGGGGTGGCAATCTGGTAGTCGATTCGCCACCCGACATTCTTGGCCCAGGCCTGGCCGCGATTGCTCCACCACGTATAACAGGCTTCGCCGGCATCCGGATACAGTCGCCGATAGACGTCGACCCAGCCCTGCTCATCAAAGAGACGGCCCAACCAGGCGCGCTCCTCAGGCAGGAAACCCGAGTTTTTCTGGTTCGATTTCCAGTTTTTAAGGTCGATGGCCTGATGCGCGATATTCCAGTCACCACATAGGACAATTTCCCGGCCCTCGGCGCGCAAGGCCAGCATCTGAGGATAGAACACATCCAGGAAGCGGAATTTGGCTTCCTGGCGCTCGGGCGACGACGAGCCCGATGGCAAATAGAGCGAAATCACCGACAGATTTCCAAAATCCGCCCGGATATAACGACCCTCGGCATCAAACTCGCCACCGTCAAAGCCTTCTATGACCCGGTCGGGGGCCTGACGACTCCAGATACCAACGCCGCTATATCCCTTCTTTTCGGCGCAGTGATAGAACGCCCGCATGCCATCGGGCGCCATCATTTCCGGCGTCAAATCGGGCAACTGGGCTTTCAGTTCCTGCAGACAGATGATGTCGGGCTGCTGCGAAATGACCCAGGGCAGCACATTTTTGCTCCAGGCAGAGCGGATACCATTGAGATTCAGGGAGATGATGCGTAACATTGAGCATTGATCGGCCCGGTTTTCCCGGCCGAAGTGAATGGAAAAATATGGATTTTCGTCAGGATTTCATCGAATTTGCGCTGAACTGTCAGGTACTGCGCTTTGGCGAGTTCAAGACCAAGGCCGGAAGGCTCTCGCCTTACTTTTTCAATGCCGGTCTGTTCAACGATGGCAACTCGCTTGGCCGTCTGGCCGAATTCTACGCCAAAGCAGCCGAAGCCGGCGGCATCCAGTTCGACATGCTGTTTGGCCCTGCCTACAAGGGCATTCCGCTGGTCGCCACGATCACCATGGCACTGGCCCAACGCGGCCGCAACTTCCCCTTTGCCTACAACCGCAAGGAAGCCAAGGATCACGGCGAAGGCGGCAGCATCGTCGGTGCCCCGCTGAATGGCCGTGTGCTGATCGTTGATGACGTCATTTCGGCCGGGACCTCGGTGCGCGAATCGGTCGAACTAATCCGCGCCGCGGGCGCCACCCCGGCTGGCGTGCTGATCGCCCTCGATCGTCAGGAACGCGGCCAGGGAGATCTCTCGGCTGTCCAGGAAGTCCAGCGCGACTATGGCATCCCGGTCATCGCCGTGGCCGGACTCAGCGACCTCATGTCCTTCCTTGCCCACCACCCTGAATTTGCCACCCACCGTGACGCGGTCACTCGCTACCGCGAGCAGTACGGCATCCATGCGTAAACTACTCCTCGCCCCTCTGTTGTTGATTTCGTTGAACTCGGCGCAGGCTTCGGGCGAGTTTTACTGTTGCCAGGACCCGGGTACTGCTCGCCGCGTCTGCGGCGATGTTTTACCGGATCAATGCCGGGGTCGCGCCTATCGCGTCCTCGACAGCGGCGGCAATATCGTCAAGGAAGTTGGTGCCGCCCTGACGCCGGAACAAAAGGCCGAGCAGGTCGCTGAGAACCGTCGGCGCAAGCAGCTTGAAGATGCCAGTCGCGAGCAGCGCCGACGCGACCAGGCCCTGCTCGACACCTATGCCATGCCAGAAGACATCGACCTGGCCCAGAAAAAGGCCGAGGCCGACGTTAACTTTGCCATTCTGGCGACGATTTCACGTATCGACCAGGCACGTACCAAGCGCAAGAAATTTGAGGACGAAGCCGAGTTCTACAAAAAGAAAACCCTGCCCCCCGATCTCGAGCGGGATTTGCGCGCCCTCGACCACGAGATCAAACTCCAGCAGGAACTCCTCGACATCAAGAAGCGGGATTTCGAGTCGATCAAGGCCAAGTACGACGCCGACCGCAAGCGCTATTTCGAACTGACGCGCCGCCCCCTGCCGGCAACGCCCACCCCGATCCGCTGATCAACCCGCCAGTTTCTGCTTGAGCAGGTCATTGACCTGCTGCGGATTGGCCTTGCCCTTGGCTGCCTTCATCACCTGACCAACCAGCGCATTGAAGGCCTTTTCCTTGCCCGCCTTGAATTCGGCGACATTGGCGGGATTGGCCGCCAGTACTTCATCCACCAGAGACTCGATGGCACCGCTGTCGGTAATCTGCTTGAGTCCCTGCTTGTCGATGACCTCGTCCGCCGTCGCCCCCTCCCCGTTCCACAAGGCCTCGAAAACCTTCTTGGCGATGTTGTTCGAGATGGTGTTATCGGCGATGCGCTGGATCAGGCCAGCCAACTGGGCGGCGGATACAGGCGACGCGGCGATCTCCTTGCCATCCTTGTTGAGCCTCCCGGCGAGATCAACCATGACCCAGTTGGCACAGGGCTTGGCATTCTGTTTGCCGGCGCTGGCGACGGTCGCTTGGAAGTATCCGGCAATTTCCTGACTGGCGGTCAGGGCGCTGGCGTCGTAGACCGACAGACCCAGTTCGCTGACAAAGCGCTCGCGCATCTGACCTGGCAACTCGGGCAACTCGCCCTGAACGCGGGCAATCCATTCGCTGGAAATGACCAGCGGCAGCAGATCTGGATCGGGGAAATAGCGATAATCGTGCGCATCTTCCTTGCTGCGCATCATGCGCGTCTCGCCGCTATCGGGGTCAAACAGCACGGTGGCTTGCTGAATTTTGCGACCTTCCTCGATTTCGTTGATCTGCCACTGGACTTCGAAATCAATGGCTTCCTTGAGAAAGCGGAAAGAGTTGAGATTTTTGATTTCGCGCCGCGTCCCAAATTCAGCCTGCCCTTTCGGACGCACGGAAACGTTGGCATCGCAACGGAAAGAGCCTTCCTGCATGTTGCCGTCGCAGATACCGATCCACTGCACCAGTGCGTGCAGCGACTTGGCGTAGGCTACCGCCTCATCGGAGGAGCGCATGTCCGGCTCGGAGACGATTTCGAGGAGCGGCGTACCGGCACGATTGAGATCGATACCCGACTTGCCCTGAAAATCCTCGTGCAGCGACTTGCCGGCATCCTCTTCGAGGTGGGCGCGGGTCAGGCGCACGACTTTTTCGTAAGCCTTCTCGCCTTGGCCTACCTGCAAGGTGATATTGCCGCCGACGACGACCGGCAGGTCCATCTGGCTAATCTGGTAGCCCTTGGGCAGATCGGGATAAAAGTAGTTCTTGCGGGCAAAAACGGATTTCTGCGCCACTTCGGCACCGATGGCCAGACCAAAGCGAATGGCGCATTCGACCGCTTTCTTGTTGAGCACCGGCAAAACACCGGGCAAGGCGAGGTCAACCGCGCAAGCCTGCGTGTTGGGTGCCGCGCCGAAGGCTGTCGAGGCACCGGAAAAAATCTTCGAAACCGTCGCCAGTTGTGCGTGTGTTTCGATGCCGATCACTACTTCCCACTGATTCATAGCTTTATCCGTTTCAGAAACATTGCCCGCTCTTCGCCTCGACCATGATCGGCCACAAATATTCGAAGGCCCCGCCATCGCAGGATTTGGGACAACTGTTAAATGCAATCGTTACTTTTGGGCCCTGCTCCCACATACGCACCAGACAATCCGACTGTTTTTTATGGCGCAGCAGGGCTTGCGGCATTTTTTCGACCTGATCAAACTCATTCAGGTCAAAGCGGCAGGTGCCACGCCCCTTCATGCTGACCTGAGCGACGAAAGTCTTGACCTCGGCCTCCTTGACCAGCAGATCGAGCCGGGTCTGCGTACCGATCGCATCCTTGTGCGTACAGCGCGAACGGACATTGAGCGGTCGCGTCGGCTGGGGCTTCAGGTTGCGATTGGCCAGATACTTCAGCGTCGAATTCTTGAGCTTCGGCTCACTACTCTCTGTCGCCTGCATCTCGGGCACCGGCGCGTCTTCGGCAGCCGTTTTCGGCTGCTTTCCGACCTCGGCACAACCCGCCGCAGCCAGGACAAAAACGAGCAGCAGACGCCGCCACATGCTTATTCGATGGCCGCCCGGCGCAGATGCCAGTCGGTCGCCTGCTGATAACGGTGCGCCACGTTGAGCAATTGCCCCTCGGCAAAGTAATTGCCGATCAATTGCAGACCGACCGGCAAGCCACCGACGAAGCCACAAGGAACCGACATGCCGGGCAGGCCGGCCAGATTGACGGCGATGGTGTAGATATCCGAAAGGTACATCTGGACCGGATCGGCGGCTTTTTCACCAAGTTTGAAGGCGGTAGACGGCGAGGTCGGCCCCATGATCACGTCGCAATGCTTGAAGGCTTCGACGAAATCATCGGCAATCAGGCGACGGATGCGCTGCGCCTGCAGGTAGTAGGCGTCGTAATAGCCATGCGACAGCACGTAAGCGCCGATCATGATGCGTCGCTTGACCTCGGCACCAAAGCCCTGGGCCCGGGTCTTCTCGTACATCTGCTCGAGATTGGCATAATCCGGGGCGCGATAGCCGTAGCGGGCGCCATCGAAGCGCGACAGATTGGAACTGGCCTCGGCCGGCGCAATCACGTAATAGGCCGGCACCGACAGATGCGAATTGGGCAGCGATACCTCAACTGTCGTCGCCCCCAACTTCTCGTATTCGGCAATGGCAGCGCGCACGGCAGCCATCACCTCGGCATCGCAGCCTTCACCGAAAAACTCTTTGGGCAGGCCGATGCGCAGGCCATTCAGCGGCTTTTCCAGATCACGGCTGTAGTCTTCGAGCGGGCGGTCGAGCGAAGTCGAGTCACGTTCGTCAAAACCAACCATGGTATTGAGGAGCAGCGCGCAGTCCTCGGCACTGGCCGCCATCGGGCCACCCTGATCGAGCGACGAGGCGAAGGCAATCATGCCGTAACGGGAAACCACACCGTAGGTAGGCTTGAGCCCGGTCAGGTTGCACAGCGCAGCCGGCTGGCGGATTGAACCGCCAGTATCGGTACCGGTCGCGGCCGGAGCCAGACGGGCCGCGACAGCAGCGGCCGAACCACCCGACGAGCCACCCGGCACCCGGCTGGTATCCCAGGGATTGCGCACCGGGCCGAAGAACGATGTTTCGTTCGACGAACCCATGGCGAATTCGTCCATGTTGGTCTTGCCAAGCGAGACGAGACCGGCTTCGGCATGCATCTTGTGGATCACCGTCGCGTCGTAGGGCGAGACGAAATTGGCCAGCATTTTCGATCCGCAGGTCGTCGTCCAGCCTTCGGCACAAAAGATGTCCTTCTGGGCGATCGGAATGCCGGTGAGCAGACCGGCGGTGCCTGCGGCAATCCGGGCATCGGCGGCACGAGCCATGGTCAGGCTCTTTTCGCGGTCGACCGTAACAAAGGCGTTGAGCGTCGGGTTCAGACGCTCGATGCGGTCGAGGAACAAGGTCGACAACTCGACGCTGGAAATCTGCTTCGCGGCCAGCGCCTGCGACAGTTGCTTGAGACTGGCATTGATCATTCGATCACCTTCGGCACGAGATAAAGACCGGCTTCGGTATCCGGGGCAACGGCCTGATAGGCAGCCCGCCGATCACCCTCGGTGACAGCGTCTTCACGCAGACGCTGGCTGACATCCTGCGCATGCGCCATCGGCTCGACGCCACGGGTATCAACCGCTTGCATCTGCTCGATCAACTGGAAAATGCCATTGAGATGGCCCTGGGTGGTCAGCGCCTCGTCATCGCTGATCTCGATCCGGGCGAGATGGGCGATGCGTTTTACCTGTTCTAGTGTGAGCGACATGGGGTCCAAAGACTTTTTTGCAGTGCACAAAGTCTTAAAATGGGAAGCGTTATAAGGTATCATAAAAGTTTTCCCTACCGCACCCCCCAAGCGGAGCATACATGTTTGGTTTCCTCAGTAAATACTTCTCCAACGACCTCGCCATTGACCTTGGTACCGCCAACACGCTGATCTATGTGCGTGCCCGCGGCATCGTCCTGGACGAGCCATCGGTCGTCGCCATCCGCCTCGAAGGTGGTCCCAATGCCAAAAAAACCATCCAGGCCGTCGGCAAGGAAGCCAAGGAAATGCTTGGCAAGGCACCGGGCACGATTACCGTCATCCGCCCGATGAAGGATGGCGTTATTGCCGACTTCACCGTCACCGAGCAAATGCTCAAGCAGTTCATCAAGAAGGTGCATGACTCGAAGCTGTTCAGCCCGAGCCCGCGCATCATCATCTGCGTGCCTTCCGGCTCGACCCAGGTCGAACGTCGCGCCATTCGCGAATCCGCCCTCGGTGCTGGCGCCAGCCAGGTTTACCTGATCGAGGAGCCGATGGCTGCCGCGATCGGTGCCGGCCTGCCGGTCTCCGAAGCGACCGGTTCGATGGTCGTCGATATCGGCGGCGGCACCACCGAAGTCGGCGTCATCTCGCTTGGCGGCATGGTCTATGCAGGTTCCGTGCGCGTCGGCGGCGACAAGCTCGACGAAGCGATCATCAATTACATCAGCCGCAACTACGGCATGATGATTGGCGAGAACACGGCCGAAAACATCAAGAAGAACATCGGCTCCGCCTTCCCGGGTGCCGAGGTCAAGGAAATGGAAGTTTCCGGCATCAACAAGGCCGAAGGCATCCCGCGCAAGTTCACGATTTCCTCCAACGAAATCCTCGAAGCGCTGACCGACCCGCTCAACCAGATCGTTTCGGCCGTCAAGTCGGCGCTCGAAAAGACGCCGCCCGAACTCGGTGCCGACATTGCCGAAAAGGGCATGGTCCTGACCGGTGGCGGTGCATTGTTGCGCGACCTCGACCGTCTGCTCATGGAAGAAACCGGCCTGCCGGTGATCGTTGCCGACGAGCCGCTGACCTGCGTGGCCCGCGGTTGCGGCATGGCACTCGAGAAAATGGACAAGCTGGGCAGCATCTTTGCCTCGGACTGACCATTGACCGCAGCACGCCAGGACTGAGCGATGGCCGGCATCGACCACGCGCCTCCACCGTTCTTCAAGCAAGGGCCAGCGCCGCTGGCCCTTCTGACTTTCTATATCGCCGTTTCGCTGGCGATCTTTGTCGTCGACCTGCGCTTCAAGAGTCTCGACCTGCTGCGCCAGAGCATTGCCCTGGTCGTCGATCCGGTCCAGCGCGTCGCTCAGACGCCCGGCAGCCTGGTTGATTACGCAGCCACCTACCTGCAGGGCATGCACAGCCTGCAGCAGGACAATAACGAACTGAAGCACGCCCAGCTCGCCACCGCCCCAAACCTGCAGCGCCTGGCCCAGCTCGAAGCCGAGAATGAACGGCTGCGCAAGCTGCTCTCGGTCAAGGAGCGGGAAAAAGCCAGTGGCCAGGTCACCCAGATCCTGTACACGGCGCGTGATCCATTTTCCCGCAAGATCATCGTCGACAAGGGCCAGCAGGCCGGCATCGTCGCCGGGCAGCCCGCCATCGACGAAACCGGTGTCGTTGGCCAGGTCACCCGTGTCTTCCCGTTCTCGGCTGAAATCACGCTGATCACCGACAAGGATCAGGTGGTGCCGGTGCAGATCGTGCGCAGCGGGCAGCGCTCGGTCGTCTTCGGTCTCGGCAACGGCCAGCTGGAACTGCGCTACATGCCGGCCAATGCCGACATTCAGGTCGGCGACGTGCTGGTCACCTCGGGACTCGATGGCATTTATCTGCCGGGCTTCCCGGTTGCCAAGGTGGTCAATATCGAACGCGACAGCGCCTATTCCTTCGCCCGTATTTTCTGCGTGCCGATTGCCGGGGTCGAAAACTTTGGCGAAGTGATGGTGCTTGACCTGCGCCAGCCCTTGCCGCCGGCCCCGCCGGAATCATCCGGACGGCCTGGCAGCAGCGACAAGACCGGCCTGCGCGGCAAGAAAAAGAAAACCATGAGCAAGGGCAACTGATGCAGCCGACTTTTTCTTCTTCGCGCATTTTGCAGCCGGTTCAGCCCTGGTTCATTTTCTTCAGCCTGATCGGTGCCGTCGCCCTTAATTTCATGCCGACGGCGCACTGGCCGGGCGTCCCCGACTGGGTGGCGCTGGTCCTCTGCTTCTGGTGCATCCGCGAGTTTCGCCGGGTCGGCATGGGCTGGGCCTTTGTCCTCGGCCTGCTCATGGATGTCGCCGATGGTGCCGTCCTCGGCCAGCACTGTTTCGCCTACGTCCTGCTCGCCTACACGGCCTCGGCACTGTCCCGCCGCATTCTGTGGTTCCCGCTGGTGCAGCAGGCCTTGCAGGTGCTCCCGCTGCTCATCGCCACGCAACTGCTGCAGGCCCTGATGCGCCTGGCGGTCGGGGCCGATTTTCCGGGCTGGGGCTATTTCATCGGACCCATCGTTGCCACGCTGCTCTGGATTCCGGCCACCTTCATCCTGCTCCTGCCCCAGTACCGGCCGGTCGAGCAGGATCCCAACCGCCCGATTTAAGACGGAAGCGGAGCGTTCGTGGGCCATTTCGCCAATCCCGAAGCCGATGTCGACCGCTTTCGCTTTCGCCTGGGCTTTGCCGCGATCTTCGTCCTGCTCGCCTTCGCCATCCTGCTCGGGCGCTTTTTCTGGCTGCAGGTCATCCAGCGCGACTTTTACCACACGCGGGCTGAAGACAACCGCATCGCGCTGATTCCCATTGTCCCCAATCGTGGCGTCATCACCGACCGCAACGGGGTCGTCCTGGCTCACAATTACTCGGCATTTACCCTCGAAATTACCCCCTCACAGACGGGTCAACTCGACGCCACGATCGATGCGCTGGCCGAAGTCATCGACATCCAGCCGAAAGACCGCAAGCGTTTCAAGCGCCTGCTCGACGAGGCAAAGAACTTCGAATCGATCCCGATCCGCACCCGCCTGACCGATGCTGAAGTGGCCAAGTTCGCCGCCCACCGTTATCGCTTTCCCGGCGTCGAAGTAAAGGCCCGGCTATTCCGCCAATATCCTCTCGGTGAGACGGCTTCGCACGCCCTCGGCTACATCGGACGGATCACCGAACGCGACCTGAAGTGGATCGAGGAGGCGGAACGGCAAGCCAATTACAAGGGTACCGACCATGTCGGCAAGACCGGCCTCGAACAGCACTACGAATTCGAACTGCACGGTGAAACCGGTTACGAAGAAGTCGAAATCGATGCGGGTGGCCGCGCCCTGCGCAGCCTGAAGCGGATTCCCCCGGTTTCCGGCAACAATCTGGCCCTGACCCTCGATGCCAAGCTGCAGCAGATCACCGAGCAGGCCTTCGGTGACCGCAAGGGATCGCTCGTCGCCATCGACCCGAAAACCGGCGGTATCCTGGCTCTGGTGTCGACGCCGACCTATGACCCCAACCTCTTCGTCGACGGCATTACGCCGGACAACTGGAAGGAATTGAACGACCATCCGAGCAAGCCAATGGTCAATCGGGCAATCAATGGCGCCTACCCGCCGGGCTCTACCTTCAAGCCCTTCATGGCCCTGGCCGCGCTGGAAATGGGCAAGCGCACACCGAACCAGACGATCAGCGATCCCGGCTACTACAATTTCGGCAACCACCAGTTCCGCGACGACAAGAAGGGTGGCCACGGCAGCGTGGATATGTACAAGTCCATCGTCCACTCCTGCGACACCTATTACTACATGCTGGCCAACGACATGGGGATCGACAACATCGCCAAGTTCATGGGATCGCTGGGCCTCGGTCAGCGCACCGGCATCGATCTCGGCAAGGACGACAACGGCGAATCGAAGGGCGTACTCCCCTCGCAGGAGTGGAAAAAGCAGCGCTTCAAAAAACCCGAGCAGCAAAAGTGGTACGCCGGTGAGACCATCTCGATTGGCATCGGTCAGGGTTACAACGCCTACACACCGATCCAGCTGGCTCAGGCGACTGCCACGCTGGCCAATAACGGCGTGATGTTCCGGCCGCACCTGGTGCATTACCTGGTCGACACCAAGAGCGGCGAGAAACGTCAGGTCGAACCGCAGCCGATTCGTGACCTGCAACTCAAGCAAAGCAACGTCGACGTGATCCGCCGTGCCATGATCGGGGTTAACAAGGAAGGCACCGGCGCCCGCGCCTTTGCCGGCGCCCCCTACGAAGCCGCCGGCAAGACCGGTACGGCCCAGGTCTTCTCGCTGAAAGGTGCCCAGTACAAGGAAGGCGGCACCAAGAAGGAACTCCGCGACCACGCCCTGTTCATCGCCTTCGCCCCGGCCGACAACCCGAAAATCGCCCTCGCCGTACTCGTTGAAAACGGTGGTTTTGGCGCCCAGTCGGCAGCACCCATTGCCCGCATGGTCATCGACTACTACCTGCTCGGCAAACTGCCGGGTGGCGCCGCCAAGGAAGATGTGGCCGCCGTCGAGGGGGAGCCTGAAGAATGATCGACATCGTCGGTACCCTGCGTCGCAGCTGGCTACAGCTCATCGCCCACATCGACTTCCCTCTGCTCTTCATCGCCCTGGCCATCATGAGCGTTGGCCTGGCTACCGTCTATTCAGCCACCTACGACGGCAATCAGCGGGTCCTGTCGCAACTCGGCAACATGGGCGTGGCGATGACCATCATGTGGTTCGTTTCGCGGCTGCCACCGCAAAAGCTGATGAGCTTCGCCATCCCCATCTATGTGGTTGGCATCGTCCTGCTCGTCGCCGTCTTCCTCTTCGGCATCAAGGTCAATGGTGCCAAACGCTGGCTATCGCTCGGTTTTACCCGCATCCAGCCGTCGGAAATCATGAAGATCGCCATGCCGTTGATGCTCGCCTGGTATTTTCAGAAATACGAAGCGACGCTGAAGTTCAAACACTATGTCGTCGCCGCCCTCCTCCTGTTGGCCCCCTTCGCCCTGATCGCCAAGCAGCCCGACCTCGGTACCGCGCTACTCGTCGGCTCGGCCGGTTTCTACGTCATTTTCTTCGCCGGCTTGCCGTGGAAGATCATTGCTGGACTGATGATTGCTGCCGGCTCGGCTGCCCCGCTGATCTGGAGCGTCATGCACGACTACCAGCGCAAGCGCATCCTGACCCTGATCGACCCCACCACCGACCCGCTCGGCGCCGGCTACCACATCATCCAGGCAACCATCGCCATTGGCTCCGGCGGCGCCATTGGCAAGGGCTACCTGAACGGCACCCAGACCCACCTCGAATTCATCCCGGAAAAGCACACCGACTTCATTTTTGCCGTCTATTCGGAAGAATGGGGTCTGCTCGGCAACGCTCTGCTGGTTTTCCTGTACACCCTGCTCATCGGGCGCGGCCTGATGATCGCCTCGGCCGCACCGACGCTCTTCTCGCGTCTGCTCGCCGGTGCCATCACGCTCGGTTTCTTCACCTACGCCTTCATCAACATGGGCATGGTCAGCGGCATCCTGCCCGTGGTTGGCGTCCCCCTGCCCTTCATGAGCTATGGCGGCACGGCGCTGGTCACGCTGTTCCTCGGTCTGGGCATTCTGATGTCGATCCACACCCACCGGATGCTGGTCAAAAAATGATCCGCTGGCTTGCCATATTCGGCCTCGTATTGCTCGCTGGCTGCGGCAGCACGCCCCCCGCCCCGACACCGGGTCCGGCGATAGGCGACAGCGAAAAGCGACCCATCGCCAAAGCACCAACCCCGACCAAAAAGCCCACCGCCGTCCTCAAACGCGGTGGCGGCTTCTATAAGGATGATGGCCCGGCCGACGACATTCCGGATGGTCTGGAAGACATCCCCGATGCCGAGCCAAAATGGGAACCGCTGCACAAACCGGCGACCAAGCCCTACACCGTGCTCGGCAAGGAATACGTCCCGAACAACTCAGTCAAACCCTACAAGGTGCGCGGCATTGCCAGCTGGTACGGCAAGAAGTTTCATGGCCAAAAAACCTCCATCGGCGAACCCTACGACATGTTCGCCATGACCGCAGCGCACCCGACGCTGGCCCTGCCCTCCTACGTTCGGGTCACCAGCGTACAAAGCGGCAAATCGGTCATTGTCCGCATCACCGACCGCGGCCCCTTTCACGCTGATCGCGTCATCGATCTGTCCTACACCGCAGCTTACAAGCTCGGCCTAATCAATGGCGGCAGCGGCCAGGTCGAGGTCGAAGCGATCGTTCCCGGCGAAGCAACCGGCACTACGTATGCCCAGGTATCGCCGGCCCGACCGAGCAGTTCCGACAGCGACCAGATCGAGCAACTGTCTCGACGCATGGCGCTTGAAGAAAAAGTGCCCCAGCCCGCCCCGGCCAGCCCGCCGGCCCAGACCGGATCGATAAAAGGCATTTATCTGCAACTCGGTGCCTTTGCCAGCGCCGACAATGCCGAAAACCTGAAAAGCCACCTGATGCGCGAACTCGACTGGCTGACCGAAAACATGCAGGTCAATCCGGGCGGTGGCATGCATCGCCTGCAACTTGGTCCCTACGCCAGCCGTAGCGACGCCGACCGGGTAGCAGAAAAAATTCGTGCCGCGCTCGGCTATCGGCCGACCGTCGTCAACCGCTGAGCTTGGGCTCGCCCACCGGGCGATGGCAATGCCCTCCATTTGACCAGGATCAATGGCCGCCTGCTGTGACTGGCTATACTCCGGCGCTTGATTATCCGGATGTCTGCCATGACTTCCCTGCCCGATCTCGTCTGTCCCGCCGGCAGCCTGCCGGCCCTCAAGGCTGCCGTCGATAACGGCGCCGATGCCGTTTATCTCGGCTTCAAGAACGATACCAACGCACGCAATTTCGCCGGCCTCAATTTTGACGCCAAGACCATGGCCGAAGGCATCCGTTATGCCCACGGAAAGGGTCGCGAGATCCTCATGGCGATCAATACTTTTCCTCAGGCCGGCCGGGTTGGCGACTGGCAAAAGGCCGTCGATGCGGCAGTCGATCAGGGCGTGGACGCGATCATCCTGGCCGATATCGGGCTGCTCGATTACGCCCGCCAGCGCCACCCGCAACAGCGCCTGCATCTCTCGGTGCAGGGTTCGGCCACCAGCTATGAGGCCATCAACTTCTGCCAGTGCGAATTCGGTATCCGTCGCGCCGTGCTGCCGCGTGTCCTGACGCTGGCCCAGGTTGAAAACGTCATCAAAAACACCACCGTCGAAATCGAAGTTTTCGGCTTCGGCAGCCTTTGTGTCATGAATGAAGGCCGTTGCTGGCTCTCCTCCTACGCCTGCGGCGAATCGCCAAACACCGTCGGTGCCTGTTCGCCAGCCAAATACGTCAAATGGGACAAACAGCCCGGCGCCATGGAAACGCGGCTCAATGGCATCCTCATCGACCGTTTCGGCGATGAGGAGCCTGCCGGTTACCCAACGCTGTGCAAGGGCCGCTTCGACGTCGAGGGCGACACCTACTACGCCCTGGAAGAGCCGACCAGCCTCAACGTCCTCTCCATCCTGCCGGAAATTCTCAAGATCGGCGTCCGGGCCATCAAGGTCGAAGGCCGTCAGCGCAGCCCGACCTATGTCGCCCAGGTGACCAAAACCCTGCGGGCCGCGCTCGACTCGCTGCGGGACGGGAGCGAACGCTTCCACGTCAAACCGGCCTGGCAAGCTGAACTGTCCAAGGTCTCCGAAGGCAGTCAGGCGACGCTTGGCGCCTACAGCCGGCCGTGGCGTTAAGCGGAGGCAGCGCATGAAACTCTCGCTCGGACCCCTCCTCTACTTCTGGCCCAAGGCCGAAGTCATGGATTTTTACGCCGAAATGGCGCAAAACCCCGCTCTCGACATCATCTACGTCGGCGAAGTCGTCTGCTCGCGCCGCCAGCAGTTGCGCACCGCCGACTGGATCGGCCTGGCCCGCGACCTGACCGATGCCGGCAAACAGGTCGTGGTCTCGGCCCAGGCCCTGCTTGAATCGGAAAGCGACCTGAAAGCACTACGCCGCCTGATTGACGATTCGGGTTGCATGCTGGAAGCCAACGATCTCGGCGCCGTCAATCTCATGCACGGCAAGGATTTCGTCGCCGGCCCCCATCTGAATATCTACAACGAGGCGACGCTGGCCTCCTACGCCCGCTTCGGTCTCAAGCGCTGGGTGCCGCCGCTTGAAGGCAGCCGGGCGATGATCGAGGCCCTGCATGCCAGCCGGCCCGCCGGTGTCGAAACGGAGGTGTTCGCCTTCGGCAAGATCCCGCTCGCCTTTTCTGCCCGCTGCTTCACGGCACGCCACTATGATCTTAACAAGGACGACTGCCAGTTCAAGTGCCTCGACCATACCGAAGGCCTCACCCTGAAAACCCGCGACGGCCAGGATTTCCTGACCATCAACGGGATCCAGACGATGTCCGCGCAGAGCTACAACCTGCTGCACGAAGTTCCGGAGATGCTGACAATGGGCATCGATATTGTCCGGATCAGTCCACAAAAGGATCACATCAACGCCATCATTGCTGCCTTCGATGCCGCCCGAAAGGGCGCTGCCGTTGACGTCGACAGTCAGGCCTGGAACGCCAGCGGCCTCGTCGATGGTTACTGGTTCGGCGATGCCGGCATTGTCCAGCACCACAGCCAGGCCCTGGCCCAACTCGGAGCATGATCATGAACGGCAGTTTTACCATCCCGAAATTCCGCCTTCCGGGTTTTGTTGCCCGCCTTGGTGAAAAGCTGCCGCAATGGCCGCATGCCCTGGCCCTCGTCGCCGCGCTGAACGGTGCGCTGAAAATGAAATTATTGCCGGAAAGCGAGCTAGCCTTGCTCGAAGACAAGCAGTTTCGTGTCCGTGTACTCGATACCGGTGGCGAAGCTTCCTACACCTACAGCAACGGTCTTTTCCGGCCGGTCTTCAGCCCGCAACGCGAACCCGACCTGGCTTTCGCCGCCAATCTGTCGGCCTACCTGCAACTGCTCGCCCGCCAAGAAGACCCGGACACGCTGTTCTTCAGCCGAGAACTCGAAATCACTGGCGACACCGAACTCGGCCTCATTGTCAAGAACATGCTCGACGCCGTCGAATGGCCGAAATTCTCGGCCCGGCTACCGATTTTCCATCACTAGCCGACTGCACCTTCACGGGTTGTCTGGGCGACGATACTGACCGTCTCGGCCGTTCTATAGGCGTCGCCAGCCCCTGCAGGTCAGCAATACTGCGCGGCCCGAGAAAAACAGCCATGCCCGGCGGCAAGTCACCCTGCGCTGAGATCAAACGGCGACGAATGGCCGGATACTCGTGGCCGACTGCCTCTAAAACATCACCCACGGTGTCGCCACTGGCCGTCACTTCCTGGCGACCACCGGCAAAACAGCGCAGAGCCTGAGGGATATGAACGGAGACAACGGGAGAGTCGAACATGGCTGGCCTCCTTTTTCGGTCTATATCGATATGACCGGCCAAATTTGCCATGGTTCGATCAACCGATGCCCCTGCTGGCTCAACGTCCGTCTTCTTTACCACGAAAAAACGGGGCGTCGCCGCCCCGTCTTTGACTCAAACCGCCGATTTTGACTAGCAGCCGGCCGTCTTCTTGAACGATTTGCTTTCGTTCTTGCCACCGGCATTATCAAACTTCGCGCGAATTTCATCGCCTTCGACGATGCGCTTGTCCTTGAACTTGTCGAGGGTCAGGTCGTCGGTAATGTTGATGGTGACGGCGTCACCGCTCTTGCCGTCCTTGAGGATAGCCTGGGCCGATTTGCCGTCGCCAGCCATCTTGATCTTGGTGATGACGCCAACCATCTTGACGTCGTCAGCCGAGGCGACTGGCGCCACGGTCAGTGCTGCGGTGGCCAGGGCGATTGAAACGAGAAGCTGAGAGAGTGTTCTAGACATGGCTTGCTCCTGCAAATGGGGTGATCAGAACTTCACTTCGACGGTAGCGTAGGCGTTGTAGGCCTTGGACAGCGGTGCCGTGGTCATCATCTGGCCATTGACGTCAGAAATCCTGACCGGGGCACCGATCCAGTTGTTGCTACCCGTATATTGGAAATCATAGTACTGGAATCCGAGGCGGAAGAAACTCTTGGCCATCACCGACGAGATCGGCTTGGCGTTCAGTTCCTGGATGGCATACACCTCATACACGTTGCCTCGAGTGCCCACCTTGGATGTCCAGGAGTCACTTGCCGCTGGGGCGAAGGTAATCCAGTTCTTCGACCCATGGTTGTATTCCACACCCAGTTTGGTCTTCGACGGCAGGTCATAGCGCAGGCCGACATAGACAGCGCTGCCGGTCTTGCTGGTCGGCGCTTCGGGGCTGAAGAAAGCACCGGTCATCAGGCCCTGGAACCCGAATTGCGATGAAACATTGTCATTCGGGTGAGTGACGCTCATGCCGACATCGGCGAACCAGTTGAGGTCACCGGGACCAAGGCGCTTGATGGTGCCGAGTGCACCAGTACCGAACCAGTCAATATCGCCGAGATTGGTTTTCGGCATGGTCGTGCCGAAATAAGTACTCGCCATCTTCGGGGCATCGAAAATACTCATGCCCCGATTCCACTGCAGCCAGACGCGCAGTGGATCGGTGTCGATGGGTACGACCGAGAGGCCGACCATGTCGGTATCTTCCAGCGAATTGGTCAGGGCCTTGCTGAAACCGCTCTCGAACCCACGGCCGTAGCAGAGCTTGCCGTAGGCGCCGGGCAAGGCATCGATATCAGGTGCCCAGCCGATGGTCATGCCATCAAAGGCGTAGTCGACGAGCAGGGCCGGCGTACCGCCGGTGCCCGGACGGGCCGTATTGGCGCGCAAGTGGCTAGGCGCACCATGTGTCGATGGCCGGCGACCAACGGAGAACCAGATATCCTGGTCAGCGATGTTGCTCCACGTGGCATAGACGCGGTCGACATTTAGGAAACTGCTCGATGGAATATGGCCCAGCGTACCGTCGAAAACCCCGACGCGATCGGCAAAGAAAGGCGCAGAGCCGCTATTGGTCGTGGCCCCTTCATCCGACGCGCCAAAGGTCTTGTACATAAGCAGGCGGGCGGTCACTGACACATCCTGTGTCGCCTTCATGTTGAGATCGAGGCCGAAGCGGTTGGTATAGAGGGTTTCGTTTTTGGGTTTGTAGGCGGGGATGGCGGCCTGTGCAGCGTATGGCATCAAACCCCCGATCATTGCTGCATTTGCCCCAAGAAAGGCATTTGCCTGTTGGAAGGTTTGGACTCTGGACATAGCACCAGAGAAGGCGATCATCTGCCCCATCATGGCCGGATTACTCATTGCATCGGTTTGGGCTGCAGCGAAAAATGCATTTACGTCAGTAAAAGACTTCGTTTCCCCAGCCAGACTATCCACCCGGAACTGGTAATCGCCACCCACCGTTAGCCACTTGTCGAGTGATTTCTCTTCGCTCTTCTGGACCTTTTCCTTTACTTCGCGGACGTCGGCAATCGCCTGCCTGTTGGCTTCCTGATTGGCCTGGACCTGAGCCCGCAGGGACTCGATTTCCTTGGCCATGGCTTCGATTTTCTTCATCAGCTCAGCGTCGGCTGCCTGGGCGCCGAGCGGGATGAAGAGGCTGGCCACGAGGCCGGCCAGCAGTTTGCGTGTGATATTACGTTGCATGATCGGTATTCCCTTTTGTATCTGTTGCTTACCGCGCATTGGCACCTTGCGGTTCTTCGTTCACGTCGTCGTCCCAGCCGGTGACCATGGCCTTGAAGTGGGCAGTCGGGGTGTGACCGGCGGTCCCAAGATAGACATGGGCAATAAGGAACAGCAGCATGAGGAAAGCACCGAGCGTGTGGGCCAGGGCGATGAGGCCGAGGGAAACACCGCCGAGACCGACGCTGCCAAGCTGGTTGTAGAACAGATAAAACAAGCCGGAACACCAGAGCAGCGGATTGATGAACAACTTGACGCCGAGGTAGGCGACCCGTTGCAGCGGGTTGTGCTTGCGGTTCTTCGTCTTCAGGTAGGGATGATGTTCGCCCTTGAACATGCCGAAGGCGTAGAACAACGCCACATCGATCATCTTGTGGGTAGTCGGGATGTACTGGCGCCATTCGCCGGTCGTAAAGTGCCAGAAGATGGCGAATATCCACAGGCCCATCAGCCCCCACGCCGAAGTGGTGTGCAACTCGGCCGCCTTGTGCCAGCTCAGCAGCGAGTAGCTGCCATGCACCTCGAAGCCGGTAACCAGCATGGTGATGATGAGCAGGGCCTGGGTCCAGTGCCAGAAACGTTCGAAACCTTTGAAAATATAAACACGTGCCATGTTGTTCCCCTTAGTGCTTGCGCTTGGCGGTCAGGATGCGGCCAATACCGTGGCCGATGACGCCGAGCAGCGTGAGGGCGGCAAGCGCCCAGCCGGCGGTGTCGAGCAGGGCGATATGATCGCGCCCACGGCCGGGGATGTAGATGCCATCGACTTTTTCCAGACGGCCATTGCTGCTGTGGCAATCACTGCAACCGAGGGCCTTGTCTTTCGGCGCAACCATATGGGTGATCGGCCACATGGCAGCGGTCTCGATAAAGTCATACTTGCCGGAATACGGCTTCCCGGCAGCTGCCATACCGGCGGCGATGGCCTTGTCCCAGTTCAGGTTGGTCCAGTAGGCGGAATCGTCCTGACCGGCCAAGTGGTTGATGGTTAGCGTCTTGTTCTCGGCGTCATAGGGTTGCTTGCCGCGGAAGAGCTTGACCGGCCAGATCATCGACTTGCCATCATCAGCAGAGCCTTCAAACTTGCTGATGTAGATCGGCTGGTTGGCTTTTTCGATCTTGGTGTCGGCCAACGTGTAATTGACCTTGCCGTTGAACCACATGTACTCCGGCTTGACGTTTTCTTCATAAACGAAATCGCCCTTGATACCCAGGTAGATATCGTGGCCTTCCTCGTTCTTGATAACCAGCGGCTTACCGTTCGGGCCACGCTTGCCGGCCGTCGACCAGTCCCAG
Organism: Dechloromonas sp. HYN0024; assembly: GCF_003441615.1. NCBI lineage: Bacteria > Pseudomonadati > Pseudomonadota > Betaproteobacteria > Rhodocyclales > Azonexaceae > Dechloromonas > Dechloromonas sp. HYN0024. The sequence goes on along the minus strand of NZ_CP031842.1, from coordinate 114,977 downwards.
GACATCTTGGTTGGCACGTCGCCACGGGCGAAGGCCGGGATGTGACAGGTCTGGCAGGCCAGCTTGTCTGTATGGTCGTTCAGCTTGGCTTCCTTCTTGTGCGGTGCCTGACCATGGCAGGACTGGCAGGTGGCCGGATTGCTGTGGTCAACCTTGCCACGGATGTGCGCGCCATCCTTGTCCTGAGCGGTCGGCGCATAGCGACTACCCGGCACCTGATGGCCTTCAGTCTGGTGGCAGGTCGAGCAGGTGAAATTCAGGCCCTTGGCATCCATGTGCACATCCAGCGCCTTGTCGGGTGCTTCGAGCGAACTGTCGAGGTCGCCGTGCTTGACCCCATCGCCGCCACCACCGTAGAAGTGACACGCACCACAGGTGTTGCGCTTGGTTTGGCCGACTTTCTGGGCGATGTCGCTGAGATTGATGCCACGGATGATCTTGCCGGAGCCGGGCGGGAATTCGGTGTCCTTGGTCACCGGATTCCCGGCAAAGCCGGCCGGCTTCTTGTATTTTCCGGTCTGGTCATGGCAGACCAGACAATCGACATTGCTTTCCGAGCTCAGGTCAAAGTTCGGGCCATCGGTGTTGTACCCGATGTGGCAACTGGCGCATGCCTTGTAGTTCGAGGTGACCGAGGTACAGAAATTGTTGACCACATGCTTTTTGCCGAGCAACTGCTGGCTATCCGGATTCCGGAATTCCCATTTCCAGTGCTGGGTCAAATGAATCTGCTTGGCGGCCTCGGTATGGCAGCTGATACAGGCCTTGGTGACTTCCGGCCCGGAGGCAAATTCTTTTTGCAATTCCTTGAATTTGCTATGGTCTGCCGTTGATTTGAGCAACTTTTGCGTTGCTTGCGGACTATCCGGCAGATTGGCCGAGTAGGCTGAACCGATGAACGCCAGAGCGGCGAACACGGCTACTGCTTGCTTGAACACTTTCATGATTTCCCCTTGTTACGAGCCCCAAGGCTCCGGACTGTGGCAGCCCCGCCGGGACCACAACTCCAGGGAATAGATTAGTTAAGTCTAATATTACAATATTGATTTTTATCAATACTATGACAATTATTCCGCCCGAGTTTCATTTAACGGCGGCCCCGCTACCCGCCCCCAAAACTCGCCCTTTCCTTTCTTTCCCCCTCTTTTTCGGGCCTGCCGGCAACAAAAAAGGGAGGCCGCAGCCTCCCTTTCTGTTCTTCAGGCGAGATCGCCCTTAGGCTTTCTTCTGGGCATCCAGTCGGAACTTGACGTAGGCGCCTGGCGCATCTTCGATGACCTTGAGCGTACCGTCTTCCGGCTTGCGGGCCTTGACCTTGGCATCGCCACCGGGCAGGCTGGTTACCCACTCATTCCAGTGTGTCCACCACGAACCGGCGTTCTGCGTCGCGCCGGCCAGGAAGTCTTCCGGGCTTTCCGGCAGGTTGCCGTCGGTCGCGTCATTGGTCCAGAAGCCATACTTGTTGGCGACTGGCGGATTGACGATGCCGGCGATGTGACCGGAACCACCGAGGACGAACTTGGTATTGCCGGACGGCAGGCGGGCACCCATGTAGGTGCTCTTCCACGGGGCAATGTGGTCTTCGATGGTGGAGATGAAGTAGCACGGGGTCTTGACCTTGCTGATATCGATCTTGACGCCGCCCAGCGTGACGCCACCTGGTTCCTTGAGCAGGTTGGCCAGGTACATGTTGCGCAGGTAGAAGCTGTGCATCGCAGCCGGCATGCGGGTCGAGTCGGAGTTCCAGTAGAGCAGGTCGAAGGGGAACGGATCCTTGCCCATCAGGTAGTTGTTCACCACGAAGGACCAGATCAGGTCGTTGGCGCGCAGCATGTTGAAGGTGCCGGCCATTTCTGAACCTTCGAGGAAGCCCTTTTCGGCCATCCGCTTTTCGAGACCTTCGACAGCGCCTTCATCAAGGAAGATGCCGAGTTCGCCCGGATCGGAGAAGTCGAGCATGGTGGTGAAGAAGGTTGCCGAATTGGCGCGCTTGTCTTTCTTGGCGGCCATGTAGGCCAGCGTGGTCATGGTCAGCGTGCCGCCCAGGCAGTAGCCGGCCAGATTGACGCTGTTTTCGCCGGTGTGGGCACAGACCTGGTTGATGGCTTCGAGCGAGCCTTCGAGCAGGTAGTTTTCGAAGGACTTGGCGGCGAGCTTCTCGTCCGGATTGATCCACGACATGATGAAGGTGGTGTGACCCTGATCGGTGGCCCACTTGACCATCGAATTCTTCTCGCGTAGGTCGAGGATGTAGTACTTGTTAATCCACGGCGGGACGATCAGGAAAGGCTTCTTGTTCTGGGTCGGCGTCGACGGGTTGTACTGGATGAGCTGGAACAATTCGTTCTGGAAGACCACCTTACCCGGCGTCGTGGCAACGTTCTTGCCCATTTCGAAGGCCGAGGTGTCAGTCATGCGGATGCGCAGCTGGCCATCGCCGGATTCGACGTCATGCAGCAGGTTGTTGAGACCCTTGATGAGGTTCTGACCGTTGCTCTTGACGGTTTCGCGGAAGACTTCCGGGTTGGTCAGGGCAAAGTTCGACGGCGACAGCGCGTCAATGTACTGGCGGGTGAAGAAGTTGACCTTCTGCTGGGTCGCTTCGTCCAGACCTTCGGTGCCGGCGACGGTATCGTGCAGGTGGCGGGCGGTGATCAGGTAGGACTGCTTGACGAAGTCGAACATGAAATGCTCTTCCCACTCTTCGTCGCGGAAACGGTTGTCACCCTTCTTCGGCGAGGCGACCGGATTGGCAGTCGGCATGCCCATCATCTTCATGCTGGTGTTCTGCCACAGCGAGAAGTAATCCCACATCATGTTCATCTGGGTCTGGGCCATCTTGTACGGATTGGCCAGCAGACGGGACGACAGGTCCATAAAGGCCTTGGCCACGCCGAGTTCATCGGCCGGGGCATTGACGCCGTCCTTGGCCTTCTTTTCCATGAACTGGGTGATCAGACGCGAGGCGCGCTGGGCGACTTCGGCGTAGGTCTTGGCCATTTCGGCCGGGTTCGGCAGGTTCATTCCCTGATTTTCATTTTGCTGCGACATCTCGAAACTCCCTCTGTCAGTGCGTGGCGGGTCAATGCTGCAACCGCGAATAGCGAATCACTCCGTCGGCATCGATGCTGCATGACAACCGACCAGCTTGCTCAAGATAGTTCAGATGGGCAATCGCTTCGCCCATCGCGAACATGGTTTGGTGCGTATCGAGCGCCCGATTGAACAACACATCGAGCAACCCGGCTGCGCTCTGCGGCGCTTGTTCACAGCTGTCTTCCAAGGCCCGCAATCTTTCTTCATGGTGTGAATGCAGTGCCTGAACCCTCGCCTGAATGCCGGTAAAGGGCAAACCGTGCGAAGGCAATACCAATGTTTCCTCCGGAATTTCACGCGCCATCTCGTCGAGCGAATCGAGAAACCAGCGCAGCGCGTCAGCCCTGGGGGTTGCCGCAAATATGCTGATATTGGTCGAAATTCTCGGCAATAGCATGTCGCCCGAAATTAACACGCCGAGTTCCGCGCAGTAAAGCGCCATATGCTCGGGCGAGTGACCGTGGCCTATCAAAATCTGCCAATTTTTCCCGTCGACCACTGCGCTGTCCCCAGCCTTCAGACGATCGTAGTATTCCGGCAGTGCGGGAACAGCCTTGCGATAACCTGACCCCCGCTTCTCGAATTTGGCCAGATGCTCACTGTCCAGCCCATGCTGGCGGAACTGTTCGACCATGAAACGGGCCCCATGCCCACCCACTTCATGCCAGACCACATGCGCCGTCAGAAATTCGCCGGTAGTCATCGACAAGGGCGCACCGGTCTTTTCCATAAGCCAGGTCGCCAGGCCCAGATGGTCGGGGTGAAAATGGGTGACGATCAGGCGGTTGACCGGGCCATCGAGCTTTTCCAGTATCTGCGTCCACATCTGACGGACAGCATCGTCCGGAAAACCGGTGTCAACGATCGTCCACCCCTTGCCATCGCGCAACAGCCACAGGTTGATGTGATCAAGCTGAAAGGGCAGCGGCATGCGCAGCCAGAAAACGCCGGGTGCCACTTCGATCAGTTCGCCGGCAGCCGGCGGCTGGGCGTGGGGAAAATGCAGGGACATGGGACAACCTTGAAAACAAGGGATGCAACTTACCATACGGCAGCGGATTGAAAAAACCCCTCGCATCTGTTTAACTTCGCCGCACACCAAGGAGACTGATTTGAGCCAGCCGGCCACCACCTTTGCCATCTCCGACCTCGCCCGCGAGTTCGGCATCACGCCGCGCACCATCCGCTTCTGGGAAGACCAGGGCATCCTGGCGCCCGAGCGCGAAGGCAGCAAGCGCGTATTCACCCGCCGCGACCGGGCACGCCTCAAGATGGCGCTGCGTGGCAAGCGCCTCGGCCTGTCGCTGGCCGAAATCAAGGATCTGATCGGCATGTACGCGTCCACCGAGGATGAAACACCCCAACTACTCGAATGCCTGCGCATCATGAACAAGCGTCGGGCCGCGCTGGAACAGCAGCGTGAAGACATCGCGGCGATGCTGACGGAAATCGCGCAATTCGAGCACCTGTGCGAACAGGAGCTGGCCCGTCGCGATGCCCAATAAAAAATATTTAAACTTTAGTTGACGTTAACGTCAACGTAAATACAATCACGTCCCATGAGCAAAATATCCGACCCCCACTTTGCCGAACGCGTCGGCGCCAGCTTTGCCCGCCAGAGCGCCATGGAACTGATCCAGGCGACGCTGCCGGTCATTGAACATGGCCGGACCGAAATCCATCTGCCGCACTGGCCGGGCGTCGAACAGCAACACGGTTTCGTGCACGGCGGCGTCGTTGGCATGATTGCCGACTCTGCGGCCGGCTATGCCGCAATGACCATGGTGGCGCCGACCGCCTCGGTCCTCACCGTCGAATACAAGATGAACCTGGTTGCCCCGGCCGATGGTGAAAAGCTGATTGCCCGCGGCAAGGTAGTGCGCCCCGGCAAAACCCTGATCATCACGCAGGCCGACGTATTTGCTGTCAAGGCTGGCGTGGAAACCTTGTGCGCCCTGATGCAGCAAACCATCATGGTGATGCACGGCAAGACTGAAAAACAATCTTAAGAACGGAGACAACATGAACATTCCCAGCCTCGATTTCGGCCTCGGCGAAGACATCAACCTGCTTCGCGATGCGGTAAAGGCATTTGCCGATGCCGAAATCGCCCCGCGCGCCGCTGAAGTGGACCGCGTTAACGAATTCCCGGCCGATTTGTGGAAGAAATTCGGCGACATGGGTCTGCTCGGCATGACCGCCGGTGAAGAGTACGGCGGCACCAACATGGGCTACCTGGCCCACATCGTGGCGCTCGAGGAGATCTCCCGCGCTTCGGCCTCGATTGGCCTGTCCTATGGCGCCCACTCGAATCTCTGCGTGAACCAGATTCGCCGCAATGGCACCGAGGCCCAGCGCCAGAAATACCTGCCCAAGCTGATTTCCGGCGACCATGTCGGCGCGCTGGCGATGTCCGAGCCGAATGCCGGCTCCGACGTCGTCTCGATGCAGCTCAAGGCCGAGAAAAAGGGTGACCGCTACGTCCTCAACGGGGCCAAGATGTGGATCACCAACGGTGGCGATGCCGACACCCTGGTGGTGTACGCCAAGACCGACCCCACGGCCGGCGCCAAGGGCATGACCGCCTTTATCGTCGAGAAGGGTTTCGCCGGGTTCTCCCACGGCACCCACCTCGACAAGCTGGGCATGCGCGGCTCCAACACCTTCCCGCTCTTCTTCGACAACTGTGAAATACCGGAAGAAAACATTCTCGGTGGCGTCGGCAACGGCACCAAGGTGCTGATGTCCGGCCTCGACTATGAACGCGCCGTGCTCTGCGGCGGCCCGCTCGGCATCATGGCTGCCTGCATGGACGTCGTCGTGCCCTTCATCCACGAGCGCAAGCAGTTCGGCCAGGCAATCGGTGAATTCCAGCTGATGCAGGGCAAGGTCGCCGACATGTATTCGACCTGGATGGCCAACCGCGCCTATGTCTATGCGCTGGGCAAGGCCTGCGACAACACTGATCACGCACGCACCCTGCGCAAGGATGCCGCCGGAGCGATTCTCTATTCGGCCGAAAAGGCGACCTGGATGGCTGGCGAGGCGATTCAGACCCTGGGTGGCGTCGGCTATACCAACGAATTTCCGGTCGGCCGTTTGTGGCGTGATGCGAAGCTCTACGAGATCGGGGCAGGCACCTCGGAAATCCGTAGAATGCTGATTGGTCGCGAACTTTTCGCCGAAACCGCATAAACAGCTCCCGCCGGCACTCCCGAGCAGGGAGCGCCGCAACTGGAGCCCACAGCATGACTGTTACCCTACGCACCCTCACCGCCAACGACACCGAAGCCCTGGAGCAGGTTCGCCAGTACTTCCGCAATTACGCGGCCTGGCTTGGTGTCGATCTGTCCTATCAGAACTTCGATCAGGAAATGGCCTCCCTGCCTGGCACCTATGTGGCGCCACAGGGCCGGTTGTTCTTTGCCGAGGTTGATGGCCGCCCGGCCGGCTGCGTCGGCGTCCGGCCGCTCACAGACAGCGATGGCGTGTGCGAAATGAAACGCCTCTACGTCGCCCCCGAAGAGCGTGGCCACGGCGTCGGCGCTGCACTCGCCCTGGCGGCGATCAAGGCAGCCAAGGAGATCGGCTTCCGCAAGCTGATGATCGACACCCTGCCCAACATGCGCATGGCCGTAAAGCTCTACCGCGAGCTGGGCTTCACCGAAGCGCCGAATTACTACCAGACGCCGCTCGAAGGCACGATGTTCCTCGCCCTCGACCTCGAGAACTGGTCGGAAGAGGAAATCCGCAGCGAAAACCTGTCGCACCTGTTTGACTTCAACCGCGCCTGGGCCGGCCAGATGCGGGAAGTTGACCCGACCTATTTCGACAAGCTATCGCAATTGCAGACCCCGGAATTTCTCTGGATCGGCTGCTCCGATTCGCGCGTTCCGGCCAACCAGATCGTCGGCCTGCTGCCGGGCGAGGTATTCGTCCATCGCAACGTCGCCAATGTCGTGGTGCACACTGACCTAAACTGCCTGTCGGTCATCCAGTACGCCGTCGATGTGTTGAAAGTGAAGCACATCATGGTCGTCGGTCACTATGGCTGCGGCGGCGTCGGTGCGGCGCTGCGCCGCGACCGGGTCGGCGTTGTCGATCTCTGGCTGCGCCATGTCCATGACGTGCACAACAAGCATCTCGCCAATGTCGACAGCCTGCCCGAGTCCTTGCGCCATGACCGCCTGTGCGAACTGAACGTGCTCGAACAGGTGGTGAACGTCTGCCACAACCCGGTCGTTCAGGATGCCTGGGCACGCGGTCAGCAACTCACCGTGCACGGCTGGATCTACGGCCTCAAGGATGGCCTGATCCACGACCTCGGCATTACCGTCGACTGCCCGCAGGATTTACCCACCCGTTACGACGCCGCATTGAAAGCGTTGGACGCCTAATCAAGAAGTTCAGGAGAAATCAGCATGAATGACCCGATCGTTATCGTTTCCGCCGCCCGCACCGCCATGGGCGCATTTCAGGGTGGCTTTGCCGGACTGACCGCCGCCAACCTCGGTGCCGTCGCCATCAAGGCCGCAGTCGAGCGTGCCGGCATCGATGCCAACCTGATCGAGGAAGTGCTCATGGGCTGCGTCCTGCAAGCCGGCCAGGGCCAGGCCCCGGCTCGCCAGGCAGCCTTGCAGGCCGGCCTGCCGCTGTCGGCTGGCTGCGCCACCATCCACAAGGTCTGTGGTTCGGCCATGAAGGCAACCATGCTCGGTCACGACGGCATCCTCGCCGGCTCCTACGGCGCGGCGGTCGTCGGCGGCATGGAATCAATGACAAACGCCCCCTACCTGCTGCCCAAGGCACGCGGCGGCTATCGTCTGGGCCACGGCCAGATGATGGACCACATGTTCATGGACGGCCTCGAAGATGCCTACTCCAAGGAAACCCGTGGTCGCCTGATGGGTACTTTCGCCGAGGAATGCGCCAGCAGCTACGGTTTCACGCGTGAAGCACAGGACGAATTCGCCATCCGCTCGACTACCCGCGCCATCGAAGCCAGCAACAACGGCAGCTTCGCCTGGGAAATCGCCCCGACCACCGTCACCGGCCGCAAGGGCGATGTCGTGATCGACAAGGATGAAGGCCCGTTTGCCGTCAATGTCGACAAGATTCCGACCCTCAAGCCGGCCTTCAAGAAGGATGGCACGGTTACCCCGGCCAACTCGTCCTCGATTTCCGACGGCGCCGCCGCCATGGTCCTGATGCGCGCTTCACAAGCCGCCAAGCTCGGCCTCCAGCCGATTGCCCGCATCGTTGGCCACACCACCCATGCAGGCGTCCCCGCCCTGTTCCCCTCGGCCCCGGTCGGCGCCATGCAGAAGCTGTTCGCCAAAACCGGGTGGACGGCCGAATCGGTTGATCTCTACGAAATCAACGAAGCTTTCGCCGTCGTCACCATGGCCTCCCTGCACGACCTCAAGCTCGACCCGGCCAAGGTCAATATCCACGGCGGCGCCTGCGCCCTCGGTCACCCAATCGGCGCCTCCGGCGCCCGCATCATCGTCACCCTGCTCGGCGCCCTCAGAAAGTACGGTCTGAAGCGCGGCGTTGCCAGCCTGTGCATCGGCGGTGGCGAAGCAACGGCCCTGGCCGTGGAAATGCTGTAATTGCCGCAAGCGGCGACTTCACTCACCTATTTCAAGCTGATTGCAGCCATGTTCATGTGGGGCGGCACCTGGATCGCCGGACGCATCATCGCGCAGGAGGTGGCGGCACCGCTCGCCGTCGCCTCCCTGCGCTTTGTGCTGGCCGGGCTGGTCGTCGCCGCCTTTGCCGTAAGCAGCGGTCGTCGCCTGCCATTGCCGGCCGGCCGACAGGAATGGGGTGTGATGGCGGCGCTGGCCTTTACCGGCGTCTTTCTCTACGGCCTGTGCTTTTTCTATGGTCTGCAGCATCTCGCGGCCGGACGCGGCGCCCTGGTTGTCGCCCTTAACCCGGTAATGGTGGCGCTGCTCGCCTGGCTGTTCGGCCAGGAAAAAATGTCGGCCACCAAAGGGCTGGGCATTGCCATCGCCATGGCCGGCTGCCTGACCGTGATTGGCAACGGCGAACCGCTCGCCCTGCTGCAAGGCAGTGTCGGCCTCGGCGAATGGCTGATTCTCGGCTGCGCCCTGAGCTGGGCGTCCTACACCTTCATCGGGCGACGCGTTTCACAAACCCTGCCCGCCCTCGCCGTGACCCTCTATGCCAGCCTGCTCGGCGCCCTTTTCCTCAGCATCGCCGCCGTTTTCCAGGGCGATATTGCACCGGCCGAATGGTCGCTGAAGGTGTGGGCCAGCATGGGCTTTCTCGCCATTTTCGGTACCGCCATGGCCTATACCTGGTTCACCAGCGCAGTGCATCAAATCGGCGTCGCCCGAGCTTCGGTTTTCATCAATCTGGTACCGGTCTTCGCCGTCCTGCAGGCTGCTGTCCTGCTCGACGAGCGCCTCGGCCTGTCGGTTCTGGCGGGTGGCCTGCTGGTCATCGCCGGCGTCTGGTTAACTAGCTATCGCAAGGAAACAACATGATTCTCACGCAAGAACAGGAAATGATCCGCGACACCATGCGCGCCTTCGCGCAGGAACGTCTCGCCCCCTTCGCCGCTGATTGGGACCGCAACCACACCTTCCCGGGCGAAGCCCTCAAGGAATTGGGCGAACTCGGTGCCCTCGGCATGGTCGTTCCCGAAGAATGGGATGGAGCCGGCATGGATTACATGAGCCTCGTCCTCACCCTCGAGGAAATTGCGGCCGGCGATGGTGCCACATCAACCATCGTTTCCGTCCAGAACTCGCTGGCCTGCGGCATCACCATGAAATACGGCACGAACGCGCAAAAGGAAGAATGGCTCAAGCCTCTGGCCCGCGGCGAAAAGCTCGGTTGCTTCTGCCTGACCGAACCACATACCGGCTCCGATGCTGCGGCCATCACCACCCGCGCCGACCGCGATGGTGACCATTTCGTGCTGAATGGCGTCAAACAGTTCATCACCACGGGCAAGCACGCCCAGATGGCCATTGTTTTTGCCGTAACCGACAAGGCCGCCGGCAAGAAGGGGATTTCCTGCTTCCTGATCCCGACGGCGACGCCGGGCTTCATTGTCGGCCGCACCGAAGACAAGATGGGCCAGCATGCCTCCGACACCGTGCAGATCATTCTGGAAAACTGCCGCGTTCCTGCTTCCGCCTTGCTCGGCCAGGAAGGTGAAGGCTACCGGATCGCCCTCTCCAACCTCGAAGCCGGCCGCATCGGCATTGCCGCCCAGAGCATCGGCATGGCCCGCGCCGCGTTTGAAGCAGCCGTGCACTACGCCAAGGAACGCATCACTTTCGGCGTACCCATCATCGATCATCAGGCAGTCAATTTCCGCCTCGCCGACATGAATACCCTGCTCGACGCCGCCCGCCTCATGGTCTGGCGCGCCGCCACGCTCAAGGATGCCGGCAAGCCCTGCCTGAAAGAAGCCTCAATGGCCAAGATGTTCGCCTCCGAAGCGGCCGAGAAGATCGCCTCGGACGCCATCCAGATTCACGGCGGCGTTGGGTACACCAGTGACTTCCCGGTCGAGCGCATCTACCGCGATGTACGCATTTGCCAGATCTACGAAGGCGCCAATGACATCCAGCGGCTGGTGATTGGACGATCGATCGCCGCCGAGTAAAGAAAACCCAGCGGTCGACCAGAACAAAAACACAAATCCGGCGACCGCAACAACGAGGAGACAAAGATGACCGATACCGGCCAAGCCCCGATCGATTTCTGGTTCGATTTTTCCAGCCCCTACGGCTATCTGCTGAGCGAGAAGATCGACGCCCTCGCCGCCCAGTACGGGCGCCGGGTCAAATGGCACCCGATCCTGCTCGGCATCATCTTCCAGGCCACCGGCTCGCGGCCGCCGGCCGACGGGGTGAGCAGCAAGGGCACCTACATGTTCCACGACTTCCACCGCTCGGCCCGATTCATGGGGATTCCCTACAATCCGCCGAGCCGCTTCCCCCTGCCGACGCAGAATGCGGCTCGCGCCTACTACTGGCTGGACGGCCAGGACTGCGCCCTGGCCCGGCAATTTGCCCAGGCCACTTATCGCGCCTTCTTTGTCGACGACCGTGATATTTCCTCACCCGATACCGTCCTCGACATTGCCGGGGCCCTCGGGGTCGATCGGGCCGCCCTTGCCGCCGCCCTGCAAAGCCCGGACATCAAGGCTCGTCTCAAGAGCGAATGCGACCAGGCACTGGCCGCCGGCGTTTTCGGATCGCCGCACGTCATCATCGATGGCGAAGCCTTCTTCGGCGCCGACCGCTTGCCGCAGATCGACCACTGGCTGAAAGCCGGCGGTTTCTGAAACCATGAAAAGAATCTGTGTCTTCTGCGGCTCAAATGCCGGCCACCACCCGGCCTACCGTGCCGAAGCGGAGAAACTCGGCCGACTGCTCGCCGCCCGCCACATTGAACTGGTCTACGGGGCCGGCAACATCGGCCTCATGGGCGCGGTTGCCGATGCCTGCCTGGAAGCCGGCGGCACGGTCATTGGCGTCATCCCGGAGGCGCTGATGGGCAAGGAGGTAGCCGGTCGCGCCGTCGATCACCGGGCGCTGACCCGCATCGAGGTGGTCGATTCGATGCACACCCGCAAGGCGCGCATGGCGGAGTTGTCGGATGGCTTCATCGCCCTCCCCGGCGGCTTCGGCACTTTCGAGGAGTTCTGCGAAATCCTGACCTGGGGCCAGCTCGGCTTCCACGGGAAGCCGATGGGCCTACTCAACGTGCGTGGCTTCTACGACCCGCTGCTTGGCCTCTTCGACCACGCTGTCGGCGAAGGCTTTTTGCGGCCGCAGAACCGCGCCATGGTGCTGACTGATACCGACATAGACAGCCTGCTGGCGCGCATGGCGAACTACCAGCCTGAGCCAGTCAGCAAGTGGCTGAAAGAAGAAAAGCAATTGTGAGGATCGAGAACTGAGCAGCTAGCAAAGCCATCTGCTCCTCGGGAACCAATAACCAGGAAGAGACATGACCCAACTCAAAACCCAGCTCAACCCGCGCTCGGCCGATTTCCAGGCCAACCTGGCGGCCATGCAGACCGTGGTGGCCGATCTTCATGAAAAAGTCGAGAAGATCGCCCTTGGCGGCCCCGAAGCGGCGCGTCAGAAGCACCTCGCCCGCGGCAAGCTGCTGCCCCGCGAGCGCGTCAATGGCCTGCTCGATCCCGGCACCCCCTTCCTCGAGATCGGACAATTCGCGGCGTATGGGATGTATGGTGGCGACGTGCCAGCCGCTTCGGTGATTGCCGGCATTGGCCGGGTCAATGGCGTCGAATGCATGGTCGTTGCCAATGATGCCACCGTGAAGGGCGGCACCTACTACCCGCTGACCGTCAAAAAGCATCTGCGGGCCCAGGAAATCGCCCTCGAAAACCGCCTCCCCTGCGTCTATCTGGTCGACTCCGGCGGTGCCTTCCTGCCCATGCAGGACGAGGTCTTTCCCGACAAGGAACATTTCGGCCGCATCTTCTTCAACCAGGCCAACCTGTCGGCCCAGGGCATTCCGCAGATCGCCGCCGTCATGGGTTCGTGCACGGCCGGCGGCGCCTACGTGCCGGCCATGTGTGACGAGTCGATCATCGTCAAGAACCAGGGCACGATCTTTTTGGGCGGCCCGCCGCTGGTCAAGGCAGCGACCGGCGAAGTGGTCTCGGCTGAAGACCTCGGCGGGGCCGACGTCCATACGCGCATTTCCGGCGTCGTCGATCATCTTGCCGAAAATGACGCACACGCCCTCGCCATCGCCCGGCGCATCGTCAAGGATCTCAACTGGAAGAAGCAGCCGCCGGTCACCCTGACCGTCCCGACCGAGCCGCTTTATGGTGCCGAAGAGTTGTACGGCGTCATCCCGACCGACAGCAAAAAGCCCTTCGACGTGCGCGAAATCATCGCCCGCATTGTCGACGGTTCCGATTTTGACGAGTTCAAGGCTCGCTACGGCACGACCCTGGTCTGCGGCTTTGCGCGGATTTACGGCTACCCGGTCGGTATCGTCGCCAACAATGGCATCCTGTTCAGCGAATCCGCCCTGAAAGGCGCCCACTTCATCGAACTCTGCGCCCAGCGTGGCATTCCGCTCGTCTTTTTGCAGAACATCACCGGCTTCATGGTCGGCCGCAAATACGAAAACGGCGGCATCGCCCGCGATGGTGCCAAGATGGTCACCGCCGTCGCCACCGCCAAGGTGCCAAAATTCACCGTCGTCATCGGCGGCAGCTTCGGTGCCGGCAACTACGGCATGTGCGGTCGCGCCTACAGCCCCCGCTTCCTCTGGATGTGGCCGAATGCCCGAATTTCCGTCATGGGCGGCGAACAGGCTGCCGGCGTACTGGCCACCGTCAAGCGCGACGGCATCGAAGCAGGCGGCAAGACCTGGAGCGCCGAAGAAGAGGCCGCCTTCAAGGCCCCGATCCGCGACCAATACGAAACCCAGGGCCACCCCTACTACGCCAGCGCCCGACTGTGGGACGACGGCATCATCGACCCGGCCGACACCCGCCGCGTTCTTGGCCTCGGCCTGTCGGCCTCGATGAATGCACCTGCCGAAGAAACGAAATTCGGCATTTTCCGGATGTAAAACGATGTATCTGCCCAAACACTTTGCGGAAAACGATATCGGCGTCATGCACGCGCTGATGCGTGCCCATCCACTGGCCACGCTCGTCACACAGGGCCCGGATGGCCTCGATGCCAACCACATTCCCTTGCATCTGGATGCCGCCAGCGGCTCGAATGGCACCCTGCGCGGCCATGTGGCCCGATCCAACCCGCTGATGGCAGATGGCGCGACCAACGCTGCCCCCAGCGGCAACCAGGGTATTCTCGTCATCTTCCAAGGCCCGGAAAGCTACATCAGCCCCTCCGGCTACGCCACCAAGGCCGAGCATGGCAAAGTCGTACCGACCTGGAATTACACCGCCGTCCATGCCTATGGCGAGCTGCGCCTGATCGACGATGCCGATTGGCTTTTGGCACAGTTGCGTACCTTGACCGCCGAGCACGAATCCGGACTGCCCCACCCATGGGCTGTCGATGATGCGCCGGCCGACTACATCAGAAAAATGCTCGGTGCCGTGGTCGGCATCGAAATCCGCATCGAGCGCCTGATCGGCAAATGGAAAGTCAGCCAGAACCAGCCCGCCGTCAATCAGGCCAGCCTGATCGCAGCACTCGATGGCCAGCCCATGGCGGACCTGATCCGCCAACGACAACAGTAATCGGAGCGAGACATGTTTACCTCTCTGGAAATCGAACTCGCCGGCCCGGTCGCCACGATCTGGATGAATCGTCCCGATCTCCACAATGCCTTTGATGAAACCCTCATTACCGAACTGACCGCCGCCTGTTTCGCCCTCGACGATGATCAGGACGTCCGCGTTGCCGTCCTCGCCGGTCGTGGCAAGAGCTTCTCGGCCGGGGCTGATCTCAACTGGATGAAACGCGCCGCCAACAATGGTATTGATGACAACCTCAACGATGCCCGCGCCCTGGCCACCATGCTGCGCACCCTGGCCGAGATGAAAAAGCCGACCATCGCCCGTGTCCAGGGAGCGGCGCTGGGCGGCGGCATGGGACTGGCAGCCGCCTGCGACATTGCCGTGGCCTCGACCAAGGCCGTGTTCGCCACCTCGGAAGTCAAGTTCGGCATTATCCCCTCGGCCATTTCACCTTACGTTCTGCGCGCCATCGGGGCCCGCCAGGCCTACCGCTACTTCCAGTCAGCCGAGCGGATCAGCGCCGAACGCGCCCAAGACATCGGCCTCGTCCATGAAACGGTGGAACCGGAGCAACTCGATGCCAAGGTGCAGGAAATCGTCAGTGCACTCCTGCAGGGCGGCCCGCTTTCGCAGGCTGCCGCCAAGGATCTGATTCGCGCCGTCAGCAACCAGCCGATCAACGACAACCTGGTCGAAGACACCGCCCACCGCATCGCCCACCTGCGCGCCACACCGGAAGCCCGCGAAGGCATTTCTGCCTTCCTCGATAAACGTCAGCCCAACTGGATTGGGGAATAAGCCATGTTCAACAAAATCCTCATTGCAAACCGCGGAGAAATTGCCTGCCGCGTCATCAAGACCGCCCGCCGCATGGGCATCCGTACCGTCGCCGTCTATTCCGAAGCCGATGCCAATGCCCGCCATGTTCGGCTGGCCGATGAAGCCGTCCTGCTCGGCCCGGCCGCCGCCCGCGAGTCCTATTTGGTGGCCGACAAGATCATCGACGCCTGCAAGCGGACCGGCGCACAAGCCGTGCATCCGGGCTATGGTTTTCTTTCCGAGAATGCTGACTTTGCCGATGCCCTGGCGGCCAGCGGGATTGCCTTCATCGGGCCGCCGGCTTCGGCGATTCGGGCGATGGGCTCGAAGTCCGAAGCCAAGAAGCTGATGGGCAAGGCGGCCGTGCCGCTGACCCCCGGCTACCACGGCGATGACCAGACGCCCGCCCTGCTCCATCAGGAAGCGGATGCCATCGGCTACCCGGTCCTGATCAAGGCAGCCGCCGGCGGTGGGGGCAAAGGCATGCGTCTGGTCGAGAAGAGTGAAGACTTTCCCGATGCGCTGGCCTCGTGCAAGCGCGAAGCCGCTTCCAGCTTCGGCAACGAGCATGTGCTGATCGAGAAATACATCACCAAGCCGCGTCACATCGAGATTCAGGTTTTTGCCGACAGTCTCGGCAATTGCGTCTACCTCTTCGAGCGCGACTGTTCAGTCCAGCGCCGCCACCAGAAGGTGCTCGAAGAAGCCCCCGCCCCCGGCATGACCACCGAGCGCCGCCGCCAGATGGGCGAGGCCGCCGTCGCGGCAGCCAAGGCCGTCGGTTACGTTGGGGCCGGCACGGTCGAGTTCATCGCCAACCAGGACGGCTCGTTCTACTTCATGGAAATGAATACCCGCCTGCAGGTCGAGCACCCGGTTACCGAAATGATCACCGGTCAGGATCTGGTCGAATGGCAGTTGCGCGTCGCCGCCGGCCAGCCACTGCCCCTCGCCCAGGAGCAGTTGCAGATTCGCGGCCACGCACTCGAAGCCCGTATCTATGCTGAAGACGCCGACCGGGGCTTCCTGCCGTCGACCGGACGCCTGGTCCGCCTCGCCCCGCCGGCCGATAGCCTCAACGTCCGCGTTGATACCGGGGTCGAGGAAGGTGACGAAATCACCCCCTACTACGACCCGATGATCGCCAAACTGATCGTCTGGGATGAGCACCGCGACGCCGCACTCGCCCGCATGCGCAAAGCGCTGGCCGACTATCAGGTGGCCGGCGTCACGACCAATATCGACTTCCTGTCCCGGCTCGTCGCCTGCCCGGCGTTTGCTGGTGCCGACCTTGATACCGGCCTGATCGAACGGCAGAAGGATTTTCTCTTCCCGGCCAGCCAGGCTGTACCGCGCGACGCCCTGCTGGTGGCTACGGTCGGCGAACTGCTGTGGGAACAACACGCCGCCAAACAGGCCGCCAAGGCGGGTGGCGACCCCTGTTCGCCCTGGCATGCCCGCGATGGCTGGCGAATGAACCTGTCGTCGGCGCGCACCATCAGCTTCCGGGATGGCGAGGCGCTGGTCGATGTTCAAGTCCGTTACGGTGACCAACAATGGGCCATCACCATCGCCAGCGAAACGACGCTGGCGCGTGGCAAGAAGCTCGACGGTGACCGTTTTGCCGTCGAACTGAATGACCGGCGCCTGATGGCCAGCGTCGTCGCCGTGGCCGATAAAAGAAGCCTTTTTCTCAATGGAAGCACGTACTCACTCCTGCGCGATGACCCGTTGCACCGCGTTGATGCCGGCGATAGTCACGGCGGCGGCCTGACCGCCCCGATGCCCGGCAAGGTCGTCGCACTGCTCGCCCAACCCGGCCAGAAGGTCGACAAGGGCACACCGCTGCTCATCCTCGAGGCCATGAAAATGGAGCACACCATTACCGCCCCGGCTGCCGGCACGGTCAGAAATTTCTGTTACGCAGCCGGCGAGCAGGTGTCGGATGGGGCGGCCCTGGTCGAATTCGAGGGCGAAGCGTGATCAACCCATCGGCTCGATCCGGCTGGCTGGAAATTTATTCAGCCAAGGCGATACGTCACCGATCGCCGCCCACCGGGGAATGAATATTTTGATCAAGGTCGGCTATCTGGCCATTGCTCTCGGACTGTGCGCCCTGCTCCTGTTTCAGTGGCTTGGTTCTGCCATTGACGAGCACGGATATCTCAAAGAACCCTTTGCGTTAGTGCCAGTTGGCACCTCGTTGTTGATGGGCGGAATACTGGCCGTGGCGATTGGCTTATTCAAGCGACGGCTCCGGTATTCCTCTGCCGATTGATCCCCTCCATAGATCAGGAGTCCCTATGTCAAATCCTATCCTTCTCGGTAAGCGCGTACTGATCACCCACGCCGACATGTTCATGGGTCCGGTACTGTGCGAAGCATTTGCCCGACACGGTGCGACGGTGATCGCCAATAGCGATTCACTGATGGACCCCGAGGCGCCCGCCGCCATCGTCGCCCAGGCTGGACGAGTCGATGTGCTGGTCGCCAATCTGGCCATCCCGGCACCGACCACGACGGCCACCGAGGCCTCCGACGAGGAATGGCACGACACCTTCGCGGCGCTGGTTGATCCTTTGCCTCGCCTGTTTCGTGCCGTCCTGCCGGCCATGATCGAACGACAGGCCGGGAAGATCCTGGTCATGGGCAGCGCGTCCGCCCTGCGCGGCATCAAGCGCACCTCTACCTACAGCGCAGCACGGGGTGCGCAGCTGGCCTACGTCCAGTCGGTCGGCGTCGAGGTCGCCCCGTACAATGTGCAGATCAATGCCATTGCCCAGAACTTCGTCGACAATCCCACCTACTTCCCCGCCGAGGTTCAGGCCAACCCCCGCTTTCAGGAGCGTCTCAAGCGCGAGGTGCCGCTGGGCAGGCTGGTTGGTGCGAATGAAGATGCCGACTTCGCAGCGTATCTATGCAGCGAATCAGCCAACTGCTTTGTTGGCCAGGTCTTTCCTGTTTGCGGTGGCTGGGTGCCCCGCTGATCCGCCTTGCCCTCCTCTACAACCCTACTGTCGAGCCTTAAGCCATGCCCCTTCCTAGCCACGTAAAAATCGTTGAAGTCGGTCCGCGCGATGGCCTGCAGAACGAAGCCCAAGTCGTCCCGACAGTGATCAAGATCGAGCTCATTGAGCGGCTCGCCGACGCCGGCCTCCGCGTTGTCGAATCTACTTCGTTCGTGTCGCCCAAGTGGGTGCCGCAAATGGGCGACAACAGCGCCGTGCTGCGTGGTATCAAACGGCACCCGGCGACCGTTTACCCTGTTTTGACGCCAAATCTGCAGGGGTTTGACGCGGCGATTGAAGCCGGAGCGACCGAAGTAGCGATTTTTGGTGCCGCTTCCGAGAGTTTTTCCCGAAAAAACATCAATTGCACGATTTCTGAGAGCCTGAAGCGCTTCGAACCGGTCGTTTCCGCCGCTTCGGCACTTGAAATTCCGGTGCGCGGCTACGTTTCCTGCGTTGTCGGCTGTCCCTATGAAGGCGCAATTGATCCCAACAAAGCCGCCGAAGTCGCCAAAACCCTGTTCGACATGGGCTGCTACGAAGTCTCCCTCGGTGACACCATCGGCGTCGGCAACCCGGCCTCCGTGATGAAACTCATCGAGGCCTGTACCAGGCACCTGCCCATCGAAAAACTGGCCGGGCATTATCACGACACCTACGGCATGGCCATCGCCAACATCTATGCTTCGTTACAGATGGGCATGGCCATTTTCGACAGCTCGATTGCCGGCCTCGGCGGCTGTCCCTATGCCAAAGGCGCTTCCGGCAACGTGGCGACCGAGGATGTTGTGTATCTATTGCAAGGTCTGGGCATTGAAACCGGCATCGATCTGGCTAAACTGGCAGATGTCGGCGGCTGGATTTCCAGTGCCATCAACCGCCCGAACGGCGCCAAGGCCGGCCGGGCCATTTGCAGCAGGACGTAGTGAGCCTTTTTTCGACCGTCACCGATTTTCTCAAGCCCGCTCCACCCCTCGACCGAGCCCTGCGCCAGGCCCTCGACCAGGTGGCCGAGATGGTCGACCCGGTGCTCAGGGTTGCCCCCGGCTTCGAGAAACATCTGAGCGGACCAGTCGCCCATGCCCTGGGCTATTGCGAAGGACTGGTCGGCGCCCTACCCGGCCCGATCGACATCAACCGCCGGGCGTTTGCCAATGATCCGCTGGTCCATGCGCTGTTCGCCACAGCTGCCGACATTGACCAGATGCTCGGCCGCAGTCAGGCCGTACGCGACTTTCTGGCCGAGCCTTGCAGCTGGGATAACGAGTATTTCTACGCCATGTTTGCGGCACGCCGCCAGCAGAAAAGACAGCTCGGCATGGCACAACGGGGCGATGTGATCAGCAACGACGTCCCCCAGCTCGTCCTCTATTTTTCCGGCCAGACCCTGATCGAGCCGAGTTGCGCCCTCGACATCACCTTGCACGGCCTGCGCAGCAAGGCACTGGAAAGCCTGCTCCATACCTTTCGCAACCATCTCCGCGCCTTGCGTGACGAGCGGGAAGGGCTGCGCGCCGACGTGTCAGCCGAGCGCGCCCACGTTGCAGTCCTGCGCGGCACATCCGGCGGACATGAGCGCGAGGTCGGGACCCGCCGTCTGGCCGAGCTTGACGCAAAACTCCGGCAGGCCGCCGAATCGCTGATGCCGGAACATCTGGTCGAGGCGCTCGCCGATTACCTTAACGCCCCCGAAGCCGCCCTGCACCTGACGCCTGTCAGCATTACGGTTGACCGCCAGGGGATCGTCACCGACGTGGGCAGCGAGGACGTCAACAGCCATACCCTCAACTTTCCCGAACTCACCGCCCGCGACCGCCGTCTGCATCTCGCCATGCTGGCCCGCATCAGTCGCGACGAAGCCCGCGAAGCAGTAGCCATGGTGCGCGACCAGCAGCACCGTTTCATGTTGATCTGAATGACACCCTCACCCTGCACCAATATCTGCAAGATGGACGCAAGCCTGGGCTTGTGCCAGGGCTGCTTTCGTACCCTTGACGAAATCACTGCCTGGTCGCGTCTCGACGATCCAACCCGCCTCCACATCCTGGCCGAAATAGCCAGACGCCGCCTGACACATGCCCCGCAGATCGGGGATTCAGGCTCCACCGGCAAGCAAAATGACTGACCAGTACGAAACCATTTACCCCTGCGTCGGCATTTGCATGGCCGACCCCGACTCTGGCTACTGCCTGGGCTGCGGCCGGCCGCCGCTGGACGAACCGGGCATCGTCGCCGAACTCGCCGTGCCGACCACAGCGCCGCCGGCCAGACGGGACGGCACACCGGAACAACCCGAATGACCATCCGGCTGCCGGACAGCCTGCTTGTTCTCGAACGCGGCTGGCTATCGGCCAACAACATCCTCTGTATTGAAGGTGACCAAGCCACACTGGTCGATAGCGGCTATGTCACCCACGCCGAACAGACCGTCGGGCTGGTCCATCACGCCCTCGACGGCCGCCAGCTCAAACGGCTGATCAACACCCACGCGCATTCCGACCATATCGGTGGCAACGCCGCGCTGAAGGCCGCCTTCAATTGCGAAATCATTGTCCCGGCCGGCCTCAGCGCAACCATTGCCGAGTGGGACAAGGACGCGCTGCTACTCTCGCCCCTCGGTCAGCAAGGCGCCCGCTTTCAACACGACGGCCTGATCGACGCCGAAGCCCACTTTGAAATGGGCGGACTGAACTGGCAGGCACTGGCCGTTCCCGGCCACGACATGGATGCCCTGGCCTATTACAACCCGGAAAAGCGCATCCTCATTTCCGGTGATGCGCTGTGGGAAAACGGCTTCGGCGTCATCTTTCCCGAACTGCTCGGTCAGGCTGATGGACTGGCCAGTACGCGGGCCACCCTCGACATGCTTTCCCGCCTCTCCATCGACATCGTCATTCCCGGCCACGGCAAAGCGTTTTCTAACGTCGACACGGCCTTTGAGCGGGCCTTCCGGCGCCTCGCCAACTTCCAGAACAACATCGAACAACTGGCCTGGCATGCCATCAAGGTCATTACCACCTTCGCGATGATGGAAAGGCAGCAAATGCGTCACGCCGACTTTCCGGATTTCGTCCTCTCGCTGCCTTTCGCCATCGACGTCAACCGCCGATTTCTCAACCTTTCTCCCGAGCGCCTGGTCGCCGGTCTGGAACGCGAACTATTGCTGGTCAATGCGCTCAGGCTGGAGGACGACATGATCACCGCCGGATAATCTGACTGGCTGGCAAAATTGCCCAGCCGTATAATTGAACTCTAATTAAAAAGAGGGGTTTGGCAATGAGCTTCCGTAACCGCCTTCTGCTCGGCATGGCCTTGATCATGGCCGCCTTCATCACCGCCGTAGTCGTCGCCAATAGTGGCCTGCGCAGCACCTCGGCCCGCTTTGGCAGTTTCCTCGATGGCATCGGCGCCCTCCAGCACGGTTATCAGGACATGTATAGCCAGGGCCTGCAAATGGGTCAGGCACTGCGCAACTGTGTTCTCGACCCGACCAACCCCAAGGCCTACGAAAACCTGGAAAAGGCGCGCAAGGATTTCAGCGCGGCGCGCAACAGTGCAACCCAGGCCGCTTCCTCGGTCGACGGATTCACCAGTTCACTGGCCCGCCTTGGCCCGCTCGCCCAGGCGCAGGCCGACGCTCAGGGCGAGGTGCTGGCGGCACTCAAGGCGGGTCATCTCGACGAAGCCAAGGCACTGGTCAACAGTAAGGAAACACCCGCATGGCGAAGCTTGAAGAAGGCACTGCTCGACGATCTCGAGGTCATCGACAAAGCGACCAATACGCAGCGTCAGGAAGTGGCCAGCAAGGCCGAGCAGATCCAGAACATCGCCCTCGTGCTCTCGGCCCTGGCCATCATTGTCGGTATCGCCAGCGTCGTCACCATGCTGGCCTATGTCCGCCGCGAGTTGGGCGGGGAGCCGGGCTATGCCCGCCAGGTCGCCAATGCCGTGGCAACCGGCGACCTGACCCAGCCAATCACACTCGCCCATGGCGACCGGGACAGCCTGCTGGCCGGACTCGCCGCCATGCAGGCCCAGCTTCGTGAACTGGTTGGCTCCCTCGCCGGCCATGCCCGCGATGTCGCACAGACGGCCGTCCAGATGGCCACGGCCACGAGTCATGTGGCGAACGGCAACGATCAGCAGCTGGCCGTGGCGCGGAGCATGGTGAGCAATGGTCAAAGTATTTTTGCCAGCCTTCAGGAGGTCATGGGGGCCGTCAAGGAGGCTGAGACAATCGCCCACAATTCAAGTGAGATTTCAGGCAGCGGCGCAGCACTGGCGGGCAAGGCAGCCGAAGAAACGAAATCCATGGCCGCTTCGGTGCAGGTGACGGCCCAGCATATTCGCGAACTGAATACCCTTTCCACCCAGATCAATTCAATTCTCGGCGTCATTTCCGACATCGCCGGCCAGACCAATCTGCTGGCGCTCAATGCCGCCATTGAGGCCGCCCGGGCTGGCGAGCAGGGACGCGGCTTCGCTGTCGTCGCCGACGAGGTACGCAAACTTGCCGAGCGCACCTCGAAGTCCACGGCTGAAATTTCCGCCATGGTCGAAAGTATCCACGCCGGCACTTCACGTGCTGCACAGGCGATGGAAGCCGGCATCCACCAGGTTGATGAGAGTGTTCAGCTCTCCAATCAGGCGCGCGAAGCCTTCGACCGAATGAACGGCAGTTCGCTCGAAGTCAGGGAAGTCGTTGCCCGCATCACCGAGTCGATCAGTCTCGAGTACAAGAACGAGAGCGAGATGCAGACGCATATCGAACAGGCGCGCAAACTGATCGAGGATGGTGCCCGTGCCATGCAGGGCGTAGTCGCCTCGGCCGAGCGCCTGAAAACGATGTCCGACGCACTGTCCCAGCAAGTTTCGCGGTTTACGCTGTAGCCCGGCGGGGGCAAGAAGCCCCCGCGGATTTCCTGTTCAGGCCACTGGACTGACCGGCAGATAGCGCTGAACGAGGCGCACCCAGTAGCTGGCGCCGAGCGTCAGCAACTCGTCGTTGAAATCATAATGCGGGTTATGCAGGGTACAGCCGCCGGTACCCGGCCCATTGCCGAGCCAGACGTAGCAGCCCGGCTTTTCGTTGAGCATGTAGGCGAAATCCTCGGCCCCCATTGAGGGCAGGATGTCGGTCAGCACGCGCTCCGGCTTGAACACCTCGGCCGCCACCGTCTGACAGAATTTCGCCTCATTGACGCTGTTGACCGTCGGCGGATAGCGATGGTCAAACTTGACACCGATCTGCGCACCGTTGGCCGCGGCGATGCCGCTGCACAGACGCTCGACGGCGCGCTCGATGCCCTCCTGAACGGCCGGCTTGAAACTGCGGATGGTGCCGCGCAGCACGACCTCTTCGGGAATGATGTTCCAGGCCTCGCCGGCATGGAATTGCGTCACGCTGACCACGGCCGATTCACACGGATGCAGTGTTCGGCTGACCACCGTTTGCAAGGCCTGCACCAGTTGCGCTCCGGCGACGATGGAGTCCACCCCCTGATGCGGCATGGCAGCGTGGCAGCCGTGGCCACGCACGATGATCTCGAAGGCACAGGTACCGGCCATCACCGGCCCCGGCATGACCGCCATCTCCCCGACGGGAATGCCCGGCCAGTTATGCAGGCCGAACACTGCCTCGACCGGGAAACGCTCGAACAGCCCATCTTCGATCATCACCGCCGCGCCGCCCTCGGATTCCTCGGCTGGCTGGAAGATGAACACGGCGATACCGTCGAAATCCGGCTTCCCGGCCAGATAACGCGCCGCGCCAAGGAGCATGGCGGTGTGACCATCGTGGCCACAGGCATGCATCTTTCCCTGATGCCGTGAGTGATGCGGGAATTCGTTCATCTCGGCGAGCGGCAGGGCATCCATGTCGGCGCGCAAGCCGACCATTTTCTTCGATGTCCCGGCGCGCAAAATGCCAACGACACCGGTTTTGGCAATGCCGCGATGCACTTCCAGACCATAGGCTTCCAGTTCGCGGGCGACGATGTCGGCCGTGCGGTTCTCGTTGAAGGCCAGTTCGGGGTGGGCGTGGATATCGCGGCGCAGCGCCGTCAGTTCCGCCAGGAAAGGCAGGTCGAGCAAAGGAAGTGCCGTGGGCATGATCATCTCCATTTTTTTATATTATGCCGCGGGTTGATACGCTGCGCCGCCTTGATTATGCTCTGCCCCCATGGAACTCATACTGATCAGCGGACTTTCCGGGTCCGGCAAGTCCGTCGCCCTCAATCTGCTGGAGGACGCCGGCTACTATTGCGTGGACAATCTGCCGGTGGTCATGCTGACGGTGCTTGCCGGCATGCTCGAGGAAGAAAATGTCAGTAAGGTAGCGGTGGCCATCGATGCCCGCTCCGGAGATGGTATCGAACTGCTGCCGGCCAAGCTCGACAAGCTCAATGAAGGCGGCATCAAGGTTACCTTCCTGTTCCTCTTTTCCAACGAAGAAACCCTCCTCAAACGCTATTCCGAGTCGCGTCGCCGGCACCCACTGGCCACCACCGGACAGACCCTGGATGAAGCCATCCGGGCCGAACGCAAGCTGCTTGAGCCGATTTCCGATCTCGGCCACCGTATCGACACCAGCGGCCTCAAGGCCAATGCCCTGCGCGACTGGGTCCGCCAGTTCATCGAGGCAGAACCCGGTCAGGGCCTGACCCTGATGTTTGAATCCTTCGGTTTCAAGCACGGCATCCCGCTCGATGCCGATCTCGTTTTTGACGTCCGCTGCCTGCCCAACCCGCATTACGACCCCGGCCTGCGCGCCATGACGGGCCGCGACCAGCCGGTCATCACCTTTCTGGAGGCCGAGGACGAGGTCCGCCGCATGCGTGACGATATCTGCCGTTTCGTTGCCACCTGGCTGCCCAGTTATATCCGCGACAACCGCAACTATCTGACTGTCGCCATCGGCTGTACCGGAGGCCAGCACCGCTCGGTATATATCGCCGAATGGCTGGCCCGGGAGTTCGCCAGGCGCGCCCGCGTCCTCGTCCGCCACCGCACGCTGGCTGGTGGCTGATGCCCTGGCTGGCGCTGATCCGGCCCGGCGACTGGCTGGTCATCCTGCTCAGCGCTATGGCCGTCGGTAGCAGCATCCCGGTTTTCTGGCAGGGTGGGCTGGCCGACCGGGCGATCATCCGCCAGGAAGGCCGGGTATTTGCCGAAGTGGACCTCAAGGCCCGCAAGCAGTTTGAGGTTGCCGGCCCGCTTGGGACCACATTGATCGCCATCGAACCGGGCCGCGCCCGCGTCGTCGCCGACCCTGGCCCACGTCAGTACTGTGTCAAGCAGGGCTGGCTGATGCGTCCGGGCGAAATCGCCATCTGCGCCCCCAACCGCGTCAGCCTCCAGATCGCCGGCCGGACCAAGGTCTATGACTCGATCAGTTATTGACCCCGGGCCCCAGCCCGGGGTGACTCAACTTACGGTCACTGCCGAAGACCGCCGCGTCGCCTGGCTGGCCACTGCGGCAGTCGGGCTGTCGCTGGTCGATGCGGCGATTCCTTCGCCACTGCCCGGTGTCAAAGCAGGGCTGGCCAACATCGTGACGCTGGTAGTGCTGGCCCGTTACGGCTGGGGTACGGCGGTGTGGGTCAGCGCCCTGCGGGTGCTGGCCGGCAGCCTGCTTCTCGGCTATTTCCTCGCCCCCGGTTTCTTCCTGTCGCTGACCGGCACGACGCTCAGCCTGCTCACCCTCGGCCTGGCCCGCCATCTGCCAGCCCGCTGGTTCGGCCCGGTCAGCCTGTCCATCCTCGCCGCCTTCTCCCATATCGGCGGTCAGTTGCTGCTCGCCCGCCTGTGGCTGATTCCGCACGATGGCGTTTTCCTGCTCACCCCGGTATTCGCTGCCGCAGCGCTGGTTTTCGGCACCATCAACGGCCTGATCGCAGCTAAACTGCTGGCTGAACCTGCGCTTTCGGAATCCACCCATGCCTAAAACAATTTGCCTCGCGCTGACCGGTGCCTCGGGTATGCCCTACGGCCTGCGCCTGCTCGAATGCCTGCTCGCCGCTGACTGCACCGTCCAGCTGCTCTATTCGCAGGCGGCACAGGTGGTCAGCAAGCAGGAAATGGATTTTGAACTGCCGTCGCGCCCGAGCGAAGCCAAAGCCGCCCTGCTCGCCCGGTTTCCGGCCGCAAACCCGGAAAATCTGGCCGTCTACGGCCGCGAAGAATGGTTCGCCCCGGTCGCTTCAGGCACCAACCCGCCCGATGCCATGGTCGTCTGCCCCTGCTCGATGGGCACCCTGGCCGCCATCGCCCAGGGACTTTCCGACAATCTGATTGAACGGGCTGCCGACGTCGTCATCAAGGAAGGCCGCAAACTGGTACTGGTTCCCCGTGAAACGCCGTTCTCGACCATCCACCTTGAAAACATGCTGCGCCTGTCGCGGGCCGGCGTCGTCATCCTGCCGCCCAGCCCCGGCTTTTACCACCACCCGCAAAGCGTGCAGGACGTCGTCGATTTTATCGTCGCCCGCGTCATGGACCAGATTGGTGTTCCGCACACGCTGATGCAGCGCTGGGGCGCGTGATGGGCTGGTTCGATTTCGTCCGTTCGCCGGCCGGCAATGCCGTTCAGACCCTGCGCATCCCGCTCTTTCCGCTCAATACCGTGCTTTTCCCCGGCAGCGTCCTGCCATTGAAAATCTTCGAGCAACGCTATCTCGACATGGCCGCTGCCTGCATGAAGGAGAACACCCCCTTCGGCATCTGTCTCATCGAAAAAGGTAGCGAAGTTGGCGCAACGGCTGAACCGCACAAGGTCGGTACGCTGGCCACCATCGGCAGCTGGGAAATGGAACAGCTCGGCATCTTGATGATCACCGCCGTTGGCGGACGCCGGTTCCGTATTATCGAAACCAGCCTTGGCCCGGCCAATCAACTCGAAGCCAGCGTTGAACTATTGGCCGAACCGAGCCCGAAAGCCCTGCCGCCCGAACGCCAGCGACTCGTCCCCCTGCTCCGCCGCGTCGCCGCCGACCTCGGCCTCGAGCGCCTGCCCGAACCGCACCGCTACGACGACGCCGAATGGGTCGGCCACCGGATCACCGAAGTCCTGCCCATCCAGAATCTCGCCAAGCAAAAATTGCTCGAACTCGACGACCCGCTGGCCCGCCTCGAAATTCTCGAAAAATACCTCGACCAGCGCAAACTGCTCGGCTAAACGCCGGCAGTCGGCCTCGTAGTTCGTTCCGTCAATTTAATGTCATCGCACTGACGGAAGGAGCTACTAGTTTTGCGGATGATCCGCCGCGTGCAGGATTTCAACTTCCTCATGCTCCCACTGCTTGACCGTATCGGAGATCAAGCGGGCTTTTTCGTGGGCATCGGGCACATGGTGATAAGCCGCCTGATATCCCTCGATCGCATCGTGAATGGCTTCGGCCTTGGTATGAGTGTGAGGCATGACGTTTCCTTTTCCTGCAAATAATATGCTGCATTGCAACACCTCAACTTTAGGCTTTCAGGAACAGGCTTGCAACGCATGGGCAAACATATTAATGCGTTGCACAATCGATAATTCGGGCATCAGAACAGGCCATTTTCTTTGCATGGGCAACAAAAAAGCCAACCTGCGTCGGTTGGCTTTTTCTTTTTCAGATCAACGGCCTGCGTGAATTCGATGTGGAGCGGGCGATGGGAGACTACCCCAAACCCAAGCACCACATAACACATTGATTAAATAGGACTCAAAATCTACTACTCTTATCGTCGCAGGACGCTTTCGTAGTAGTTCAACGTTGCCGATTATGCCCTGCCAGGGCTGCTAACGGGTGAGACTCGATCCAAACCCGCGCATGAGGGTTCTATTGCGTGATCCCGGCCCCTACAATGCCTGCCTTTCTGCTTACCCCTGCTGCGATGACATCTGCTCCTTCCGATCCCATCTTCGATAGCTACAAGAAAAGCTGTGGCATAGATTTCGTCCGATTTTTCAGCCGCACGGCAAAGGCGCTTCCGCTTCCCGCCTCCAAGACGAAAACCACACCACTACGTGCTGGTAGCTCAGACGGCATGCTACTGACTATTCAGGAGCCAACTGTCAGTGAGATTAAAACCGTTGCTAAGGAGCTGCCAGAAGCACAGTTTGACAGCATCGAAGTTTTTTACGACTTCACGCCCAAAGGCTGCTCGTCGCTCGAACAGCGTAAGGCGATGATCGAGAACATTCGCCAGTGGCTGATCTCCCATCTTTACCCATGGCAAGGCCCGGGACTGCAAGTTGCCACGCGTGTTTCAAAAGGTCGGAAACATGCCGAGCCAGTCTTTACACACATTGTCGAGCGGCGAGCCAACGCCAACGAAACGTTGTATCTCGGCCATGCAGACCCGATCTATGCAGACCCGGATCTAGCCAATTATGCGTTCATGCGGCTCTACGCCAAGGTCATAGACAACAAAACAGCTCTGCTACCCAATAAATGGCGATGTCGATTAGAACTGAATCTGACCAGCACTGGCTGCAGATTTTTCGGCCTGACCAGTCCGAACAGTCTATTTGGTTTCGATTTCCGGCAGTTGGGGCCTTACTTTCGCTTAGCAAGGCCTGACATCAAGCCATGCTCCATGCCCAAGCTGAGATCGTGGAATCCACGCATGGCTGACTTGCTCGAAGCCACTAGAATGCGGCTGGCCTTAGACACCCTGAAAAATGTCGGAAGCCATGCGGCCAGTCACGAACCCCTGATTAACGTCGATGGCCATCATAGGCACAAAGTCGGCAACCGCATGATCCAGATTCGTTTGGATGATCTGACTCGCAAATTTAAAAAGTCGAGTCAATCGATGCCTTATGGCAACACTTGGGGAAGTTGGTAACACCGACTACAGTGGCTTTCCTTTGCATTGACACGTTCCGCGACCCGGAGGAGCATTCCACATGATGAATTCATGTTCGCTCCTTGGGGTTACTTTATGTCGCGAGAAGATCTTTTTAAGAAAATTTGTAATCTGGCAGGCCCTGCTATCACTGTCGCAAAAGCAGATGACGGGTGGCCTGGAACTGCTAACGTAAAACTTACAGATGGCTCCATTGTAAGAGTAGCAATTCACGCCTCATTAGTAGGAAGCCATGCCCGTAAGGCATATGAACTGCGCTTCCAAAATCCCGGTAGCCGGAAACCAGTTGAAGCACCGGCAGGTGCGTTACCGATACTACTCGGATACTGGGAAAAAGATAACCAAGCCATATTTGTGGCCACGCAAGGTGCAAGCCGTCTCGGTAGAGAAGCACGGTTTTCGATTCTATTCCGCGACTCTGTCGTGAAGGAAGCGTTAGCCAATGGCTGGGCAATTTATACCTCGTCCAACCAAGAACAGATCTTTGCCTTCCAACCATCATTGCTGCCGACTTACGTAGAACTCCTTTACCGAGGTATAGATTCAACCGTGATTAGTAGCACTTCGGGAGAAATTGCTACCGCCGCAATTGCTGCCGGACTTCTTGAAGATGAAACGGAAGGCGGAAAGGAACGCGCAAGACGGGCCGTTTCTCAAGTGATTCGAAATAGCGCCTTCGGCCAAGCAGTCGTGACCGCCTACCAAAAAAAGTGCGCGTTATGCGGATTGGGCGCCGGTATGGTTCAAGGCGCTCACATCTATCCAGCCTCCGCTCCTGGGTCCCTTGACAAGGTCTGGAACGGAATTGCCCTATGTTGTAATCACCACACGGCATTCGATGCCTTCAAAATCTGGATTGACCCAAATTCCTATGCCGTTAAGTTCCACCCCGACTTGGTTGCTCTCGCTAAATCAGACCCTATAGTGCAGCGGTTTCTGGATACGACCTTCAAGGCGATGACTATGCCAAGTGACGCTGCAGCCAAGCCTCGAGCTGCAATGCTTGAAGGGCGCTACAAATACTACGAAGAACGCTACGAATGGGTGTAGTCACGCAACCTAACACACGAATTTCTGTGGCGATCACAGTCAATCGTGTGATAATGACCATCTATCTGTGATGTTCAGTTGTAGGACAGCCCAATTGGCTATGACATACAAAGAATTCAGACGCTTACTAGGCAAGGCGGGGCTGACTGCGAAAGAATTCGCTCATTTGCTATCACTCAATCCGAACTCAATTACGAACTATTCAAGCCATGGTGAAGTTCCCCCTCATTTTGCAATCATTGTGAGTTTGATGGGAGCAATGGCAGATCAAGGGATTGATTTTAAAGAAGTAATTTCTGGAATAACAATTCCAAACAAGAGAACCGAAAACCTCAGAAGCGATTATCAGAAAACATCAATTTCAAGCGGTCAAATATAGAAATGCTTAACGAAAAAATTAAAACTCTGAGCTTGTTTTCAGGTGCCGGCGGTCTTGACATTGGCTTTCACGATGCAGGATTTGAAATTGTTGCATGCGTTGAACTCGAGTCTGCCTACTGCAAAACGCTTTTAGCAAATCGTTCAAATAACGTTGTCTATAAAAATGGCGCAGATATTCATTGTATTGATATTCGTGAGTTCGACCCTACCCCATATCAAAACATGGGTATTGAATGCATTATCGGAGGTCCCCCTTGCCAAACTTTTTCAGCAGCAGGCCGACGGTCTGGTGGGGTTTTAGGCACCGAGGATCAACGTGGGCGTCTTTTTGAATCCTACTGCCGCATTCTTGAATCATTAAAACCAAGGGTATTTGTTTTTGAGAACGTTTATGGCCTTCCCGGTGCCAACAATGGTGGGCCATGGCGAGAAATTTGCGCCTCCTTCTCAAAACTCGGATATCAGCTTGAAGCTCAAATTGTAGATTCAGCAGACTATGGTGTTCCGCAGCACCGCGAAAGGCTCATTATTGTCGGTGTAAAGAAAGGGGAGTCGTTATTCACATTCCCACTTCCTACACATGGCCCAGATTCAGATTCAGGAAATAAACTAGTCACTGTCTTTGATGCTATTAAAGATCTACAAAACGCTGATGAGCAAGAGCATGAATTAGGTGGTTTGTATGGACATCTTCTCCCCATGGTTCCCGAAGGACTTAATTATTCATTTTTTACCCGGGAAATGGGTTATCCAAAACCTTACTTTGCATGGCGTTCGAAGTTTTCAGACTTCCTTTACAAAGCCGATAGAAACGCTCCCTGCCGAACGCTCAAAGCGCAGCCAGGAAAATTTACCGGCCCCTTTCACTGGAAAAATCGCCACTTCACTATAAATGAACTTAAGCGCCTTCAGACATTCCCCGATAACTACTTAATTGAAGGAACCTTTGGCAAGGCAATGGAGCAGATTGGAAACTCCGTCCCCCAAGGTTAGCTTACGTTATTGCCACATCAGTAAGAGAGCAAGTGCTTCGCACACCAGAACATCTCACCTTTAAGTTAAGGCCATTGGGTTTCCAATCAACCTTCAAGCAACGGCAGCGTGATAGAACCAATAGCTACCGAAAGGTTGCCGCAAAGGAAATTGAAGCGCGATTCCCCAACGTATCTCTTTTCGATGCGGAACCTAGCAACACAAACGAGGAAAGAAATTACTTTGTTGGTTTTGAGGGGTTTTTTAACAAGAAAATACTAACAACAAAACCTTCTCTTGAGCTTGGCTGGAACTTCTTCAAGATAGATGAGTTTCGGAGTTCAAATAGACTTGAAATAGATATACGCAGCATTTCAGCGCCAAAGCGCGAACAAAAAGAACTAACCATAAATATCTCAGGCTTAACAAAGTATCTTATTGATCTTGAAACAGTTGTTTGCTCAGCTCACGTAACCACACCAGATGATGTGTTCAGAATATGGAGTATCTTGGAATCAGCAATAACCCGAGGCACACAGTTTTTTACCCTGATTGATATTTACGGACATTATGCGAACCGTGGAGACACGGTGATTGTTAAAACAGCGTTCTCTCGAGCAAGAAAAAATGCGTTCGAAAAATCTATAGAATACGTTGGCAACTCGGAGAATTGTGGTGATTTCGTTTCTTCTGAAAAAATGGCAGCAGATATTGGAACAACGCCGCATGAATTAAACGATTTAATAGCTGAACTTCGGAGTATTCGCTGGGACGTTCGGACTCAGACTACCCACCCCACTATCCGAAATCAGGCAACTCTATGCACTTATCCATTTCCTCTTTTGTCGGATAAGGCGCAATTGGAGCGCAGATTGAGCGGTCAATAGACTTTCGCGCTCCATGAGAGCAGCGTTAATGAAAAGACTAACGGCTGCTCTCACGAACACCAATGATGTTCGCCCGAGAAACCCCGTAGGCGCGCGCTAGAGCGCTTACGGATTCTCCGGCACCCAACCTACGTCGAATCTCTGATCGTTCGTCTGGCGTCGTTTTTGTGGGCCTGCCGAGCGTCTTTCCTTCAGCCTTCGCCCGAGCCAAACCGGCCTGCGTGCGCTCGACCAGAAGGTCGCGTTCCATCTCCGCCACTGCCGCCAGCATCGACAACAACAATTTACCTGCCGGTGCCGTAAGGTCGGTGTTGCCGAGTTGAAGGACGACGACCTTAATGCCACGATCTGCCAGTTGCCGAACCGTCTGCAGAACGTCGATTGCATCCCGCCCAAGCCTATCAAGTTTGGATACGACCAGTGTTTCCCCCTTGCGTATCTGACCAAGCATCGCCTTGAATGCCGGACGCTGAGATGCGGCGACCTTGCCACTGATCCCTTCATCGGCGAACCAGAAATCCGGTTCGATCTGGTAGCCGGCTTGTTCAAGTTCAAGCCGCTGGTTGTCCGTTGTCTGTTGTGTCGTTGAAACGCGACCGTATCCAAAATGTGCCATTACCCTCACCCCGTCTAAACTGTTAGAAACCGGTGTCAGAATAGAATGGCCTGTTAGGAAAGCCAAGGACTATATTTCCGACAGTCTGGCGATATAGGTGCCGACACTGCCGGAATACGGTCGATTTCCAACTGCACGAACACAATTTGCGAAAAGACTATTTAGCTGATTTTTTGCCTAGCTAAACTGATGCGTAACGAGTGTTTTACCTAGATCGAGCGACATAAGAAAGTTTCTAAAAGTTATCCCTAAGTTACCCCGAAAAAGCGATGTGTCTTATAGGATCGAAGTCCTACCCAGCCCCGAAAAGGTCGGAAGTAATCCCTTCATCAATCCGGTCCTGATGGCAAGAATCTTATAGAGGCGAAGGTATCCGCTGGATTGACGGAACATATCGACGGACTACGCTCGACCTGCCCACGCCCCGACAAGGCAAAAGCAGCAACCGGTGGCGAAAAGTCGGAAAATCCAGCCTGAGCGTGCAGAGCAAACCACCCTGCTCCCCTCGCCAGCCCTCGATTCCAGCACAAGGCCAAGATGCTCCCTATAACTAGGGCTGGTTAGCAGTTCTGCTTTCGCTACGGACTTGCTGTTTCCGACGGCGCTTCTTTCGATCCAAAGCACTCGCGACGGCCAACACACCGGCAGCAACGTCGAACGGTGCCAACGTCGGCAGCGGATACTCAACGCGATTGATATACGGCTGAAGTTTGCTGGCGACCTGATCTTTCCGGTAGCGCTTCGCAGACATCGTTTTGCCTCGCTCATGGCCCGCGACTTGGGCCACCGTCGCCTCCGGCACTTCGGCGTCGAACAACCCCGTAATGAACATGTGGCGCAGCGAATGAAAGGTCTTGGTGCCATCGCGGGGAATCTCCAGCCGTGTGCCAAGAAACCGCTCATTGAACCAAGATCCAGCGGCCTTGCCGTAGCCCTTGATCTGGTCAAACCGCAATTCCGGAAAAAATCGGACATGCCCCTCACGGCGCAATGCCTCGACATACTCAGGCAACCCAAGCTCAACCAATCGATCATGCAAAGCAACAACGCGCTGAGAATTGATCGTTTTCAGCGATTTGTCGCCACCCTCTGAGCGCTCTTCCTTGGGGTCGGCATCAATCTTGTCCGAGCCATTCAGGTTGAAGTCGAGATACCAGCAGCCGGCATCATCTTGCTGGACATCATCCAGATACAACTGGGCCAGCTCGTTCAGACGGCCACCCGTATAGAGACCCAACAACGGTAACCAATAGTAGTGTGGCTGGTAGCTGTGATAAGCGCCACGCGCGGAAGCCTTCCCTTTGCCTTCCTTGAACCACTCGACGCCGAAAATCTTGGCCAGATCGTCGGCATCGAAAACGCCGCGCTCGTCCTGCTCCCGCTTGTCACGCTTGCCACCGCCTCCGACCCCAGAAGCTGGATTCCGCGACAACAACTCTTCTGTCACTGCCCAATTCAGCATTTCCGACAATCTGCGGATGTAGTGGTTGGCAGACGACAGTTCCATTCTCGGATCGCCAGCCGATTCGACAGCAGCAACCAACTCCGCCAAGCTCGTCACACCATAGCGACGCCGGGCCTGATACAGATCATCAGGCAGCTCTTGGAGCCTGCGCCGATACTCGGCAATCATCGGACGATCCAAATCAGCCAGCATCGGGTCGTCCATCATTTCGACGAACACACCGCAGATGCCAGCCATGCGGCGATATTGATCGTCCTTCCAACTCGCCTTCTTATCAGCGAGGAATCGATCCAGCACCTCGGAAACGCGCATCGCTCCATACTTGTGACCAGCGACCACAGATGGATAGACATGAGCAAGAGCAGGAGCGGGCAAGGAGGGTTGCCGGAGCGCTTTGGCGGCGTCCAGCATGGACGGTGTGACTCCCATGCTCAGTGCCAGCCGGATACGCTCTGCATCGCGCTTGGATAGCATCAGCGCATCGATTCCGACTTTTTCACCCGGATCGAAAAAGACAGCACGCTTCCGCTTCGCGTCTCGGAAGAACACTTCACCCAGATACTCGCCGTCCTTCAGAAATCGGCTGACAGCCAGTCCTGTGTCGAACAAGACAAGCTGGCCCGTCAGCATGACAGGTTCGCCAATCTCTTCCACACTGTTCAAAATGAACTGACCGTCTGACTCGCGCTCGACCTCGGCAATATCGGCTACCTCTACACCCTGCCAGCCATCGGCGACGCACACGAGGACTACGCCATGATTGGCGACCTCCATAAGCAGAGCCTTGGACTCCATGCCGAGCGCCAGAGCAAAGTCGGCAAGACGAATCACGCCTTCACCAGCAAGCACTGGAGAGCCTTCTACAACCTTGAGAACGTCCATTCCATCCAGTTCCAAAACACGCTGCTGCCACTGCGACAGCAGACGAAACGCAGCAGCCTTAGCCGTTGCTGGATCGCGAACTCCGGTAGAGACATGAATCTCACCACGACCTATAACAGCCTGGAGGCGCTTGGGAACACAGATACGGACAACATAGATACCGCTTGAGCGGCGGTAAAGATAACCCGACCTCGCCATTCGCACTACCCTTTCGTAGTAGTGTTACGTAGCGGTGGGATTTGCTGACCGATTTCCTATACAGAACAGCTAGTTAGGAAATGGTTGGAGCGGGCGATGGGAATCGAACCCACGGCTCTAGCTTGGGAAGCTAGGGTATTACCATTATACGACGCCCGCTCTGGGCTGAAGGCCGCATTCTAAGCGCAGAAGGCGGCCGGTTCAATCATTCCTCTTCGGGTGCCAGCGCGGCGTAGCGGCCGGCGTGGAAAAGCAGCGGGGCGAGGTTGGCGGTTTCGTTGAAGCGCTCGACCCGGCCGACAAAGATGGTGTGGTCGCCGGCAGCATGCTCGCTGACGTTGGCCATTTCAAAAGTGGCGCAGCAACCGGGGAAGACCGGGGCGCCGCCAGCACCAGCCTGCCAGGGAAGGCCGGCGAAGCGGTCGGTGGGCCAGGTGGCGAAACGATTGGAGAGGTCTTGCTGGTCAGCGGCCAGAATGTTGATGGCGTGGTGGCTGGCCTGGCGGAAGGCGGCAAGGTTGTGCGAGTTGTTGTCAAGGCACCAGAGAACGAGCGCCGGCTCGAGCGATACGGCCGAGAAGGAATTGACGGTGAGGCCGATCGGATGGCCATCCGGGTCGATAGCCGTGACGATGGTGACGCCGGTGGCGAAGCGCCCCAGGGCGTTGCGCAGGGCGCGGCTGTCGTTTTGCGGTTGGGTCATCGGGGCTGACGGATAGGCCGGAAGAAAAAGAGGCCGTATTATCCGTTCTCCCGCAGCTTGCGTCGAGGCAGAATTTGGCCGCCCTAACCCGTTTTACCCAAGACCTGATCGCCTGGCAGAAAACTGCCGGCCGCCATGACCTGCCCTGGCAGAAGACGCAGGACCCTTACCGTATCTGGCTTTCGGAGATCATGCTGCAGCAGACCCAGGTCAGCACAGTGATCCCTTATTACGCCCGATTTCTCACCAGTTTTCCTGATGTTCTGGCGCTGGCTGCGGCCCCGATCGAGGCGGTAATCGAGCACTGGGCGGGACTCGGCTATTACGCCCGGGCGCGCAACCTGCATCGTTGCGCCCGGCAAATTGCCACGGCTTATGGCGGAATCTTCCCGAATTCCGCGGCGGAGCTTGAGGAACTACCGGGCATCGGCCGGTCGACGGCGGCGGCCATCGCCGCTTTTGCCTTTGGTCGCCGGGCAGCGATTCTCGACGGCAACGTCAAACGGGTGCTGTGCCGGCAATTCGGCATTGCCGGCTTTCCCGGCGCAACAGCTGTTCACCGCCAGCTCTGGGCCTTGGCCGAGGATTTACTGCCGGAAAACAATATCGAGGTCTATACACAGGGCCTGATGGATCTCGGCGCGACCCTATGCACGCGCAGCCGGCCACGCTGTGGCGACTGCCCGGTGGCAAGCGGCTGCGTGGCAAGGCGCGATGGCCGCCAGGGTGAATTACCGGAAGCGAAGGCACGCCCTGCCGTACCGGAACGCAGCTCAAGCTTTGTCCTGCTCACTGATGGGCAACGTCTGCTGCTCGAGCGGCGACCACCCTCCGGTTTATGGGGCGGACTGCTGGCACCACCGGAAGGGGAGCCAGCCGAGGTCGCCGCGCGCTACGGACTGGCGCTTGGCGAGACCACCAGGCTGCCGCCCTTGAAACATGCGTTCACCCACTTCCGCCTGACCCTGTTGCCCATGCTATGCCAGGTCGACGCGGCCCTTCAGGTGGCTGAGCCGGGGCTGGAATGGGTGGCGCTCAGCCGGGCGGCCGACGCCGGGGTGCCGGCACCGATCAAGAAACTGATCAGGCAGGTTGCCAGCGCAGGGGGCTGATCCCCCAGCGTTCGAAGGTTTCGGCCCGGACAATCTGGCCGTAGTGGTTGCCGATCTTGCGCGACAGGTCGACATCGACTGGCGTCGTCACGTATTGCTGCCGACCGGTGTGGTAGATGACGCGAACAACGGGGGCCAGCATGTTGTCCGGGTTAGCCTGGACGACCATGGCAAGATGCCCGCTGTCGAGCAGGACCAGCGTGCCAACCGGGTAGATGCCGACGGTCTTGACGAATGCGGCAACCAGCGCCGGATCGTATTGCGTCCCGCTTTCCTCATACAGCTGGCGCAGGGCGTGCGCCGGCGACATGGCGGCCCGGTATGGACGGTCGGAAGTCATCGCATCGTAGGTATCGACAATGGCGGCCATGCGGCCGGCCACCGAGATTTCGTCGCCAGCCATCCGGTAGGGATAGCCGCAGCCGTTGTAGCGTTCGTGATGTTCGAGGACAACGGCGATCGCGGTTTCAGGCAGGCGCGAGGTAGCATCGAGCACAGCCAGGCCTTCTTCAACGTGGCTCTGGACGATCGAAAACTCGGCGTGGGAGAGGCCTCCCGGCTTGGTCGTCAGGCGCGAATCGAGGGCCGAGTGGCCGATGTCCTTGACCATGGTACCGAGCGCCAGCTTTTCGATTTCCGGTTCAGCCATGCCCTGATGACGGCCAAAGGCAATGATCAGGGCGGCCGTCGCCACGGCGTGATCGTTGGCATAGGAATCCATGCCCTTGAGGCGGGCCAGCGGCACCAGCGCATCCGGGTTACGAATGACCGAGGCGATCATCTTGCTGACCACCGGCTCGAGGTAGGCTGCATCGACTTTCTGGCCGGCCCGCGCCGAGATCATCAGGCTGCTCACCGTGCCGCTCGCTTCCTGCATCAAGCGGCCGGCCCGGCGACGCTCTTCACCCAGCGAAACAGGATGTGGCGTGGTCGCCCGAATTTCCGCCAGTGATTTGAGCCGCTGGTCAATCTGGTTGATGCGCGCTATCGGCGACGGCGGCAGATCGATTCCCTTGTCGGTATCGATACTGACTTCGCTGATGCCATCTTCCTTGAGCTTCCAGACATGCGCCTCGTCGCGCACCTTGAATTTCGACTGCCAGAGCGAATGATCGAGCCAGCCCTTGTGCAGGTCCACGACATACATGTCGGGCAGCAACTGGTCGATGGCTATCTTGCGAATCATGCTGTGGCGATACCGGCTATTTTTTCTCGGCGGCCTGGGCGGCGCGTTGCTCTGCTTGCTGCATTTTTTTGGCCACCCGGGCATCGTGATCGGCCTGCTTTTTGCGCTGCTTTTCCGCCGCCGCCAGTTTGCGCTGCTCACCCTCGGCGGCCTTGGCGGCCTTGCTGGCCTGCGTTGCCGCCCGCTTCTCTTCGGCAGCCTGACGGGCAGCCGTCGATTCCGCCTGACGCAACGCCAGATCGGCCTCACGGCGCGGCAATTCTTCGACACGTTGTTTGTCGCGCTCGACCATTTGCTCCTTCTTGACGGCGCGCTCGAGCTTGCGGCCGTCGTTTTCCAGCCGGCGGGTCTCGCGTACGGTCTTCAGATGCTCACGCGCCGCCGCATTACGGCAATCGTTGATGAGGAATTTTTTGGCGCAGGCCGTATTTCTTTCCTCCAGCAACTGATCGGCTGCCGCCTGACGTGCCCTGCCCTCGGCCCGCATCGCTTCGGCCTTATCGAGCCGCTCCTGCCAGGCGGCTTCCTGATCATCACTGGCCGCACCATCCGCCGCCAGTCCGGCGCAGGGCATGGCCAGCAAGACGATCAGACCAGCCAAGGCGGTCAGGGATCGATTTTCCATTGAGCAAATTTTCGGCAAGCTGCGATGCATGCCTGGCTTGAGCGGGTCGGTGCGTGTCTGCTTGTACATCCGGTGATTCTAGCAGGCTGTCGCGAGACATAGCCAAATTGACTGAATGACATGGCAAGCCATTGTAAGGATGACGATTTCCGTCCATTTTCGCGCAGCCGCACGATTCGCATAACACGGTGAAAAACTCAGCCCCGGCGCAGGGGCCGCCCATCCAGGCCGCGCCTCGCTATAATCTGCCCCCTCATGATCGCCTTACGTCAAGTCACTTTCGCCC
This sequence comes from Dechloromonas sp. HYN0024, assembly GCF_003441615.1. Classification (NCBI taxonomy): domain Bacteria; kingdom Pseudomonadati; phylum Pseudomonadota; class Betaproteobacteria; order Rhodocyclales; family Azonexaceae; genus Dechloromonas; species Dechloromonas sp. HYN0024. The sequence goes on along the minus strand of NZ_CP031842.1, from coordinate 75,592 downwards.
GCGCCGGCCACCCCCTGGTCATCGACGCTTCCGTCCAGCTTCACCCCGGCTGGAAAGTTGGCGTGGTGGGCGCCAACGGCTGTGGCAAATCCAGCCTGTTTGCCCTGCTTGCCGGTGAACTGCATGCCGAATCCGGCAACGTCGAGATTCCCGCTCGCTGGCATATCGCCCGCGTCGCCCAGGAGACCCCGGCCCTGCCCGACAGTGCCCTCGATTTCGTCCTCGACGGCGATGTCGAGTTACGCCGCATCGAGCGCGAACTGGTTGAGGCGGAAGCCAAGGGTGACGGTGTCGCTATCGGCCATCTGCATGCCCGCTACGGCGAAATCGGTGGCTATTCAGCCAAGGCCCGCGTCGCCGAAGTGCTGCACGGTCTGGGCTTTACCGACGCCGATTTCTCCCGTTCGGTGGCCGAATTCTCAGGTGGCTGGCGCGTTCGCCTCAACCTCGCCCGCGCCCTCTCCTGCCGCGCCGACCTGCTGCTGCTTGACGAACCAACCAACCACCTCGACCTGGATGCGGTTTTCTGGCTCGAAAACTGGCTGAAGAACACCCTGGCGACCCTGCTTCTCATCTCGCACGACCGTGACTTCCTTGATGCCGTGGTCGGCCAGATCATCGCCATCGACCTTCAACGACTGAGCCTGACCAGCGGCGGCTATTCCGACTACGAACGGGCCCGCGCCGCCCGCCTGGCCACCCAGCAATCGGCCTTCGAAGCACAGCAAAGGGAAATCGCCCACCTCTCAAGCTTCATCGAACGCTTCAAGGCCAAGGCGACCAAGGCACGACAGGCACAAAGCCGGATCAAAACCCTCGAACGCATGGAAATGGTCGCCGCAGCGCATGTCGATTCGCCTTTCCATTTCAGCTTCCGCGATCCAATTGCCCTGCCCGACCCGCTGCTCAGCATCGAAAAGGCCTCGGCTGGCTATGCCGATCACAAGATTATCGATAAGGTCACGCTCACCCTGCGCCCCGGCTGCCGCATTGGCCTGCTTGGCCGCAATGGCGCCGGCAAGTCAACACTGATCAAGCTGCTCGCCGGCACCATCGCCCAGCAAGGCGGCGAGCGCAAGGAGGCCAAGGCCCTCAACATCGGCTACTTCGCCCAGCACCAGCTCGAACAGCTGCGCCCGGATGAATCGCCGCTGCAGCATCTGGTGCGCCTCGACCCGAGCGCCACCGAGCAGGAACTGCGCGACTACATCGGCGGCTTCGATTTTCGCGGCGACATGGCGACCCGCGCCATCGAACCATTCTCCGGCGGCGAAAAGACCCGCCTCGCCCTCGCCCTGCTCATCCGCACGCGGCCCAACCTGCTGCTGCTCGACGAGCCGACCAACCATCTCGACCTCGAAATGCGCGAAGCCCTGACCTTCGCCCTGCAGGACTACGAAGGCGGCGTCGTCTTCGTGTCGCATGATCGCCACTTGCTGCGCACCTGCGCCGATGAACTACTCCTCGTCGCTGCTGGCAAAGTCACTGAATTCGACGGCGACCTCGACGACTACGCAGCCTGGCTGGCAGCCCAGCGCAGTGCCGAAAAAGCCCCAGAGCCCGATGCAGCGGCGGAAAAAAATGAACGTCTGGCGCAACGGGCCGATGCCAAAGCCAACCGGCAAGCGGTACTCGCCCAGCGCCGGCCGCTGGTCAAGGAAATCGAGCAACTTGAGCGCAAGCTGGCCAAGTGGAACGAGGAAAAAGCTGCGCTTGATGCCCAATTCGCCGATCCCGAGTTTTATACCGCTGTCGATCGGGTTAAAAGCGAGGAAATGCACAAACAGGCGGCACTCCTTGGCGAGCAGATTGATGAGGCAGAAATGCGCTGGCTGGAGGTGCATGAGGCGCTCGAGGGATTACCTGCCGTCGACTGATTGCCCCCCATCGCCAAAACCAGAGAAACCCCCACCCTCATCAGGTAAAATTGGCGTTTTACGAACATTCTCGCTGGAGCCCAACCGTGCAAATCGTCTGCCTAGACCTCGAAGGGGTCCTCGTCCCCGAAATCTGGATCGAATTCTCCAAACGCACGGGCATCCCCGAGCTGATGCGGACCACCCGCGACGAGCCGGATTACGACAAGCTCATGACCTACCGCCTGAATATCCTGCGCGAGCACAAGCTTGGCCTGCCGGACATCCAGAAGGTCATCGCGGAAATGGGGCCGATGCAGGGTGCCCGCGCCTTCCTCGACAAGCTGCGCGAGGATTACCAGGTCGTCATCCTGTCCGACACTTTCTACGAATTCGCCCATCCGCTGATGCGCCAGCTGGGCTGGCCGACGCTGTTCTGCCATTCGCTCGAAGCCGATGCCTCGGGCATGCTGGTCGCTTACCATCTGCGCATGCCGGACCAGAAGCGCGAAGCCGTGCAGCGTTTCAAGGAACTCAAGTTCACCATCGTCGCTGCCGGCGACTCGTACAACGATACCGCCATGCTCGGCGAAGCTCATGGTGGCATCCTCTTCCACCCGCCCGAGAATGTCATCCGCGAATTTCCGCAGTATCCGGTTGTCCTTAATTACGACGATCTGCGCACGGAAATCGACAAGGCGTTCGCCCGCGCAGCTGCCTGACGACAGCCCATCATGGTGGCGGGGAACGATTTCGACCCGGAATTGGTCCGTGGCCTCAAGGCCCTGGCCGAAACCACGTTCCCCAAGCGCTGCCGGTGCTGCAATCGCGTTTTCGCCGACGTCGCCGACTATGTAATGCAGACCGAAGCCATGCCGAATGGTCGGCGCTCACTCAAGCAGTCGTTCGACGATGACGGCACAGTGATTGTTGACCTCTATCGCAACTGCCCCTGCGGCTCGACGCTGATGGACTCCTTCAGCGACCGGCGCAATGCCACACCCCAAGGCGAGGCGCGGCGGGTACGTTTCGATGAGCTGATGGCCTATCTGGTCGGGCGCGGTCTGGCTGCCAATAACGCCCGTCTCGAATTGCTCAAGTTCCTGCGCGGCGAACCGAGCGAACTGCTCAGCACCATTCACCCGCCAGCCACCGGAAACCTGTAAAGAATGCATAACGACCGCTTCTACACGCTCTCAGCCTCCTGCCCCGACCAGGTTGGCATCATCGCCCGGGTTTCCGGCTTCATTGCCGGTAATGGCGGCTGGATTCTTGAATCGAGCTTCCATGCCGACGCCCTGACCGGGCGCTATTTCATGCGCATCGAGATCAAGGCCGATTCGCTGCCTTTCCTCCTCGCCGAGTTCCGCGAGCGTTTCCGCACTGAAGTCGGCGAGCCTCTGCAAATGACCTGGCAGATCAACGACAGCGCCATCAAGAAGCGCGTCGTCGTCATGGTTTCCAAGCAGGAACACTGTCTCTACGACCTGCTGGCCCGCTGGCAGGCCAAGGAACTGGACATCGAGATTCCCTGCGTCATTTCCAATCACGATACCTTCCGCGGCTTCGTCGAATGGCACGGCATTCCGTTCTATCACGTGCCCGTAACGCCAGATAACAAGGCCGCCGCCTACGCCGAGATCCAGCGCATTTTTGACGACGTACGCGGCGACTCGATGGTGCTTGCCCGCTACATGCAAGTCCTGTCACCCGCCCTTTGCGATGCGCTGGCCGGCCGGATCATCAACATCCACCACAGCTTCCTGCCCAGCTTTGCCGGCGCCAAGCCTTATCATCAGGCCTACACACGCGGCGTCAAGCTGATCGGGGCGACCTGTCACTACGTGACGAGCGAACTCGACGCGGGCCCAATCATCGAGCAGGACGTCATCCGCATCGACCATTCGGATTCGCCGGAAGACATGGTCCGCTACGGCAAGGACATCGAGAAGACCGTGCTTGCCCGCGGTCTGCGCTACCACCTGGAAGACCGGGTGCTGGTACACGGCAACAAAACCGTCGTTTTCCGCTGATCCGATCGCCCCGGCAGTTTTAACGCCGAAATGAAAAGCCGCCCGGCAGATTGCCCGGCGGCTTTTTGATGCCCAAAAAAAACGGGCACCCGAAGGTGCCCGAAGGGAGAGAGACTACAAACCTGATTAGTGGTGGTAGGCGGTTTCGCCGTGCGAGGTGAGGTCAAGACCTTCACGCTCTTCATCTTCCGGCACACGCAGACCAATCACGATATCGACCAGCTTGAAGGCGACGATGGAGACCACGGCCGACCACACTACGACGGTACCGACGCCCCACAGCTGGCTGATCACCTGGGCGGTCATGTCGAAGTCACCAACCTTGTTGGCCACGTAGTCATAGACGCCCGTGCCGCCGAGGGCCGGATCAACGAAGACACCGGTCAGGATGGCGCCGGTGATGCCGCCGACGCCATGGACGCCGAAGACGTCGAGGGAGTCATCTGCACCGAGCAGCTTCTTCAGGCCATTGACACCCCACAGGCAGATCACGCCGGCGATCAGGCCGATGATGATGGCGCCCATGACGCCGACGAAGCCGGCAGCCGGGGTGATGGCAACGAGACCAGCAACCGCACCGGAAGCAGCACCCAGCATGGAGGGCTTACCCTTGAGAATCCATTCAGCAAACATCCAGGACAGTGCAGCGCAAGCCGTTGCAACCCAGGTATTGACCATGGCCAGGGCAGCAGCACCCGAGGCTTCGAGGGCCGAACCAGCGTTGAAACCGAACCAGCCGAACCACAGCAGGGAAGCACCGATCATGGTGAAGGTCAGGGAGTGCGGGGCCATGGCGACGTTACCGAGACCGGTACGCTTGCCAACCATGTAGGCACCAACCAGACCAGCGATAGCGGCGTTGATATGCACGACGGTACCACCGGCGAAGTCAAGCGCGCCCTTCTGGAACAGGAAGCCAGCCGTCTTGCCGGCGGCTTCGCCAGCGGCAGCGTCGATGTAGGCATCAGGACCAGCCCAGTACCAGACCATGTGTGCCATCGGGATGTAGGACAGCGTGAACCAGATGACCATGAAGACCAGGATTGCGGAGAACTTGGCACGTTCGGCAAAGGAACCGACGATCAGGCCGCAGGTGATGGCGGCGAAGGCGCCCTGGAAGATGACGTAGGCCAGTTCGGAGATATTGACACCCTTGGAGAAGGTGGCGGCCACGGAATCAACCGTGACACCCTTCAGGAAGAGCTTGTCGAGTACGCCGAAGAACTGGTTGCCCTCGGTGAACGCTGCGGAGTAGCCATAAATGACCCACAACACAGAGATCAGCGAGAAGGTCACGAAGACCTGCATGAGCACCGACAGCATGTTCTTGGTGCGGACCAGACCACCGTAGAACAGGGCCAGGCCGGGGATGGACATGAGGATGACCAGAGCGGCACTGACCATGACCCAGGCGTTGTCGCCCTTGTTCGGCGGAATCGGTGCAGCAGCCGGGGCAGCGGCTTCGGCAGCGGCCGGCGCAGCAGCGGCCGGCGCAGCAGCGGCCGGCGCAGCGGCAGCCGAGACAGCAGCGACCGGCGCAGCCGGGGCAGCCTTTTCTTCAGCCCAGGACGGCGCGCTGAATGCGACAGCACCGACCAGAGCCAGCAATGCAAAGATACGTTTCATGATTTTGGGCTCCTTAGAGGGCATCGGTACCGGTTTCACCGGTGCGAATACGAATGACCTGCTCGACGTCGAAGACGAAGATCTTGCCGTCACCGATCTTGCCGGTGCTGGCTGCCTTTTCGATAGCCTCGATGACCTGATCCAGCTGCTCGTCCTTGACGGCGGCTTCGATCTTTACCTTGGGCAGGAAATCGACGACATATTCGGCGCCCCGATACAGCTCGGTGTGCCCCTTCTGCCGGCCGAAACCCTTCACTTCAGTGACGGTGATGCCCTGTACGCCAATGGCGGACAACGCTTCACGCACTTCGTCAAGCTTGAACGGCTTGATGATGGCGGTTACGAATTTCATGATGAGTAGTTCCCCATTTAGGTTGAAATCTGTTCTCCCCCACCTGCGCCGGCCGGTGCACTGGCGGGGGAGTTTTTAAGCTTGATTAGAAAGTCTTGGAGACAGAGAGGACGGCGGTGTTCTTGCCGGCGTAGAAGTTCTGGCTACCCTTGGCAACGTTGACCCAGTTATAGGCAGTCTTGTCGGCATCGGTGCCGATGTAGGACAGGCCGAAAACATAGCCACCGACATCCTTCGTTACGCCCAGCTTCCAGTCGGCGTAGTCACCAGTGGTGCTGTGAGCCAGATCGAGGTAGCCGACATGGCCGTTCACGCCCCAGCCGTCACCCAGATCATAGGCAGCACCCAGATCGATGTAGTAGGTGCCCTTGGTGTTGGCAGCGTTGAAATAGTCCGTGACAGCGTAGGAAGCCTTCAGGGTCAGGAACTTCCAGCTCGTGCCAACGTAAACTTCACCGTTATGAACAACACCGCTCTTGAAACCGCCAGCAGCACCATCGGTACCCGGGTAGTAGTAGTACAGGCCGCCGACATCCAGGCCGAAGTCACCGAAGGCCATCTTGTAGCCGCCGTAGAAGTCCATTTCCAGGTTGCCACCCGGATAGCCAGCGTAGGAGCTGACATTGGAGTTCCAGTTACCGACATACAGACCGCTCGAGTGGGCGTAGTCGAAGCCGCCTTGCAGGGCCGGCTTGCCCATGGTCTGGTCGATACCGCGGAAACGGTAGCTGGAGAACAGGCCGACGTTGCCGGTCAGGGCCGGAGCTTCAGCCGCCGGAGCAGCTTCTTCAGCAAAAGCCGGAACGGCAAAGGCGCTAACCAGGGCCAGGGCGATAAGTGATTTCTTCATGTGATCTCTCCTACAGATTGATTAAAGTGAAAAAGATATTTGTGCAGTACAGCAATAGCAGAAGCCGTGCCAGGTCATTTTTTTGATAAAAATCAAAGGATTGCCGGTACACCCCTAATCCACGCACCATTTTGTCGCACCAAAGCGGTGCGGTTACAGAGCGTTACGCACCACAGGTAAGCGGATGGCCAAAAGCGGAAAAATCCCGTTGTGTTAAACTTGAAAATCAACGGAGGACATCATGCTCGACCCCAAGACACTTGAAGAATTCGGCGCCAAGATCAGCGCCCTGCTGGCCAATTCGCCGGCCAAAGACATCGAAAAAAACGCAAAAATGGTCATGAGCGGCTTTTTCTCGAAGCTCGATCTGGTCACCCGCGAGGAATTCGACGTCCAGGCTGAAGTGCTGGCCCGCACCCGCGAAAAGCTCAAGGCCCTCGAAGCCCGCGTCGACGCTCTGGAAAAGTCCCGCTCGGGTCAGTAAGCCGAGCACTTCATGGCGCTGGCCATCGCTCACAGTCGTGGACTGGATGGCCTCAACGCCCCGCCGGTGACGGTCGAGGCCCATCTGGCGAGCGGCCTGCCCAGCTTTTTGATGGTCGGTCCCCCCGGTTCAGGCAAATCCATGCTGGCCGCCCGCTTGCCCGGCCTCATGCCAACCCTGCACGGCGAAGCCGCCAAGGCCTCAGCTGCCGTGCTGTCCCTGGTCGGCCAGTTCCGCCCGGAAGCTTTTGGCGTTAGACCTTACCGCCAGCCGCACCATACCGCCTCGGCCGTCGCCCTGGTCGGCGGTGGCAACCCGCCGCGCCCCGGCGAAATCAGTCTGGCCCATCAGGGCATTTTGTTCCTCGACGAATTGTCGGAATTCGACCGCAAAGTGCTGGAAACCCTGCGTGAGCCGCTTGAGTCAGGTGTCGTCCATATCGCCCGGGCGGCCCGACAAGCGGAATTTCCCGCCGAGTTTCAGCTCATTGCGGCTATGAATCCCTGTCCCTGTGGCTACCATGGCGCACCGAACGGCAAATGCCGATGCACGGTGGATCAGGTTGCCCGTTATCGCGGCAAGCTTTCCGGCCCGTTTCTTGACCGCATCGACCTGATCATCGAGGTTCCCGCCCTGCTCGTCGAAAGTCTCGCCGGCAAGGCGGATGGTGAATCCTCGGCCAGTGTTCGTGGCCGCGTCGAACAGGCGCAGAACCGGCAGCAGGCACGACAGCAGAAACCAAACGCCCGCTTGAGCACCAAGGAAGTTGACGCCACCTGCCAACCCGACGCAACGGGCAACAAGCTGCTGCAACAGGCCACCGCCCAGCTCGACCTGTCGGCCCGCGCCTGGCACCGCATCCTCAAAGTTGCCCGGACCATCGCCGACCTGGCCGCCAGCGACGATATCCGCGCTGCTCATATTGCCGAAGCCATCCAGTATCGGCGTTTCGCCCGTGGGTGAACACCAGACCCGGCGCGAGACACGCGGCATTGCCATTCTGCTGGCCTCGCTGTCGGCCCTCGGTCCGTTTTCCATCGACACGTATTTGCCGTCGTTTCACGAAATCGCTGAAAAGCTCAACGCCACACCGCTCGAAGTTCAGCAGACGCTATCCATCTACCTGCTCTCCTTCGCCCTGATGACCCTGTGGCATGGCGCCATTGCCGACCGTTTCGGCCGGCGCAAGGTGATCCTTGTCGCCATCGGGCTGTTTGCTGTCGCCTCCGCCGGCTGCACCCTGGCCACGCGCATCGAGCACCTGTGGTTCTGGCGGGCCATGCAGGGCATGACGGCGGGGGCCGGCATCGTCATCAGCCGCGCCATCGTCCGCGACCTGTTCGACGGGCCGCCAGCCCAGCGCCTGATGTCGCAGATCACCATGATGTTCGCACTGGCTCCGGCCATCGCCCCGGTCATTGGCGGCTGGCTGCAGACCTTCTTTGGCTGGCGCTCGGTCTTTGCCTTCCTCGTGGTGGCCACCGCCGCGCTGTGGCTGGCCTGCTGGAAACTGCTGCCGGAAACCCTGCCACCGGAAAAGCGGCAATCGCTGCGCCCGGGCTATCTTGGCCGAACTTACTGGAAAGTCCTGTCGTCGCCGCCCTTCCTCCTCGCCTGCGCGGCGCTGTCGCTTAATTTCTCCGGTTTTTTCATCTATGTCCTGTCGGCGCCGGTGTTTCTGATGACCCATCTCGGCGTCCCGGAAACCGGCTTTCTCTGGCTCTTCGGCCCGGCCATGGGCGGGCTGATCGCTGGCTCGTGGCTATCGGGCCGGCTGGCCGGGAAAGTGTCGCCAAGCCGGACCATCGTCCTTGGCTACCTGATCATGGGCGGTGCGGCAACAATTAATCTGGCTGTCAATCTGGCCCTGCCACCGGGATTGCCCTGGAGCGTCATGCCGCTTTTCATTTATACGACAGGCATGTCGCTGGCCATGCCCAATCTGACCCTATTTGCCCTTGATCCCTTCCCGGCTCAACGCGGACTTGCCGCATCCTGTCAGACCTTTTTCCAGTCCGGCTTCAACAGCTTGGTCGCCGCGCTGATTGCCCCGGCGCTGTGGGGCTCCACACTGAACATGTCGCTCGGCATGGCTGGCTTGTTGCTGACCGGCGCTCTGGCCGCACTGCTTCATCAGCGCCTACGACTGATACCACGGTAGCCCGCGGCAGCGCCACCCCCCCAGAGTGCCGCGATGATAGTCGTCATCAAGCGGCCCTTCGAAGCCTTCGAGAACATTGATCACCTGGGTGAAACCGGCCGCTTCCAGCGCTTCGCCAGCCAGGATGGAACGATGACCGCTGCGGCAAATAAGTAGCACCGGCCGGCTCAGGTCATTGCGCACCAGCCATTTAACCTTGTCGGCAAACTCCGGATCGATCTCCCAGTCGGGTGCCTCCTGCCAGGCGACGTGCTCGGCACCAACCGGATGGCCGACATACATGTGCTCGATTTCCGTCCGACAATCGATAAGCATCGCCTCAGGTTTTTCCTGTAGCAGTGCATGGGCGGCCAGGGGATCAAGATGCAGCATTGGCATATCCGAAAATTAGAGGAGTCCGATATTATGGAAGCAAGCTGAGTAAAGCGTAAACTTGCTCAAAACGTCATATTTGGAGTCCGCATGAAAGTTCCCGCCTGGATCAGTGCCGCCGCCTCGGCCATCATCGCCGTATTGCCGGCCTGCGACTACGTCAACATGCAGGAAATGAAGCCGGGCATCACGACGCAGGCGGAAGTACGGGCCCGCATGGGAGAGCCCGGCTTCGTGCACTGGAACGACGACGGCACGGCGACCTGGGAGTACGCCCGGCAACCGAATGGCAGCAATTGCTACATGATCACCTTCAGCAGCAATCAGGTCATCAGCAAGATCGAACAGGTCCTAAACGATGCCAACTATGGCAAGGTTCGCCCCGGCATGAGCAAGGACGACATCCGCCGCCTGTTCGGCGCGCCGGGGACGAAACAGGTCTTCAACAACCTGCGCGAAGAAATCTGGGAGTGGCGTATCGAAGGCATGCCACCGATGGAGGAAACCTACTTCATGGTGCACTTCGACACCGAGAATGGCGGCGTCAAGAAAACATCAAAACGCGTTCAGCCGAAGGGGTAAGCCCGGCTCAGTAAGTCAGCGTTCGCCACTCGGGATCGAGGGCGCGGACGACAAAAGCCGTCGCCCCGGCATGACGGCTACCCGCTAACAGATCTTCCCCTGCGTCGACCCACTGCGCCGCTGCCATGCCGCAGGCGTAGAGCGTCACACCCTCCTGCTGAGCTTCGCGCAGAAAGTATCCGACCGATTTGTCTTTCTCCGCGCTGGCATATCGCTGATCGGCAAATCCTTCGACCAGCCAGCGTACGGCCGGGCCGGCGAAATGGATTTCGACCTCGGCATCAAGCGCCCGCCCGGCCAGCGCGTGGACCAGAGGGGTAACGACCAGTTCGGGACGATCGGGCGTTGCGGCCCAGATCAACAAAGCCAGTTTGTCAGCCAAAGGTAGCCTCCGGTTCGATTGTCAGAATGTGCCGTCGATAAGCCGCAGCATCGACCAGACCCAACTTCTCGTCGGCCCATGCCGTCGGCCTCGCCCGCGCCATCCAGCCGGCCGCATAGGGTTCCGCATTGACCAGCTTCGGGCGCTCTTCTGCCGCATCGTTGCCTTCAAGCAGAACAAAGGAAATCGGCGCATGCACAGCAAGCACCGTCTTGCGACACTCCACCGTGCCCATCCCCCGGCCAATCTCTACCGTCGCCCCTTTCGGCTTGGCGGTGAAGGCTATGATCTCGCCGGCCAGGAAAATGCCGAAACTGGTCGCCCCGAGCAGCACCTCGCCCGCCGCCGTTTCCTGCACCCACATATCGTAGCGCGGACAGTAGAGGCGATCGTCGGGGATAGTGCCGGAGAATGGGGTATGGGCCATCAGGAAAGTCTATTGAGTGGGATAGATTTGCATTGTATGCAGGACGCGTAGTCGAGCCGATGTCGACAAAGTCATGGATACAACGCGAACGGTAGCTGGCGGAAGAGAGCAGGAGTCGAACCTACCCAAACCTGTTTGACAGGTCCTGCCGGTTTTGAAGACCGGCCGCCCCACCGGGGAACGATCTCTTCCGTTGTTCATGCCCCAAACTGCTCGGGGGTTCCACGCAAAACGTGGGTATCACGCACGCGGCGAGTGTAGCCGATGCGGTCAAAGAATTCGAGGATGTGGATGGCAACTTTGCGACCACCACCGATTTCGTCACGCAACGTGGCGGCCCGGGCGCAGCTGTCTCGTTCGTTGAGGCCAGCCACCCGCCGCGCCAGGTCGGCGACGGCTACGGCCGTAAAGTAATGGTCGTGTGCCACCGGCCAGGCTTCACCGTGACGGGCCATGCGCTTGAACAACCCACGGACGGCATCTTCGCCAATACCCGCAGCCTTGGCGACATCGCGCACACGCGGCGGCGCATAGGGTTCACTATCAAGCAGCGGCTTCAGCACTTGCCACAACTCGCGGTCAGCAGCCGCCAGCTCGACCCGGTGTTCCGGCAGATGCAGCCAGGCATTGCTCTGAGTGATACGGCCATCGGCCAGCGGCTTGGCCAGCAATGCGTCGAATGCCGGGCGGGAAAGCGTCGGCAGGGTCAGACGACGTAGGCGGTCGCGCTCGACCCCGGTGAGGTCGGGTGCCCGCTGGTGTTCTGCTGCCAGTGCCGTGAGCAGCCGGGCTTCAAGGTCTTGCCAGCGGGACGGGGAAAAAGCAGTTTGCCCGACCTGCCTGAGATTCAATTGCTGGCACAAAGCGGCCAGCGTCGTCGCGTCCAGGTTCCGGTTCAATGCGTACATCGTCAGATCGATGCCGGCCGCTTGCTGGTCGCTGGCCAGTTGCAGTGCCGTAGCCGGGTTGTCATCAGCCAGTGCAGCCAGCATGGCCAGCCGCTCCGGGCTGCTCTTTCGGCGACTGGGCGGGAAGATATCGAGGACGATGCCGCCGCCAATGGTGTGACGGGCCGAGGCATCGCGCAGGATGAAGCGGTCGCCGGCCAGCGTGCCGATGTCGCGCTCAAGGGCAATCTGGGCCCACTGCTCGCTCCCCGGCGCAAGCTCGTTGGCACCAAGCAGGGCGATACGAGCCGGCACATCTTCCGCCCCGAGGTGAAGGTGTACCTGGGTCCAGTGCTTGAGGACGGGCTGACCGGCGAGGACGCGAACCCTGGCGTCAACGCGGCGGACCGGAGCATGCAAGGGCGACGCGACAATCCACTGACCACGTTCAACCTCGGCCTTTTCGATCCCGTTCAGGGCCAGGGCGATACGCTGCCCTGCCTGACCGGATTCAGCCGGAGCATCCTGAACGCGCAGGCTGCGCACCCGGACAGATTTATTGGGCGGCGAGAGCAACAACTGATCGCCAGCTTTGACCGTGCCGGCAAAGGCCGTGCCGGTTACCACCGTGCCTGCACCGGAAAGCGTGAAGCAACGATCAATGGCGAGACGAAAGCCACCGGCGGACTGGCGTTGGCCTTGTTCTGCAGCCGCCGCTTCAAGATGGGCACGCAACTCAGCGATCCCTTCGCCACTCACGGCGGCGACCGGAAAGACCGGCGCTGCAGCCAATGCGGTGCCGACCAGCAAGGTGGCAATTTCGGCGCCGGCCTGCTTGGCCCGGTCGGCGCCGGCCAGGTCGATCTTGGTCAGCGCCACGGCGCCTCGCCTGATCCCGAGCAGTTCGATAATTTCCAGATGCTCACGGGTCTGTGGCATCGGACCGTCGTCAACAGCAATCACGAGCAGGGCAAAATCGATGCCGGTGGCCCCGGCCAGCATGTTGTGAATGAGCTTTTCATGGCCTGGTACGTCGATGAAACCCAAGGTCGGCGTATAGGCATAACCGAGGTCGACGGTGATACCGCGTGTCTTTTCTTCCTTCAGACGATCGCAGTCAACGCCGGTTAGCGCCTTGACCAGCGTCGTTTTGCCATGGTCGATATGGCCGGCTGTACCGATGATCATCGGGCTTGCTTCGGGCGGCCGGGCATGGCCGGTCCGGACGTCTCAGACAAAACAATCATCGCGGCTTAGTTCCCGGCTTCGGACGGTGGCGGTTCGGCTGGACCACACCTCGCCACAAATGTGGAAATAACAAGAAACGGTGCACTGCCAATCTTCAAAGAGTCCGGATTAAACTCATATTACGCCCATTTTGTAGCCTGGCAGTTAGCGTCAAATACGTTAACGGCAACCGTTCCGGCCAATATCGCCACTCCCCTCGTTTCACGTGAAACCGGTTTCGCCGCCCCCGTTGGCGCGGCGAAACCTCAAAAATCAGCCGAACATGTCTTCGTACATGCGCCCAGCCCAGGCAAAGTCCTCGGTCACCAAATCATCCCGGCGCAGGTTGTCATCATCCTGATCCTGAATAATGATGCCCTTGTCGTTGACGTAGTACTTGAAGCGCACAGCGACATCCTCACGCGGCCGGGTGTTGACCATCATGAAGCAGAGGTTGTCGGGCAGCGCATACTTTGGCTCGCGTCCCTTGACGCGTTCGCTGATGTACTTGGCGACGATCTTGGCGTGGGCATTGGCGACGTGACCCGCTTTCGGATAAAAATTGAACTGCGGTGAAACAACGCCCACTGCATCGCCAATCACGTAAACATCCGGATCGTCCTTCATATTCAGGAAGAAGGGATCGACGCCAGCCCATCCGGTCGGCTTGCCCTCGGCGTTCTTGCCGATCAAACCGGCTTTCCAGGCCATGTCACCGGCCTGATGAGGCGCCATCAGGATGCTGTGATCAAACGTAAAATCGCCAACGGCCGTCTTGATCTTTTTGTTGAACGGATCGACTTCCTTGATCACCGCCTTCGGCACATAGGTAATCTGGTCTTTGTAGAGATTCTCGAAGGCTTCCTGAAAGCCACCGGTGATCGGGCGCGGGCTATCCTTGGGGTCGAGAATGATTACCCGACCCTTGATCTTGCGTTCCTTGATCAGGCCGGCGATCAGGCAGGCCCGCTCATAGGGCGACGGCGGACAACGATGCGGCGGCGGCGGCAGGGTCATGACCAGATCGCCGCCCTTGAAATTCTGGATGCTCTGCTTGAGGCGGAAATGTTCGGCGTTCGGAATGTAGGCCGCCGGGTACATGGCGCGGGTGTATTCGGCCGCCTTACGGTCATTGCCGAACCACGTTTCGTAGTTGTAGCGAATGCCGGCACCAACGATCAGGTAGTCGTAATCGAGCCAGCCCTGGGCGGTGATGACGCGCTTGTTCTCCCGCTCGAAAGCGGTGACTTCGGTCTGAATGAATTTGTAGTCGTACTTCTGGGCGACTTCGAGATAGCTGAAAGTCAGGAACTGGACATCAACGACATCAACCAGCCACTTGTTGCTCATCGGGCAGGAGAAGAAAACCGGATTACGCTCAAGGACGACGACTTCAAGGGTCGGATTCAATAACTTGAGATGTTTGGCTGCAGTGATCCCACCCCAGCCACCACCGCAGATAACCACTCGCTTGCCCGTCGCTTTCGGCAGCAGCGGGTCAGACTGCATGTTGATCAGGAAAGGCAGCGGGCTGGTTGGCTGGGCGATGGCGGCAGAGGCACCCAGTACTGCACCCGCCGCAAGGAATTGCCGGCGATTGAACGTCATGACTTCTTCTCCATTCGAGAAACCACCCGGACACGGAGATGCCCGGATTTACAGATTTGCCCTTTCAGGCATGGAAGAAAACAGCAGGCGGTACACCGACCGCCCATCAAGGCTGCTTTCAATAAACCAAACAGTTTTTCAAAGCTTTAGTTGCGGCAGCTGGGCGGTAAACCGTGTTTCGTCCTTGCCCTCCAGACAGCGCAAATCGAGATGATACGCATCATCGCGGATATAGCCGATAACCGGCGTCGGCAAACCGCGGAAGGCGGCCTCGATCGACAGCAGCATTTTCCCCGCCCTTTTTGCATTCACCCGAAAAACCAGCGCAGCTGACGGCAGGCGTTCGACCGGTAACGCACCACTACCAATCTGGCTGCAGCACGGCTCGACACTGACCGTGGCCAGTTCACCAAACGTCGCTTGCACCAATGGCAGCAGCCGTTCGGCCAGGGCATTGATCTCGGCCAGCGGCCGGGTCAGCAGGCGCAAGGTGGGCAGGCGTTCGGCCAGACGATCGGGGTCGCGATACAGACGCAGGGTTGCCTCTAGCGCCGCGAGGGTTGTCTTGCCGACACGCAGGGCCCGCTTGAGGGGGTTTTTCTTGATTTTGGCAATGAGGTCCTTCCGCCCGACGATAAGCCCGGCCTGAGGGCCACCCAGCAGTTTGTCACCGGAAAAGGTAACGATATCAGCACCAGCTGCCAGCGCCTGCTGCGGGGTCGGTTCGGCCGGTAGGCCGTAGGCGGCGAAATCACAGAGGGTGCCACTGCCAAGATCGATGACAAAGGGCAGACCGGCGGCATGGGCAATGTCGGCGATGGCTTTTTCATCCACGGTCGCCGTAAAACCGGTGACGGCGTAATTGCTGGTGTGGATTTTCATCAGCAAGGCCGTCTTCGGATTGATCGCCTCCTGAAAATCCTTGGCGTGTGTGCGATTGGTCGTGCCGATTTCGTGCAGCTTGACCTGCGCCCGGCGCATCACATCGGGAATTCGGAAAGCGCCACCGATCTCAACCAGTTCGCCACGCGACACCACCGCCTCCTTGCCCTGCGCGAGCGCGTTGAGGGTCAGCAGCACGGCAGCCGCATTGTTGTTGACGATGGTCGCGGCGATATTGGGCGAACCCCCGGCAATCAGTTCGGCGAGCAGCCCGGACACCAGATCGTCACGATCCCCTCGCCCACCGGAAGCGAGGTCATACTCCAGCGGACAGGGCGAACGGGCGGCCTCGACCATGGCAGCAATGGCCTCCTCGGCCAGTTGCGCCCGGCCGAGATTGGTATGCAGCACCGTGCCGGTCAGATTGAAGACTGAACGGAGTCGGGCCTGACCGGCTGCCTCGGCCCGGCGGCGTATGGCCGCGAGCAGGCTGGCGTCATCGGGGAGCGGCAGGCCGAATTTCAGTCCCTCGCGGGCGGCTGCCAATTCGGCCCGGACGCAGGCGGTAACCGGCTGGCGACCATGTACGTCGATCAGATCGGGAATTTGCTGGAGGACGCGGTCAACCGCGGGAAGACGTTTGTGTTCGTTCATGGCTTTCACCCGAACCGGGCAGAAAGGTTAATCAAATGGCTTTAGCCACTATAGGCGCCGATCAGAAGCAGATTCGGGCCGGAACGCGCATAGCCCGCTTCATCAACCAGCAGGTCGAGAGCCAGCGTGGCCAGATCATCAGCCACCGGGTCAACCCGCGGGTCTTTTTCCTGATAGACGATTTTCAGATAGCTCTTGCAGGTGTCGCAGGTTTCGGCGCGAACCGCCCCCTTCGCCCCATCGATCTCGTGCAAGCCAACCGCCTTGTCGGTATCACAGGCGGTACAGGTAGCGCGCGGCACGTTCCATTCGGTGTTGCACAGGCTGCAGTGCAGATAACGCAAATTGTTGATGGCCGCCCCGAGACGTACCACGCTGGCGACAGCCGGACTACCGCAGCATGGGCAGATGCCGTGCGCGTCCAGTTTCTGCAGTTGGGTAGCGTCGAACTGGCTGGCCAGTCGGGTGAAGACAACCTGCAGGGCAGCCGCCACGAAAGGCAGTTCGGCTGCGTCACCGGCCTCCATTTCGCCACTGAGCAGCGTGTCAGCGAGCTTTTCGAGCCAGGCATTGTCAGCTGCCAGCAGCGCATCCAGCGCCTTGCCAGCCGCCTCAGGCGCATCCTTGCGCAGTTCGCCGGCGATCTGGCGCAGCACCTCGCGCCAGGCAGCGGGACGCAGGGCGAGATTGAGCGGCGGCATGCCGTGGGCACGCGCCTGTTCGAGCGTCGCGGCATCCGGTAGCGGCAAGGCCGGCACGTTCTTCAGGGCTTGGTGTTGGGCGCGGCTGAGTTGGCCGAGAAAGGCGAGCCAGTCAGCCAAACTGTGGCCGACGGCGAGCCCGTCAAAGCGGTCGGCGCGGTCAGCAAAAAGCGTGGTGGTCACCGGCAACAGGATTGCTGCTGCCTCTTCAGCCGGAGGGTGAAACTCAATGGGTTGTGTGGGCATGGAAACTCAAAAAAAGGGGGTTGCGGAAATCTTCTCCGCAGAGCCCCCTGAACGCAAGGTAAACCTAAATCAGTGGCGCAAATAACCCGGCGCAGCAGGATCAAGTTGCGCCCGCACGACCGTACGGCCTGCGCGGGCAACCCAACCCTGCAGGCCCGATTACTTACCCGTCACCTGACGATACCAGCCGCGATGATGCTGTTTGGCCCAGCCTCGGGTTACCGTGCCGTACCACATGGCGCGGATGGTGCCCTTAACCCAGATGGCGGCATAAACGTGCACAAAGATCAGGCCGATCATTACGGCGCCAGCAGCGGCGTGCACCACGGCGCCCATACGGACGAGCGTAATGTCGAAGCCGAACCAGGCGCGCCAGATGAGCACTCCGGAAACAGCCATCAGCAGCATGCAGATGGCCATCGCCCAGAACATGACTTTCTGGCCGCCGTTGTACTTGCCCTGCTCCGGCATGTTGTGGTCGTCGCCGTCCACCATCTGCCTGACCTTGCCGAGCCATTCCTTGTCCGCAGGCGTCATCTTGTTCAGATGCTTGAAGCGGAAGTAGAGGCCGAGGAAGGAGACCGCCATCAGCACCCCGAGGTAGGGGTGCAGAATGCGCGTCCAGGTCGGGCCACCGAACAACTGGGTCAGCGGGAAAAACGCCGGGTGGAAGAAAGCCAGACCGGAGAGGGAGAGCAGAATGAAGCTGATGCCCACCACCCAGTGATTGGCCCGTTCCTTGGGCTCGTAACGCTTGAGGTCTTTCGGATCGCGGATCATTTTGCATCCTCCTTCTCGATCTCGTCTTCGATCTCCTTCGAGACCTCGTTCGGACCCTTGGTTACGTAATGGAACAGGCTACCCAGTGCGACGCCAGCCAGCGCCAGCGTAGCGAGCGGTTTGGCGAAGCCCTTCCACAGCGAAACGAGCGGGCTGATCGACGGATTGGCCGGCAGGCCGGCGTAAAGATCAGGCTTGTCGGCATGGTGCAGCACGTACATGACGTGCGTACCACCAACGCCTTGCGGATCGTACAGTCCCGCCTGTTCGTAGCCACGTTCCTTGAGGTCGGTGACGCGCTTGGCCGCGTAATCCTTCATGTCCTCCTTCGATCCGAACTGGATCGCTCCCGTCGGGCAGGCTTTGGCGCAGGCCGGGGCCTGGTTGACAGCAACCCGGTCGGAACACAGCGAGCACTTGTAGGCCTTGCTGTCTTCCTTCGAGATACGGGGGACGTTGAACGGACAGCCGGTCACGCAGTAGCCACAGCCGATGCAGTTTTCCTGGTGGAAATCGACAATGCCGTTGCTGTACTGGATGATCGCACCGGGGGCCGGGCAAGCCTTGAGGCAACCGGGGTCGGCGCAGTGCATGCAGCCGTCCTTGCGGATCAGCCACTCGAGCTTGTTGTTCTGCTCGACCTCGGTAAAGCGCATCACCGTCCACGACTTGGCCGACAGATCCATCGGGTTGTCGTAGACGCCGTGGCAGTTGCCCACTTCGTCGCGAATGTCATTCCACTCCGAACAGGCAACCTGGCAGGCCTTGCAGCCGATGCAGGCGGATACGTCGATAAGCTTGGCGATTTCGATCGTTTCCCGCACGTGCGTGGAGGGCGTCGTCGTCGCGGAGCGCTGTTTGATGTCTAGCGATTGCAGTGCCATATCAGCTCTCCTTTACGCTTTCTCGATGTTGACCAGGAACGCCTTGTACTCCGGCGTCTGCGTATTGGCGTCACCGACGTACGGGGTCAGGGTGTTGGTGATGAAGCCGGGCTTCGTCGCCCCCTTGAACCCGTAGTGGATCGGAATACCGACCGTGTGCACCTTCCGGCCGTCGACGTCGAGGGCCTTGATGCGCTTGGTCACCACCGCGACGCCCTTGATGAAGCCCCGATTGGAACGGACCTTGATCTTCTCGCCGTTGGCGATGCCCTTTTCCTTGGCCAGTTCCTCGCCGATCTCCACAAACTGTTCCGGCTGCATGATCGCGTTGATCTTGCTCTGCTTGGTCCAGTAGTGGAAATGCTCGGTCAGGCGGTAGGTCGTCGCCACGTACGGGAAGTCCTTGGCCTTGCCGAACGCCTCCATGTCGCCCTTGTACACGCGGGCAGCCGGGTTGCTCGTCGCCTTCGGGTTCTTGGGGTGCATCGGATTATTGTCGAGCGGGCTTTCGAACGGCTCGTAGTGCTCGGGGAACGGGCCTTCGGCCATCATGTCGCGGCTGA
Organism: Dechloromonas sp. HYN0024; assembly: GCF_003441615.1. Lineage (NCBI taxonomy): Bacteria > Pseudomonadati > Pseudomonadota > Betaproteobacteria > Rhodocyclales > Azonexaceae > Dechloromonas > Dechloromonas sp. HYN0024. The sequence continues at coordinate 56,035 of NZ_CP031842.1, read as the reverse complement.
ACAGACGGGCCACACCTTCCGGATTCATGATGAAGGGCATGACGTTCTGATCGGGCGCCGCATCCGGACGCATGTCCGGCACGTCGTTGCCGCCCCAGGCCGTCCCTGTCCACTTCAACACCGTCCGCTTTGGATCCCACGGCTTGCCCGCGAGGTCGGCCGAGGCGCGGTTGTAGATGATGCGGCGATTGACCGGCCAGGCGAAACCCCAGTTCATGGTTTGGCCCAGACCGGACGGATCGGCATTGTCACGGCGAGCCGACAGGTTGCCGGCCTGCGACCAGACACCGCAGTAGATCCAGTTGCCGCAGGTGGTCGAGCCGTCATCGCGCAGTTGGGCAAAGGAAGCCAGTTGCTCACCGGCCTTGACCAGCACCTTGGTCGGGTCCTTCGGGTCGAGCACGTCGGCCAGTGCCTTGCCGTTGATTTCGCGGAGCAGTTCTTCCGGCGACGGCTTGGTCGGCTGGTTGTAGGCCCAGGTCAGCTTGAGGATAGGGTCGGGGAAAGCGCCGCCATCCTTGACGTACATTTCCTTGAGCTTGAGGAAAAGCGCGGCCAGGATTTCGGTATCGTCCTTGGCATCGCCCGGACCATCCGCCGCCTTCCAGCGCCACTGGATGACACGACCGGAGTTGGTGAAGGTGCCGGCCGTTTCAGCGAACAGCGTGGTCGGCAGACGGAAGACCTCGGTCGGGATTTCCGCCGGCTTCACATCATTGAACTCGCCGTGCGGCTTCCAGTACTCGGAAGTATCGGTCGCCAGCGGGTCCATGACCACCATGTACTTGAGTTTGGCCAGGGCATCGCCGACCTTCTTCTTGTTGGCCACCGAGGCCAGCGGGTTGAAACCCTGACAGAAGAAGCCGTTGATCTTGCCTTCGTACATGGCGTTGAAAATCGACAGCACGTCCGACGCCCCACCCAGTTTCGGGAAGTAGTCGTAAGCGAAGTCGTTTTCCTTGGTCGCCGCATCACCCCACCAGGCCTTGGCCAGACTGGTATGCCACTTGGGGAAGTTCTGGCCGAAGTTCATCTGGCCCGGACGCAGTGCCTTGGGCGTGCGCTTTTCCAGATAGGTGGCGCGGTCCTTGTCGGCATCCATGGGGGCACCGACGTAGCCCGGCAGATTCTGGGCGTAGAGCGCAAAGTCCGTGATGCCCTGGACGTTGGCGTGACCACGCAGGGCGTTGATGCCGCCGCCGGCCATGCCCATGTTGCCGAGCAACTGCTGGATGATGGCCATGCAGCGGATGTTCTGGGAACCGACGGAATGCTCGGTCCAGCCCAGTGCGTACAGGTTGGTCATCGTCTTGTTCGGCGCTGCGGTCTCGGCAATCATCTCGCAGACCTTGATGAAGGCTTCCTTCGGCGTGCCGCAGACCTTGCTCACCATATCGGGCGTATAGCGCGAATAGTGGGTCTTCATGAGTTGCCAGACGCAGTTCGGGTCCTGCCAGGTCTCGTCGACCATGGCGTAGCCGTCCTTGTCCATCTGGTACTTCCAGGTCGACTTGTCGTAACTGCGCTTCTCCTCGTTGTAGCCGGAGAAGATGCCGTCGTCGAACTTGAAGCCCGGATCGATCAGGAAAGCCGCATTGGTATAGGCCTTCACATAATCGTGGTGAATCTTGTCATTGCTGACCAGGTAATTGATGACACCGCCAAGAAAGGCAATGTCGGTACCGGGACGCAGGGGGGTGTAGAAATCAGCCACCGACGCGGTGCGGTTGAAACGCGGGTCGACCACGACCAGCTTCGCCTTGCGGGTTTTCTTGGCTTCGATCACCCACTTGAAGCCGCAGGGGTGCGCTTCAGCCGGGTTGCCGCCCATTACCAGAATCAAATCAGCGTTCTTGATGTCCACCCAGTGGTTGGTCATCGCACCACGCCCAAAACTCGGAGCCAGACTGGCCACCGTGGGAGCGTGTCAAATACGTGCCTGGGTATCGATCGAGGTCATGCCCATCGCGCGAATCGTCTTCACGGTCAGGTAGCCAGCCTCATTCGGTGCTGCGGATGATGCAAGGAATCCGGTGGTGGTCCAGCGATTGACGGTCACGCCGTCCTTGTTCTGCGCCATGAAGTTGGCATCGCGGTCAGCCTTCATGTGCTTGGCGATGCGCTCGATGGCTTCCTGCCAGGAGATCTTCTTCCATTCGGCCGAACCGGGTTCACGCACTTCCGGCCACTTCAGGCGATTGGCGCTCTGCACCATGTCGCGCAGGCCGGCGCCCTTCGGGCACAGCGTACCGCGATTGACCGGATTATCCGGGTCGCCTTCGATGTGGATGATTTCAGCCGGCGTATTCTTGGACTTGTCGCCGGTTGAGTAGATAAGCACCCCGCAGGACACCGAGCAGTACGGACAGATATTCCGTGTTTCGGTAGCGCGGGCGAGCTTGAAGGTCCGTACTTCGGCCAGGGCTGCTGTCGGTGAGAATCCCATCATGGCGATGGACGATCCTCCCAGCCCGGCGGAGCAGACCCTGAAGAACTGCCGCCTGTTCATATTCATTTGCGTTTTTCCTCCTCATGCGACCCCATGTCGCAAGGGGAAAACATTGCAATCACTATGCCATTCCGGGTAAGTCATTGAACAGGCTGAAATCACCTATTAAAACCAGCGAAAACAGTTGAGACATTTTGTCCATCCAGCCTTCCGGCCGGACAAAATGTCTCAATCAGACAAGGATCATCAGAAGGTGATGACCTTGTCTGCCACCAGCGTTGCCTCGGCCAGTTCGACCAGCGTGCCGATCGACGTCCCCGCGATCAGCGGCAGTTCCCCCAGGCCGCGGGCCAGGGCACAAGTCCGGCAGAGGCGGATATCAACGCCCTGGGCAACCAGCCCTTCAACCATACCCTGCAGGCCATTGCCCGCTCCGTCGATCTGATTGGGCAAGCCGAGCACGGTCGCATCGGACATCAGGAAAATGCGGATCGCCGGCTGGCCATCATTGCCGGCCAGCGCCGTGGCCAGGCGCAGGGCGGACAGGCAACGTTCACTACCGTACGGGGCAGCATTGATGATGATCAGAATATTTTGCATGGATCGACTTCTGTCTATTAGAAAACCGTGATGATAGCCGCTAAATGTATCGGGCAAATGACCCCCGAGCTGAGACAATCGCTAGCAGCAATCAGTAATAAACTGAGCGACACACGCCGGGCTCAGCCGTGCGAAAATTGTTTCGACTGAATCAATTCCCTATAAGCGACAACGCAATGGACGAGACAACAGCCGGCGCTCCGGCAGCGCCCTGGCAGCAATACTCGGTACTCATCGTCGACGACGAACCGGGCATGCAGAGTTTCCTGCAGCGGGCGCTGGCCACGCGCTGCGGCGTCGCCGACATTGCCGGCAGCGTCGAACAGGCCCGCCCGCTGTTCGAACGCCAGCACTACGACCTGATCGTCCTTGATATCTCCCTGCCCGGCTGTTCCGGCATCGAGTGGCTGCATGAATTGCGCCACACCGGCTATGCCGGCGACGTCGTGTTGATGACTGCCTACGCCGACCTCGACACGGCCATTGATGCCTTGCGCGCCGGGGCGGCCGATTTCCTGCTAAAACCGTTCTCGCTGGCCCAGGTTTTGAACGCCATCCAGCGCTGTTTCGAGCGCTCCCGACTGGCCCGTGAAAACTTCGTGCTACGTCGCGAAATCAGTACCCATTCGGTCGATATCGAAGGTATGGTGGGTCAGTCAGAGGCCATGCTCAAGGTCTGCGAACGTCTCAAACGCATCGCCCCGACACCCGCAACCGTCCTCCTCAGCGGCGAATCCGGCACGGGCAAGGAGGTCGCCGCCCGCGCCCTGCACCGAATGAGCCAGCGGGCCGAAGGTCCCTTCGTACCGGTCAATTGCGCGGCCATCTCGGCCGAACTCATCGAGTCCGAATTGTTCGGCCACGTCAAGGGGGCCTATACCGGCGCAGTGCAGAGCCGCGAAGGCCTCTTTTACTATGCCCGAGGCGGCACCCTCTTTCTCGACGAGATTTCCGAACTGCCACCCGCCGCCCAGGCAAAGTTGCTGCGCGCCATCGAGGAAAGACGCATCCGGCCGGTCGGCTCGGCGCAGGAAATTTCCGTCGATGTCCGGGTCATCGCGGCGACCAACCGCGACCTGAAAGCGGAAGTCGTCGCCCAACGTTTCCGCTCCGATCTCTATTACCGGCTGCAAGTGCTTGAAGTCACGCTGCCGCCGCTGCGCGAACGGCCCGATGACATTCCGTTGCTGGTCGAACATTTCATGGCCCAACTGACCCCCAGCCTAGGCGTTCCGCGGCTCGGCCTTGACCCGCGCACGCAGGCCCGGATGGCCGATTACGACTGGCCGGGCAATGTGCGCGAACTGCGCAATCTGATTGAACGGTCGCTGATCCTTGGCTGGTTTGACATTGGCAACAAGGCGGAAATCGATGCCGGAGCGACCACCGTCGACAGCGAGTCGCTCGAAGTTGTTGAAAAACGCCATATTCTCGCCATTCTCGCCGTCTGCGCCGGCAACAAGTCCGAAGCCAGCCGCCGGCTCGGCATCTCGCGCAAGACCATGGACCGCAAGTGCCAGGCCTGGGGAATCTGACCCCGCCCAGTCGGCGGCGCTCCATTCGCGCCCGGCTATTACTGCTGGCACTGGTTCCGCTCGGCATCGTCCTGCCCCTGACCATGGCGGTGCTGGCCTACTGGGGTGGCGATTATCTGGACCATCTGCTGGTCACCAAGGTTCGTTCCGACCTCGCCGTCGCTCACGGCTATTTTGAGCGCGTGACGGAAGGTGTCGGCCGCTCGGTTGCCAGCCTGGCTGCCTCTGAACGACTGGCCCGGACCCTGCGCAGCCCACACGGTGAAGCCGAACAGGCCGTAACGGCACTGCTCGACTCGACCCAATTGGAATACAAACTCGACTTCCTGCACTTTAGCGACGTCGACCACAGCCAACAGGATGCCAGAACCTGGCCGGTCATCGCCGCCGCCCTGCTCGGCCAGGCCAGTACCGAAACCGAGGTGTTCAGCGGACCCCAGCTATTCACCATTAGCCCGGCCCTGGCCATGCAGGCCCGGACGACCATTGTCGCCACGGCGAATGCCCGACCGGACCGGCGCGAATCGGAAACCCGCGGCCTGGTCATTCATTCGGCCGCCCCGGTGCAGGATGCCAACGGCCGTCTGATCGGCGTTCTGAGCGGCGGCGTCCTGCTCAACAAGAATCTCGACTTCATTGATCGCCTCAATGCCATCGTCTACCCGGCCGGTGCCCTGCCCTTCGGCAGCGCCGGGACGGCGACGCTTTTCCTGGACGACGTGCGCATTGCCACCAACGTCCGTCTTTTTGGCGATACCCGGGCGATCGGCACCCGCGTCTCGCAGGCGGTTTACGACACCGTCCTCGGGGCTGGCCAGACCTGGCTGGACCGCGCCTTCGTGGTCAGCGACTGGTATGTTTCGGCCTACGAGCCGCTGCTTGATGGCCGCCGGCAGCGGATCGGCATGCTCTATGTCGGCTTTCTTGAAGGCCCGTTCGTCGAGACCCGCCAGCAAGCCTTCACCGTTGTCATCGCACTCTTTGTGGCGGCCATGTTGATCGCCGGCGTTTTTGCCGTACTCTGGGCGCGCCGGGTTTTCCGGCCGATTGAGCGGATGCACGCGACCATGCACGCCATCGAACGCGGTGATGCCGAGGCACGCGTCGGCAACGTTCCCTGCCAAGACGAACTCGGCGTTGTCGCTGCCCACTTCGACCGCCTGCTCGACCGCCTGCATGCGCAGGCCAGGGCGCTCAAACGCTGGGGAGAATCGCTCGATGCCAAGGTGGCCGAACGGACCTCAGCGCTGGAGCAGGCCGTCACCGACCTCAAGGCGGCCCAATCGCAGCTGGTGATGAACGAAAAACTCGCCGCCATCGGTCAGCTGACCGCCGGCATCGCCCATGAAATCAATAATCCGATTGCCGTCATCCAGGGCAATCTCGATGTGCTGCGCGACCTGCTCGGCCCCCAGGCCGACCCGGTCGCCCCGGAAATAAAACTCATCCACGAGCAGGTCCAGCGCATCCGGCTGATCGTCGCCAAACTCCTGCAATTCGCCCGGCCGCAGGATTACGTCGGCTACCTCGAGCCAGCCGACCCGGCCCAACTGGTCCAGGACTGCCTGCTGCTCGTCCGGCATCTGCTCAAGACAGGCAGCGTCGCCGTCCAGCAGCTGGTCGATTCAACCCGGCCAATCATCTGCAACAAGAATGAACTGCAGCAAGTAGTCATCAACCTGCTGGTCAATGCCATCCAGGCCATGCCCACCGGTGGCGTTCTGAAAATCACCATCGAGGACTGGGATGAGAGCGACATGCCGCTCGGCATCCGGCTGATCGTCGAAGACTCCGGGCCGGGTATCGGCGAGGCGGATCTTGCCCGCCTCTTCCAGCCCTTCTTTACAACCAAAAAACCGGATGGGAACGGTCTCGGCCTATGGGTCAGCAAGAACCTGATCGAACGTTACGGCGGGCGCCTGACGGTCAGCAGCCTGCCCGGTGAAGGCGCGCGCTTTACCGTCTGGCTGCGCCACGAGCCGCTCGCCTGAGCGCCCGGCAAGCGGCAAGCGGCAACTGCGGCCAGATTGCAGTCGAGGCCTATGGGCAGCCGGTGACGGCTATGACCTTCGCCTTATTTACAAACAGCGGCCAAGGTGGGACATTTTGGGAAATTATCATTTTTCACAAAATGCCCCGTCCGCGCTTCCGTCCCACTCTGCTCGCTCTGATGACTGCCTGGCTTGGTGCCATCGCCTTCGTCACGCACATGCTGATGTTGGCGGAAATCAGCCGATGGGAAAGCCATTTCGACGAAGATGTCCGGCTCATCGTCAGTGACGTCAAGCAGAAGCTGGATACCAACGAAGCTGTTCTCGCCGGATTTTCAGCATTCCTGCAGGCAGTCGATCGCAGCGATACCGACTCGGCAATGAAGTACGCTGCCGCAGCCACTGCGGCCTATCCTCACATCTACATGATCGAAGTTGCCCGTCGGGTAGCCCTCTCGGAAGAACTCCAATTCCAAGGTACGCTACGCCAAACTTGGCGTTCCGATTTTTCGATCAAGGATTTCTCCGAACTCACCGGCAGACCGTTTCAGGATGACAGCCAAAAGAATATAACGTGGCCCATCCTCTTCATGTATCCGGCGCTGCCCGAAGCCCAGGCAATTTACGGATTGCGCCTCGAAACAGTCGACTATTTGTCGCGCACTATGGCTCTGGCCCACCGCAACATCAAGCCGGTGGTTTCGCCGGTATTCAGCATGTACGAAGGCGATGGTGCCTATATCCTGCTGCAGGAAGTCAGTCGGAAAGCTGGGAAAGCCGGGACAGACCTCAATTTCTTCGGCGATACCATGGTCGCCCTGCTGCTGATCAAGACCCGGTCCCTGGTCCCCGCCAGAAGCAGGGAGGGCGATCACGAGCAAATCAGCTTTGCGGCAATCATCACGCCGCCCGGCAATCCCCAGAGCCAGCTTTTCGCCCACCAGGCTGCCGAAGCAGGCCTCCTCGACAGGCTGATGTTGCCTCGATTTTCGCGGCAGCTACGCATCGACAATGTTTCGCAGCCGACGGTGATGACCTTCGAGCGTCAATTATTGTGGCGCGATTTTTTTCATGCCGAGCAGCTTCTCGTCCTGCTTCTGCTCGGCGCAGCCCTGATTGTCGTTCCCTGGGTCACCGTTCGCCACTACCTGAGTCTCGATCAGGCCGAGATCGAACAGGAGCGTTCAGCCTATCTGGCCACCCACGATCTCCTGACCGGCCTGCCCAATCGCTTTCTGTTTACTGATCGATTTGAGCATGCCTTCCGCAACTGGCAGCGAAATGGCAATGCCTTTGCCTTGCTGCTGGCTGATCTCGATCACTTCAAGGAAATCAATGATCGTTATGGCCACGATGTGGGCGATCAGGTCCTGACCGCCTGTGCCACCCGCATGGCGGATGAACTGCGCGCCTGTGACACGGTTGCCCGCTACGGCGGCGACGAATTTGTCATCCTGCTGGCCAACATCCTGAACATTGAGGATGCCGAAAACGTCGGCAGGAAGCTGCTGGCTGCCATTTCAGCCCCTATCGAAACAACGGCCGGGCCTCTCGACCTGTCTTGCAGTATCGGCATCGCCATTTGTCCGACGCATGGCATCAGCCTGGATACCCTGCGCAAACTGGCTGATCAGGCCATGTACCAGGCCAAAGATCAGGGACGCAATGCGGTTTCGGTGTTTGCCGGGGTGCCCGGCTGAAGCACTACAGCCGCCTCGCCTTTGCCACAAAATCAGTCGCTTAACTTGGCATCTGGCCTTCAGGCCGGTAAACTAGTCATTCTGCCGAGGAGCGCTGCGACCCTTTTCATGCTTGACGTGAATGCCGGGGCCAGGCTCGGCAATGATCAACGGCGCTCGCAAACCCAGCCGGTTTGTGGCGCCGTTCGTTTTTGCGGCGTACCCGGCGTCATTTTGTTTTGCCGAGGTGATCATGCAGCAAACCGACCGTACCGCCGAACTTTCCGCCCTGCTCGCCCAAAGAATGCTCGTCCTCGACGGGGCCATGGGCACGATGATCCAGCGTCACGGATTGCAGGAAGCCGACTATCGCGGCACGCGTTTCGCCGATCACCGACATGACCTCAAGGGCAACAACGACCTGCTGGTCCTGACCCGACCCGATGTCATCGGCGGCATTCACCGCGAATACCTCGAAGCCGGGGCCGACATTCTCGAAACCTGCACCTTCAATTCCACCGCGGTGTCGCAGGCTGATTACAAACTTGAGCCCATCGTCTACGAACTGAACGTCGAGGGTGCCACCCTCGCCCGCCGCCTGTGCGATGAATTCACCACCGCCAACCCGGCCAAGCCGCGCTTCGTTGCCGGCGTTCTCGGCCCGACGAGTCGCACTGCCTCGATCTCGCCGGATGTGAACGACCCCGGTTATCGCAATGTCACCTTCGACGCTCTGGTCACCGATTACCTCGAAGCGATTCGCGGCCTGACCGATGGTGGCGCCGACATCCTGCTCGTCGAAACCGTTTTCGATACGCTCAACGCCAAGGCCGCCTTGTTCGCCATCGAACAATTCTTCGAGCAGGCCGGCCGCCGCTGGCCGGTGATGATTTCCGGCACGATTACCGACGCTTCCGGCCGCACGTTGTCGGGACAGACAGCCGAGGCATTCTGGAATTCGCTGAACCATATCCGGCCGCTCTCCTTCGGCCTGAACTGTGCACTCGGCGCCAAGGAACTGCGCCAGTACGTCGAGGAACTGTCGCGCGTCTGCGACTGCTACATCTCGGCCCACCCGAATGCCGGCCTGCCCAATGCCTTCGGCGGCTACGACGAAACCGCCGACATGCTGGCCGATGAAATCGAGGGCTGGGCAAAGAGCGGCATCGTCAATATCGTCGGCGGCTGCTGCGGCACTTCGCCCGAGCACATCCAGGCGATTGCTCAACGCGTCGCAGCGGTCGCCCCAAGAAAAATCCCGAGCATCGAGAAGAAACTCCGCCTGTCCGGGCTGGAGCCGTTCAATGTCGGCGCCGATTCGCTCTACGTGAACGTCGGCGAACGAACCAACGTCACCGGCTCGAAAGCCTTCGCCCGCATGATCCTCGAAGGCCGCTTCGACGACGCCCTGGCTGTTGCCCGCCAGCAGGTCGAGAATGGTGCCCAGGTCATCGATATCAACATGGACGAGGCGATGCTCGACTCGCTGGCAGCGATGGATCGCTTCCTCAAACTGATCGCCTCGGAACCCGACATTTCCCGCGTGCCGATCATGATCGACTCGTCGAAATGGGAAGTCATCGAAGCCGGCCTCAAGTGCATCCAGGGCAAGGGCATCGTCAATTCAATCTCGATGAAGGAGGGCGAAGCCAAGTTCATCGAACAGGCCAAACTCGCCCGCCGATACGGCGCTGCGGTCATCGTCATGGCCTTCGACGAAAAGGGCCAGGCCGACACCTTCGCCCGCAAGACTGAAATCAGCAAGCGCGCCTACGACCTTCTGCTCAGCATTGGTTTTCCGGCCGAAGACATCATCTTCGACCCGAACATTTTTGCCATCGCCACCGGCATTCCCGAACACGACAACTACGCCGTCGATTTCATCGAGTCGGTGCGCTGGATCAAGGAAAACCTGCCGCACGCCCACATTTCCGGCGGCGTCTCCAACGTCTCGTTCAGCTTCCGTGGCAATGACGCCGTGCGCGAGGCGATCCACACCGTTTTCCTTTATCACGCCATCAAGAACGGCATGACCATGGGTATCGTCAATGCCGGCATGCTCGGCATCTACGATGACCTGGACCCGGTACTGCGCGACAAGGTCGAGGCTGTCGTCCTCAATCGCCACCCGGAAGCGGGCGAGGCTCTGGTCGATTTCGCCCAGACCGTGAAAGAGGGTAAAGCCAAGGATAGCGGCCCCGACCTTTCGAGGCGTCAGCAATCCGTCGAAAAGCGCCTTGAACATGCACTGATCAAGGGCATTACCGATTTCGTCGTGGCCGACACCGAAGAAGTCCGCGCCAAACTTGAAGGTAAAGGCAAGCCACCGCTCGCCGTCATCGAAGGCCCGCTGATGAACGGCATGAACGTCGTCGGCGATCTCTTCGGCGCCGGCAAGATGTTCCTCCCACAGGTGGTCAAGTCGGCCCGCGTCATGAAACAGGCGGTGGCCCACCTGCTCCCCTACATCGAGGCGGAAAAGACCCGCACCGGCCTGGGCAGCAAGGGCAAGATCCTGATGGCCACGGTCAAGGGTGATGTACACGACATCGGCAAGAACATCGTTGGCGTCGTCCTCGGCTGTAATGGCTACGATGTCGTCGACCTCGGCGTCATGGTCAGTTGCGACAACATCCTGAAGGCCGCCCTGGAGCATCGTGTCGACATCATCGGCCTGTCCGGCCTGATCACCCCGTCGCTCGAGGAAATGGCCCACGTCGCCAGCGAAATGCAGCGCCAGGGCATGAAGCAGCCACTGCTGATCGGCGGCGCCACAACCAGCCGCGCCCATACGGCGATCAAGATCGCCCCCAACACCAATGGTGCCGTGGTTTACGTCCCCGATGCCTCGCGCGCCGTCGGCGTCGCCACCAAGCTGCTCTCAGCCGACCAGCGCGACGGCTACATGGCTGAAATCGTTGCCGAATACGCCAGCGTGCGGGCCGAACATGCCGGCCGCAAGGGTGCCACGATGGTGACGCTGGCTGAAGCACGCGCCAACCGTTTCACGTGGAACGACGGATTTACTCCGGTCAAGCCGGCGCTGTCCGGTCGCCAGGCGCTGACCATCCCGCTGGCCGAACTGGTTCCCTACATCGACTGGTCGCCCTTCTTCCAGAGTTGGGATCTGGCCGGTCGCTACCCGGCCATCCTGCAGAACGACGTGGTCGGCGAAACCGCCCGCCAGCTGTTCGCCGACGCCCAGGCCATGCTGGCCAAGATCGTTGCGCAAAACTGGCTGACCGCCAAAGCCGTCTTCGGCCTCTACCCGGCCCGGGGTGAAAACGAAGACATCATTATTTATGGCGATGAAAGCCGCAGCACCGAACTGACCCGCTGGGTCGGCCTGCGTCAGCAGCACAAGCAACCGAAGGGCCGCTACAACGTTGCACTAGCTGATTACGTCGGCGATCAAGATTACGTCGGCGCCTTCGCCGTTACTGCCGGCCTTGGTATTGATGAGCGCGTTGCCGCCTTCGAAAAGGCCAATGACGACTATTCTGCGATCATGCTGAAATCGCTGGCCGATCGCCTGGCCGAAGCCGCTGCTGAGTGGCTCCACATGCGAGTACGTACTCACTACTGGGGCTATGGTGCCAACGAGTCGCTCGACAACGATGCCCTGATCAACGAGCAATACAAGGGCATCCGCCCCGCCCCCGGCTACCCGGCCTGCCCGGATCACACGGCCAAGCGCGAACTGTTCGCCCTGCTCGATGCGCCGGCCAACGCCGGCATGCACCTCACCGAGTCCTGTGCAATGACACCGGCCGCAGCCGTCTCAGGCTTCTATATCGGCCATCCCGACGCGGCCTATTTTGCCATTCCGAAAATCAGCCGGGATCAGCTCGAAGACTGGGCGGCACGCAAGGGCATGGCCATCAAGGACGCCGAGTACTGGCTGGCCCCCCTGCTCTGAATCCGTGATGAACGAAATCGCCGCCGCCGATCTGACGCACTGCAACACCCTCGCCCTGCCGGGCCGGGCGGCGCGTTATATCCGCATTGTCTCGGCTGGTGAACTGGCCACCGTTCAGATCGGTGACGGCAAACGCTTCATCCTCGGCGGCGGCAGCAACCTCGTCCTGACTGGAGATTTCGATGGCCTCGTCCTGCATATGGCGATCCCCGGCAAGCACCTGATCAAGGAAGATACCGACGCTTTCTATATCGAAGCCGGGGCCGGTGAAAACTGGCATGATTTTGTTCAGTGGACATTGCAACAGGGCTGGCCGGGACTGGAAAACCTCAGCCTGATTCCCGGCACGGTCGGGGCGGCACCGATCCAGAATATCGGTGCCTATGGGCTGGAAGTGGGCGAATGTTTCCATGCGCTGACCGCCTGGGATTTTGACCAGCAGGCGTTTCTGACGCTAAACCGCGAGCAGTGCCGTTTCGGCTACCGCGACAGCCTTTTCAAGCAGGAAGGCTGGCATTTGAGTGGGCGAATGGCGATTACTTCGGTCGTATTCCGGCTTCCCAAGGCGTGGACGCCCAACATCCGCTACGCCGACGTGACGCAGGAACTTGCCGTCCACAGCATCGCCTCGCCGACACCACAGGATATCGCCAGGGCGATCATCGCCGTCCGCCAGCGCAAGCTGCCGGACCCGTCGATCACGCCGAACGCCGGCAGCTTTTTCCACAATCCCGTCGTCGATCTGGCCCGGGCTGACGCCTTGGCTGCCGACTACCCGACGCTCCCCCGCTATCCACAGCCCGATGGCCAGGTCAAACTGGCGGCCGGCTGGCTGATCGAACAGGCCGGCTGGAAAGGCAAGTCCCTCGGCCCGGTCGGCATGTACGAAAAACAGGCGCTGGTGCTGGTCAATCACGGCGGTGCAACCGGTGCTGACGTCAAACGGACGATGGTCGCTGTTCAGTCCGACGTGAAGGCGAAATTCGCCGTCGACCTTACTCCCGAGCCGATATTCCTGTAACCGACAGGCACGCGGCCAACCCGGTTGCCAGGGCATCAGCCATCCGGGCCTGACGTTCGGCGTCGAGCAATTCCAGTTCTTCATCCCGGTGTTTGATCACCCCGGCCTCAAAGAGGACCGCCGGCAAGGTCGTCCGGTAAAGCACAACAAGATTGTCGTAATACCAGACGCCATTTTCGGCATCGGCAGCCAGATGTCGTCGACCATGCCAGGTAGACGGGGTGAAGCCGGCCCGCCGCAACACGGCACCCATCGCCGAGGCGCAGCGCAGGCTGGTCTCCGGATAGGGATTCTGCGCCGAGATGAAGAGGCCGTAGCCACGCTTGACCTCCGTGTAAGTCTGCTCATGGCCCGCCCACAGCCACGGTTTTAGCCATGCCTCGCCAATCGAGTCGTGGTGGATCGAGATGAAAAAGTCACTGCCCAACGCCCGCTCGGGGCGCGCTGCCAGATGGCCAATATCACCAGAAAAATTGACTTCGCGAACACGCTGACCGCGGGCCCGCATCACATCAGCGAGAACACCCGCCAAATCACGGTTGAAGGCGAATTCCGGACGACCCCGTGCACTCGTCGCCCCACCATCGGCACCGCCATGCCCGACATCGATGGCGATTAGGGGCGGCTCAGCCGTCGCTTCAGCGACGCTGAACAACAGCCACAATATGAGCATGGGCTTTGAAAACATCGCCTCATTATCACGCCAAATCGCCACCCAGCATGGAGGGTCCGCAAGAGACAGAAATCCTCACTGAATTTTGCGCTATAGTTTCTCGTCAGTGAGGGGGCAAAAATAATGAATGACGAAACGATCCATCCACGCGGCACGACTGCCCGTACGCCTGACCTGAGCTGGAGTCAGGTCAGGGAAACCGTATTGATGCTGGAGCTGGCTGCGGTGCAGATCGAGGCGGCAATGAAGGATAGCGACACGTCGGTTGACGTTCTGACCAAGTCCTTCACGACCATGGCCGGCTACATGCGGGTCATTTCCGACACCGTGCAGACCCTGCCCGACGAGGGTGCCGTCGGCATTGCCAAGCAAAATCTCAGCGGCGTCTCCGACCACGTATCCAGCATGGTGCACCAGGCCATCATCGCCTTCCAGTTTTACGACAAACTGGTTCAGCGCTTGGCCCACGTCGGTATCAGTCTGGGCGATCTCAGCACCCTGGTTGCCGATAACAAGCGCCTGTTCAACCCTGGTGAATGGGTTGGCCTGCAGGACAAGATCCGCAGCAAGTATTCGACGCGCGAGGAAATCGCCATGTTCGAAGCCGTCATGCAAGGCATGCCGGTCCAGGAAGCCGTCGACAATTACATGGCAGAAATGAAGGAAAAGAGCGATGACATCGAACTTTTTTGATCAGGCGGCTGGTCAAAACCTGGGCGCCTTGAAGGGATAGCCATGACCGACGCAAACGGACTGCCCGACCTCCCTGGCATCGACAAGGCCGACGGCCTGAGACGCATGATGAACAAGCCCGAGCTGTACGAAAAGATAGTGCGGGATGTTTATACCCGCACCATCGATGTACCCAAGGCCATTCGCACGGCCCTCGACCAGGGTGATTTTGCCACTGCCGAACGCCAGGCCCACTCCACCAAGGGGCTGGCTGGGACAATCGGGGCCCAGGAACTGCAAAACGCGGCCGCTGCCCTCGAGAAAGTCCTGCATGGCGGTGAAATACCCTCAACCGAAGTATTCGGTCAATTCGAACAGGCCTTGCGCACAGTGAGCGAAGGAATCGCCCTCGGCTTTGGTATCAAGCCAGCCGGTTAGCCGGCTTTCAGAAGTCGGCTGACGCTTCCCAGACGATATTCGCCTTGGGGCCGCCCCGGCTGCTTCGCTCCAGCATGTCGATCAATGGCCAGGCCCGCTGGCTCATGGCGACGACAGGCGGCTTCTTTTTGCCCATCTCGTCGAGTTCGTCGTCATCGGGCGGCGGCGCATCGGCACGCTGCACGGCCTCACGTAAAGCCTGGGCGGCCGCTCCCATCTCGGCCTGGGTAAAGGTACCACGCGCCGTGGTGGCCTTGCCAAGAGCCTGCAGGAGTGGCCCTGCCGCCTCGGAAAACATCAGCAATTCACCGGTTTCACTGGATAGAAAGCGGACAAGCATGGGATTTCCTTTCGCTGCACGGATTCGCGGTTGTCACGCTGCTCCGCCTTGTGCACAATGAAGCGAAGGGAGACAAAATCATGTCCGCGAATATTACTGCCAATCCGCTTGAAACAGGGGCTGACGAACTTGAGCGCTACGCGCTCGAAGAATGCGTCAAGCGCCATCGTTTCGATCAGCGCGTTTCGGTCCTGATTCTCCCCGACAAGCGCTGCGAGATGGCCATCAAGTTTGCCCGTCTTGGTGCCCAGGTCATCGTTGCCGACCACGCCGATGTTGCCACCGACATTGACGGCAGAATTCTCGCCGCTGGCTTGCGCGAGGAGATCTCCTTTGCCCCATGCAACCTGGCCGACCTGCCGGACAACCTGCCCGGCGAACCATTCGACCTGATCGTCATCCGGCGCGGCCTGTGCAGCATGCCTTACGACGATGCCCGCCGGATTGTCCGGCAACTGCTGCTCAAGCTGAAGATCGGTGGCAAGTTGTACATCTCGGTCCTTGGCCTGCACTCCGAACTGAGTGAGGGCTATAGCGCCGGTGAATCGAGCATCGATCAGCGCTTCGGAAAACTATCCCCGGCCCTCGCTGAAAAATACGGGATTCGCCAACAAGTCTGCCTTTATACCGAACGTAACCTGTTCATGTTGCTGCTCGAGGCCGGTGCCAGCGTCCTGCGCACACTGACGACCACCTACGGCAACGTCAAGGGCATCGCCGTTCGCGTCTGATGCGGCTGGGTGTAGACCTTGGCGGCACCAAGATCGAGATCATCGCGCTAGCCGACGATGGTGGTGTTTTGCTGCGCCAGCGCATCCCGACCCCGTCCGGCGACTATATGGCAACACTGATGGCCATCGCCGGCCTGGTCGAAAGCGCCGAAAGCGAACTCGGGAGCCGTGGCAGTGTCGGGATCGGCATTCCGGGCGCCGAATCACTGGTCTCCGGTCTGATCAAGAATGCCAATTCAACCTGCCTGATCGGCCAACCGTTGCGGCGCGATCTGCAGGCATTGCTCCAGCGGGAGGTCAGGCTGGCCAACGACGCCAACTGCTTTGCGCTCTCCGAGGCGGTAGATGGCAGCGGCCGGGACGCCAAGGTCGTTTTCGGAATCATTCTCGGCACCGGGGTCGGCGGCGGGATTGTGATCGACCAGCAAGCACTGACCGGGGCCAATGCCATCGCCGGCGAGTGGGGTCATAATCCTCTGCCCCTCCCGATAGGCGACGATCTTCCACTACCGCCCTGCTACTGCGGCCGGAATGGCTGCATCGAAGCCTTTCTTTCAGGTCCGGCGCTGAGTGCTGACCATCTCCGCCATACCGGCCAGCACCTGGGCAGCGATGTCATCGATCATCGCGCTGCAGCCGGCGACGCGGCCTGCGAAGCTTCTCTGCGCCGCTTTGAGGCCCGCCTCGGCCGCGCCCTGGCCGGTGTCATCAACATTCTCGATCCGCAAGTCATCGTCATCGGTGGCGGCCTGTCGGGCATGCAACGGCTTTACCGAAACCTGCCGGAATGCTGCAGACCATACGTCTTTTCTGACGCCTTTAACACAAAGTTTCTGCCGCCGATGCATGGGGATTCCTCGGGGGTACGTGGCGCAGCATGGTTGTGGAATTGATGGCAAAATCGGACGACCATGGCACACGTTTCCCTCTTTATTGGTGGCATACGCCCACTCCCCGGCTCGGGCCGACCGACCGGCATGTACAAGCAACCGGTCAATGGCCCCCTCACGCTCGGTCTGGAAGGCTTCGCCGGCGACGAGCAGGCCGACCGGCGAGTGCATGGCGGCCCCGATAAAGCGGTCCATCTCTATCCGGCTGCCCATTACGCCAGGCTGGCCGCAGAATTCCCGGAAGCTGCGGCAAGTTTGGTCATTGGCAGTATCGGGGAAAACATTTCGACCGCCGAACTCGACGAAAATGATGTGCGGATCGGCGATATCTGGTGCCTTGGCGGCGCGCAGCTGCAAGTGTGCCAGCCGCGCAATCCATGCTGGAAGATCGACGAACGCTTTGCCAGCGACGGCATGGCTGCCTTCATTGCCGATCATGGCCTGACCGGCTGGTATTGGCGGGTCACCACGCCTGGCCTGGTGACGCCGGATGACCGTCTGGAACTGCTGTCCCCCGCTCAAGACAGCCTAACCATGGCCGCGGCGATGCGTCTCTGGCAGACTCACCGGCCGGCACTGGCTGATCTCGAGAAGCTGGCGGCCAGCCCCGGCATTGCCCATAACTGGCAGCAGAAAGTCATCGCACGGATCGAATGGCTACGAAAAAATCCAGAAAAGACGCCATCCGACCCAGTGCCGTTCCACGTGAAACCGGAGAACCCGTGAATCCCACCGACAACCGCAAGCTATGGCTAAGGCTGTTCCTGCCCTTTGCCGCCGGTTATTTTCTCTCTTACCTTTTTCGCACGGCGAATGCAGTCATCGGACCTGTCCTTGCCCGTGAGCTGAACCTAGGCGACAACGCGCTGGGGCTACTGACCAGCACGTATTTTCTTGCCTTTGGCGCAGCTCAGCTGCCCCTTGGCATGCTGCTCGACCGCTTCGGGCCACGCCGGGTCGAGGCTGGCCTGCTGGTTATCGCCGCTGCCGGCGCAGCCGTCTTCGCCGTCTCCGATGCGCTCGGTGGCCTGGCCCTTGGCCGTGCCTTGATCGGGCTGGGTGTTTCCGCCTGTCTGATGGCCTCCTTCAAGGCTTTCGCCCAGTGGTTTCCGCCCGAACGGCAAGCCTCGCTGACCGGCTGGGTAATGGCCTCGGGCGGACTCGGCGCGCTGGCCGCTTCAAAGCCACTCGAACTGGCGCTCGGCTACGCCAGTTGGCGCTCCATCGCCCTCGCTCTGGCACTTATCACCCTGTCTGTCGCCACCATTCTCTGGACGGTCGTCCCCGACAAACGGGATGAGACTGGTGGCACTGGTTTCGCCGCCCAGATGGCCGGCGTCAAAAGCGTATTTTCCAGCCAGCATTTCTGGCGGTATGCGCCGATGGGCTTCTGGTTTACCGGAGGTTTCATGGCCGTTCAGGGTCTATGGGTGGCGCGCTGGATGACCATCATGGAGGGGCTCGACAGCGCCGCGATCGCCGTTCGCCTGACCTGGATAAGCGGTGCCATGCTGGCCGGATTCATGTTCATGGGCTTTTTCGCCACCGGTCTGGTCCGGCGTGGCGTCAAGCTCGACACCATCTATCGCAGCTCGATGGTCATCGCCATCGGTTTGCTGACGCTGATAACCTGCCAGCCAGGCTTCGCCGGAAACCTGTTGTGGCCGGTTCTGGGTGCCTGTTTTTCACTCTCCAATGTGTCGTATTCACTGGTCGCCCAAGCCTTCCCGTCGGCCCTCTCGGGACGGGCTAACACCGCCCTCAACCTGCTCGTCTTC
This sequence comes from Dechloromonas sp. HYN0024, assembly GCF_003441615.1. Classification (NCBI taxonomy): domain Bacteria; kingdom Pseudomonadati; phylum Pseudomonadota; class Betaproteobacteria; order Rhodocyclales; family Azonexaceae; genus Dechloromonas; species Dechloromonas sp. HYN0024. The sequence continues at coordinate 37,319 of NZ_CP031842.1, read as the reverse complement.
GCCGGTGCTTTCGGTCTTCAGTGGGGCATCGGAATATTGGTCGACAGGCTTCAGGCAAGCGGATGGGCAAGTGATAGTGCTTTTCGGGCTGCCTTTTTCACCCTGCTCGGCGGCCAGCTTCTGGCCTTGCTCTGGATGGTCAGACCTGGTCGGACCGCTTGAGGCGGCTCAAAACTCGAGCGGATCTACCTCGATGTGCCAACGGAGCTTTGAGGGGGCCTTGAGGCCCTCGATGGCTTCCCGCCAGCATGGGAGAAAATTCTGCAAGGCTGGCCGGGAATAGGATTCAGCGAGCAATTGGCCGCGCTCCAGACTGGCCAGCCGGGCCAGTCGCATCGGTACCGGATCATAAATCATGACTTTTTCATGCTCACCGACCACCGACAACTCGGCGGCAGCCGCCAGGAAGGCGATTGAATCGGCCATTTCCGGTGCTTCGGCGCGCAGCACGGCCTGGAAAGCATAGGGCGGGAACCCCGCCTGCTCGCGCTCCTTGAGCTGCTGGGCAGCAAAACGTGGATAGTCGTGGTCAGTCAGCGCGGCGAACAGGGGATGATCCGGATACTCGGTCTGGATCAGCACCTCCCCTTTCAATTCCGCCCGCCCTGCCCGGCCGGCCACTTGCATCAATTGGGCAAACAGTCGTTCCGGTGCCCGCCAGTCGGCGGCATAAAGGGCAGCATCGGCGCCCAGTGCACCGACCAACGTCAGCCGGGGAAAGTCATGTCCTTTGGCCAGCATCTGGGTACCGACCAGAATGTCGGCTTCGCCACCATGAATCAATTCAAGCATCGTTTCCCACTGCTTGCGGCTTTTTACTGAATCGCGGTCGACGCGCAGGATACGCGCGTCGGGAAACTGCTCCTGCAACCACACTTCGAGACGCTGCGTCCCCCGCCCAAACGGATGAATGTCCTGATTGCCGCAGGTCGGGCAGGCCTTCGGCACGCGGTGTTCGCAACCACAGTGATGACAGCGCAAGCGGCGATCGGCCAGATGCAGCACCATGTTGGCAGCACAGCGCGTGCAGCGCGACACCCAGCCACAGGCGGGACATGCCAACACTGGCGCATAGCCGCGACGATTGAGGAATACCAGGCTTTGCTCGCGACGGGCAAGGCGCTCCTTGATGGCCGCGATCAGTGGCTCACTGACCCCCTCCTTGAGCACCATTTTCCGGGTATCCAGAACGTGGACGATGGGCAGCGTTGCCTCCGGATTTGCCCGCTGATGAAGGCACAGCAAGCCGTAGCGACGGCTCTGCGCATTGGCCCAAGACTCCAGCGACGGCGTCGCCGAACCCAGCAGAATTGGGATGCCAAGCTGGTGCGCACGAAAGACGCCGACGTCGCGGGCCGAATAGCGCATGCCATCCTGCTGCTTGAAGGAAGGATCATGCTCCTCATCGATAACGATAAGGCCAAGGCGTGGCAGGGGCGTAAAAATCGAAAGCCGGGTGCCGAGAATGATGTTCGCTTCGCCGGCAAAGGCGGCCCGCCAGTTGCGCTCACGCGCCGCTTCGGCCAGTTCGCTATGTAGGGAGACGACCCCGGCCTCGGGAAAGCGGGCCCGTACCCGGCCTTCGAGTTGCGGTGTCAGATTGATTTCAGGAACCAGCAACAAGGCCTGCCGACCGGCAGCCAGCGCCTCTTCAACGAGCCGGAGATAAACCTCGGTCTTGCCACTCCCCGTAACGCCATGCAGCAGATGTACCGAAAAGCCGGCCGCGAAATCTATGGCCGCCAGGGCAGTCTTTTGCTCCTCGGTCAGGGCCGGAGGCTGAATCGGATCGACTTTTCGGCTGGCCCGGCCGCTTCGTCGGGCCGGGGGATCGAGGCGCTTGAGTCCGACAGGCAAGGCCTGAAGAATCACTTCACCGAGCGCCGCCTGGTAGTAAGCGCTTGCAAACTCACATAGACGGAAGAAATCGGCTGGCAAGGGTGGCAAATCACTGAGGATTTCGCCGGCTGCCTTGAGTTGATCGAGCGGCCAGTCACTGGCGTCGACGACATCAACGATTACGCCAAGTTTCTCTCCCCGCCCAAATGGAACTCTAACCCGGCGGCCGACATCGATGGTCGAGGCTGCCTCAGCCACATAATCGAAAAGGCGATGCAAGGGCAAATCGAGGGCGACGCGCAAAACGGGCATGGATTTACCAACTAAAACCTTCAGTTTTTCAAAAAATCAGCCTGATTTTGAGCAAAAAATCGGGGTTTTTGAGTTGTCCACAAATTCTGTGGATAACTTTGTGGATTTCTTTTCGGGTTTGGCGCCAAATAACGGTTCCGTAAGGACTTTGTTACTTTGCCGAAATATTGTGCAATACCAATAATCGTTTATATTCAACGATTTAAATAAACTACACCACGTCAAGGGGTTTTCTGGATTTATTTTACGGGGGCAGCAAAACTCTGTGCATAAGTCAAGCCTTGCTGCCCTCTTATGAGGTCTTACTTACGTAATAGGCGGCTATGTCCGTGCACCGCTTCGACCAGTGCCGTGACACTTTCCGGCGGCGTAAATTGCGAAATACCGTGGCCGAGATTGAACACGTGGCCAGTATTACCTGACCCAAAACTATCGAGCACTTTTTTCGCTTCAGCCGCAACAATTTCCGGCCCGGCGAACAACACGTTGGGATCCAGATTGCCCTGAAGCGCGACTTTGTCACCAACACGACGGCGCGCGTCGCCGATGTCGATAGTCCAGTCGAGACCAACGGCATCGCAACCAATATCAGCAATCTTTTCGAGCCACAAGCCGCCGTTCTTGGTAAAAACGATGCTCGGAATGCGCTGGCCGTCTTTTTCCTTTTTCAGACCGGCAACAATGCGACGCATGTATTGCAGCGAAAACTCTTCGTAGGCCGCGTTCGACAGCGAACCACCCCATGTGTCGAAAATCATGACGGCCTGGGCACCGCTGTCGATCTGGGCATTCAGGTAAGCGATGACGGAATCGGCAGTGACCGACAGGATGCGGTGCAACAGATCGGGGCGGTTGTAGAGCATACCCTTGATGTTGCGGAAATCACTCGATCCCTCGCCTTCGACCATGTAGCAGGCCAACGTATAGGGACTGCCGGAGAAGCCGATGAGCGGCACCGAGTTGTCGAGGGCCCGGCGGATTTCGGAAACGGCATCCATGACGTAGCCCAGATGCTCGTAGGGATCAGTCACTGTCAGGTTGTTGATGGCCCACTCTTCACGCAGAGGACGCTCGAATTTCGGTCCCTCGCCTTCGGCAAAGTAGAGGCCCAGACCCATCGCATCCGGCACCGTCAGGATGTCCGAGAAGAGAATGGCTGCGTCGAGGTCGTAACGTGCCAGCGGCTGCAGGGTGACTTCGCAGGCCATGGACGGCGACTTGCACAGGTTCAGGAAGTTACCGGCCCGTTTGCGGGTTTCGCAATACTCAGGCAGGTAACGGCCAGCCTGGCGCATCAGCCACAGCGGGGTGTATTCGGTCGGCTCTTTAAGAAGGGCGCGCAGGAAAGTATCGTTCTTGGGTCGGCTCACGTCGGACTCCGCCTGAAAATCAGAAAGGAGGAATTATCCGCCATTCCGGACGCCGGGTCACTTCCGCCAGCAGAATGCTGAAAACCGGCAGATCCGACGTTAAATCGCTGGTAGGTTACTAATCCTCGCTACGCTTGCCGAGTTTGACGTCAAGCTGCTTCAGTTTCCGGTACAGATGCGTGCGTTCTAGCCCGGAACGATCGGCCAGCTTGGTCATGTTCCCGCCTTCGAGACGCAAGTGATGCTCGAAATACATTTTCTCGAAAGCGTCACGCGCCTCGCGTAGCGGCTGGTCGAAGAGTGGCAGCAAAGAAAGCGTCTCTGGACGCTCTCCACCGTCCTTCGGCATGACACGGGCGACATCATCGGCACTGATCTCCTCTTCCAGCGATGTAATCGCAAGATTCCGCACCAGCGCGTAAAGATCATTCCAGCTTGATTCCGGGTTGCTTTTCCAAGACAGGGTGCGCAATGCGTTCAGCGCCGCACTGGACAAGCGACGCGCCGGCACCTCGCCACGCTCGACAAAATTGCTCAGCAACAGGCTGGCAATTTCCGGCAACTCGTCGCCATGTCCGGCCAGCGAAGGCATGGCCACCCAGATCTCGCCAAGACGGGCCAGCAACTTGCTGTCCCAGCCGGCTTCGCCGAGGGCGCTGGCGCTACTGACCGTGGCCGCAATCAGTTGCAAATTGAGCTTTTCGAGGCGGTCGATGGCAAACGCCATGTTCATTTGCTGCATCTTGCCCAACCCGGCCATCTCCGGGACAAAAAGGATACCCCCGGTCACTTTCTCGAGCATCTCCTGCGACAACGCACTGCTGATGCCGGACAGGTCAAGCCAGGGTGCCCGTGGCGGCTGCAGGGTACGGGCACAAATCTCGGCCATGCCCCCGTTGGCTCCCTTGATCAGCAACATTGGCGACTTGGCGGCCGCCTGTTCCAGACGCCGCTTGAATTCCTTGACGAAGGAAAGGCGGCTGAATGCCTCCAGCGTAAGGGCCGGACGGGCGACCGGTTTGTCATGCTTGAGCGCCTTCTGGACGGTGGACAGCAGTTTTTGCAGGGCGATCGGCTTTTCGAGAAAATCAAAGGCGCCAAAGCGCGTCGCTTCTACCGCCGTGTCGATGGTGCCGTGCCCGGACATCATGACCACCGGCATGTTGAGATGCCCGGCGGCGTGCCACTCCTTGAGCAGCGTGATGCCATCGGTATCGGGCATCCAGATATCGAGCAGGACCAGATCCGGGCGAAGTTCGTTGCGAATCAGTCGGGCCGCCGTAGCATTTTCGGCGACACGCACGTCGTAGCCTTCGTCGATCAGGATTTCCGACAACAGTTCCCGAATGCCGACCTCGTCGTCAACGACCAGAATGATTGCCATTTTTGGCTTCCTCCCCTTTTACCAGGGGCAGGCGGATGACGATCCGCGCACCGCCCTCTGGTGCATTGCTGATTTCAATGGTGCCCTGGTGTTCCTCGACAATTTTTTTGACGATGGGCAGGCCAAGGCCGGTGCCGCGGGCCTTGGTGGTGACATAGGGTTCAAAAATACGCGGCAGCAGCTCAACCGGAAAGCCAGGACCATTGTCGGCGATGGTCAGGCAAGCCTGACGGGCCAGTACGCCGGTCTGGATCAGGATATGCGCATCGTCCAGTCCCTCCAGCGCATCTTCGGCATTGCGCAAAAGGTTATGAATAATCTGTCGCAATTGCGTCGCGTCGCCAAGAATTGGCGGCAAATCGGGTGCCAGGCGCGCTTCGATGGTGGCCGATGAACTTTCATAGAGGCCCAGCACTTCACCGATCAGCTCATTGAGATCGAGTTCGGCCACTTCCGGCGCCGGCATCCGCGCGTAATCGCGGAAGTCGTCCACCATGCGCTTCATGGCCTGAACCTGGTTGATGATGGTCTGTGTGCCGCGCGCCAGCATGTCCGCATCACCATTCGACAGCTTGTCGGCGAGCTTGAATTGCAGACGTTCGGCGGAAAGCTGGATAGGCGTCAGCGGATTCTTGATTTCGTGGGCCAGGCGACGCGCCACCTCTCCCCAGGCGGCGCTGCGCTGGGCTGCGATCAGGCGGGTCACGTCGTCGAAAACAACCACGTCGCCACCGCCACTGGCATCCGGCAGACGTGAGCCGCGCAGCAAAAGCACCTGCGGCATGCCATTCGGCCGCTCCATTTCAAGCTGGGCTTGCCACTCCACCTCTTCCGTAGCCGAAAAATGTTCGCGGATAAACGTGCCGAGCGCCTGTTGCCGCGGCCAGTTGTCCGCTGCAGCACCGATCAGTCCATCGAATTCGTCGTTCAGAATGGTCAACGCACCCTCGTTAACCGTGCGCAGGACAAAATGCCGGTCAAACACCAGAACGCCAGTCGATAAATTGGCCAGGATCGATTCGAGATAGCCTCTGGCCGACTCCAATTCGGCCCGGTGGCGCTCAGTTTCGCGCCGGGCGTCATCGAGCTGACGGGTCATCCGGTTGAATGACTGGGTGAGGACACCCAGTTCATCGCCGCTATAGATGGCCTGACGCGGCGAAAAGTCGCCCTGCGCGACGGCCTGTGTACCCTCGGCCAGAATATACAGGGGCGCCGCCAGCCGGCGGGCCATGACGTAGGCCAGGGCAAAGGCCCCGAACAGCGCAACGAGAACCGTCAGGGTCAGAGTCAGGGCATAGATGCGGGTCAGACCTTCGCGCGCCAACTGCAATTCCTGGTAATCGCGATAGACGTCCTGCACGGCATCCGCGTCGTGGGCCAGCCCCGCCGGCACCGGCTGGGTCAGCTGCAGGATGCGCGGCTCTTCGAACATGCCGCGAGCACTGACCGGAACCAGCACCCGCAGGTAGAGCTTGCCGCCGTCGCCTTCAATCGTGCTCACCATCTGTGTACTGCGTGCCTGCTTCAATTGCGTCTGACTGGGCAGATCGGGAAGCAGGCTGGACATTTCGGTGGTGGCACTGGACAGCAACTGGCCGCCCACCGAAAACAGCGCCGCCGACTGAACACCTTTTTCTTCGCGCAGGCGTAACAGGGCCGAGCGGCGCGATGACTCCTGGATGTCCGACAACTCGCTAGCCATGTTGCGCGCCTTGTCGCCAAGATCGAGCAGCAGCGAATCGAGGGCTGAACGGCCGAGATGCAGGCCGGATTCAAGTGCCTTTTCAACGCGCACATCGAACCAGCTTTCGATCGAGCGGGTGACGAACTGGACCGAGACACCATAAACGAGCGCGCCGGGCAGCACCGCAATGACACCGAACATCAGCATCAGGCGGAGCTTGAGTCGGGCCCCGAAAACCTGGGCCTGATAGTCACGCCAAAGGGTGCGCAACTGCCAGCCAACCAGCCCGACCATACCCAGGGCCAGGATGATGTTGAGGGCGATGAGCAGCGGATAATTTCGCGAGAACAGCACCGTATCGGCCGCCGTGGACATCAGTAGGAGGAACCACAGGATGCCGCCTATGGCTGCCGCGAAAGCCCCGCCGGCGGCGACAATACGTTTCACTTGGCCTCCGCCGGGGGCACAGTGACGGCCCAGGTTTTCCAGTCGGAACCAAGGCTCCAGTCCTTGTTGCCAAGGGCCGATATCTGGAAGGGGCGCGGCAACTGGGTGACATCAAGGCGCATGCGCAGTGACGCTTCATAGGTATCACCGGGACGGACCGATTTTTCGCTCTTGTCGACGACTGTCCAGTTGCGCAAGCGGGACAAGACCTGCGTCGCTTCCGTCAGGGTCGGGAAGGACTGATGCAGCCCGCCGGTCGACAGCCGGAATTGCCGGGTCAGGGCATGGTAGGAAAGGCGATAGGTCTGGCTGCGACTGGCCACTTTCTCATCGAGCCAGTACCAGCGCGCCTTGTGCAGCTCAAAATCGGCGACGAAATAAAGTACGACTCCCCGGGTCACCGCTTCTTCGAGACGGGGGTTCAGTTCAAGCCGGAAATCGGCGGAGAGAACGTATCCATCCTCTCCCGCCGAAATCTGTGGATTGCTGATATCAATTTCTGCGGCACATGCCAAAACCGGCACGAAGACCAGCAACACCAGCCATCGGCGCAGGTGGTCAAGCACGCTTTTCGAGAAGGCAGTAGAAAAATCCATCGTGTTCGGCGGTCGGCAATAGCTGTTCTTCATGACACCGTTGAGCCTGCGGCTGGCGCGCCAGGAAGCGGTCGATCTGCCCGCCATTCTCAGCCGGGAAAACCGAGCAGGTCACGTAGAGGAGTTTACCGCCCGGCCGCACGACCTGCCACAACGCATCCAGTATGCGCACCTGCGCCCGGGCAAAGCTGGCGATGTCGGCCTCGCGCCGCAACCACTTGGCATCCGGATTGCGCCGCACGACACCGCTGGCCGTACACGGTACGTCAGCGAGAACCGCATCGAAGGGCCGGCCATCCCACCAGGTAGTCGGCGTGGCACAGTCGGCATCCTTGATCTCGGCACTCAAGCCAAGACGCGACAAGGTCTCGGCAATGCGTCGACAGCGTGAAGGCTTGAGATCAAGCGCCAGCAAATCGATATCGGCGGCGCGTTCAAGCAGATGCGCCGTTTTCCCACCCGGTGCTGCGCAGGCATCCAGCACACGGCTACCCGGTGCCAGGTCAAGCAACACGGCAGCCATCTGGGCGCCCGGATCCTGAACCGACACCAGGCCGTCTGCAAAACCGGGCAAGGCATCGACCGATACCGGCCGGTCGAGGGCCAGCCCACTTTCGCCAGTCGGCCGGGCGGCGATACCTTCGGCCGCCAGCTTCATGATGTAATCGTCCCGCGAAACGCGACGCGTATTTACCCGCAGTCCCATCGGCGGCGGCATATTGCCGGCCGCAGCAATGGCTGGCCAATCCTGCGGATAGGCCGTCTGCAACTGGGCCAGCCACCAATCGGGGTGCATCGCGGAAGCGACTGGGTCGGCCGCAAATGCGGCGGTCAACTGGGCCTGCTGGCGCAGGAAATTGCGCAGTACGCCATTGACCAGGGCACGAAAATTTCCGCCGGCCACCTCTCCGGCCGCCGACACCGCCTGATCGACTACTGTATGCGCTGCATCCGGGCGGGTTTCTAGGCGATAAATGGCAACCAGCAACAAGGCACGCACTTCATCACTGGCCAGCGGCTTCTGCAGCAGCTTCGCCAGAAAGAAATCGCCCCGCCCATAGGCGCGCAGGCTGCCATAGACAAGATCCTGCACAGCCGGTCGCGCCACCGGGTCGACCCGGCCGAGCAGGCCGTCGGCCAGACTCTGCCCGCCTAAAACGGCGGTATCGATGCGCGAGGCCTGCAACAAGGCGTAAGCGAGTGAGTTAAGCCGCAAACTGGACATAGGCGACCATTATCGCACGCGGCATAATGGCCGAATGCGGCAAATCCTTCTCGCCTTGTTTTTCTTTTCCTTCCACGCTCCGGCCAGCGCCTGGAATGCAGCCGGCCATCGCCTGGTCGCCGTCATTGCCTGGCAGCAATTATCCTTGCCTGCGCAGACGTCGATTACGCAAATACTCGCCGGCCACCCCGACTACCAGCGCTGGGCCGACAAGTCGCGCTCAAGTAAAGGTGTCGATATTTTCGCCGAAGCCGCGACCTGGCCAGACGACATTCGCCACGACCCTCGCTTCTACGATGAACGACGAGAATCACCGACGCCCGCCGTGCCCGGACTGCCTGAGACAGCCCGTCACAAGCGCTGGCATTACGTAGACCTGGATGCGAATGGCAAAACCGAAGCCGGCGAACTCGACCAGCAGATCGAACGGCTGAGCAAGCAACTTCTGGCAGGGACGAACAAGGCAGAAATGAGCTACGCCCTGCCCTGGCTGGCCCATCTCGTCGCCGACATTCACCAGCCGCTACATGTCGGACGGCACGGCGACGAAGGCGGCAACCGGGTCGACATCGAAAACCCGTTCAACAAGCGCAAGCCCTTCGGCAACCTGCACAGCTACTGGGATGACCTGCCCGGGCCGCCGTGGCTGCGCGGCAAGCGCCTGGAACAGAATGTAACCCGATTGCTTGATAGCCACGCGGCACCAATGCAAGGTGATGTAATGCTGTGGCGCAACGAAAGCCACCGCCTGCTCGCCGAGGTCTACCCAGACAGCCAAGGCAGTCTGCCACCGACAATCGGTGAAGCGTTTCACCGGCGTAGCCGGGACCTTGCCGAGCGCCGCATCGTCGAGGCTGGCTACCGTCTGGGCGGTCTTCTCGAAGCCATCTTCAAGGCGCAAGTTCCACGTGAAACGGCGAGGCATTGATCGATGAACGGCCTGCATCTGATTGCCGACCTTCATGAATGCCAGTGCCCGCCGGGCCGGCTTCTTGACGCCCCCTCCCTTGAGTCGTTCTGTGTTGACGCCTGCCAGCGCCACGGCCTGACGGTTGTCGGCCGGCTTTTCCATGCCTTTCAGGACAAGCACGGCCAGGCTGCTGGCGTCACCGGCACCGTTGTACTGGCCGAATCACACCTGGCCGTACACACCTGGCCGGAGATCGCCAGCGTGACGCTCGATGTCTACGTCTGCAACTTCAGTGGCGACAACAGCCACCAGGCACAAGCCCTGTTCGGTGAAGTCATTACCTGGTTCTCGCCAAGCCGCCTCGAAAAAAAAGAGGTGGCACGCGGCCACCTCGGCGAATAAATCGACAAAACCGATCACTCCGGCCTGTCGAAGCGCTCACCTACCTTGAGTGGATGACCGGCAAGAAATTGCTGCACCGGCAGACGCTTGCCCCCGGCCTTTTGCAATTCACTGACCGCCAGCGCCCCCTCGCCACAAGCAATCACGATGCTGTGGCGATCAACGCTCAGGATGACTCCGATTTCACCCTGACCAGCCACCGGCGTGGCCTGCCAGATTTTTACGGTCTGGCCGCCGAACAAGGCTTGCGCCCCGGGGAAGGGATTGAAGGCACGGATATGGCGATCCAGTTCCGTTGCACTCCTCGACCAATCGACCAAGGCCTCGACTTTTTCGATCTTGTGGGCATAAGTTACACCTTCGGCTGGCTGGGACTCGGCTGGCAAAGGCAGCTTGCCGAGCACCTCGACGACCAGTCCCGCCCCCAGAGCGGCCAGCCGATCATGCAGTGTCCCCGTCGTATCAACAGCTTCGATGGAAAAAGCCCGACGCAACAACACCGGCCCGGTATCCAGCCCGGCTTCCATTTGCATGATGCAGACGCCGGTCTCGGCATCGCCGGCCAGCAGGGCGCGCTGGATCGGCGCGGCACCACGCCAGCGCGGTAGCAAGGAGCCGTGGATATTGATACAACCGAAACGCGGCATGTCGAGCACAACCTGCGGCAGAATCAGACCATAGGCGGCAACCACCATCACCTCGGCACCGAATGCAGCGATTTTGGCCTGCGCTTCGGCATCCCTCAGGGTGAGCGGCTGGAAAACCTCGATCCCATGCTCGAGCGCCACCTTTTTGACGGCCGACGGCTGCAGCGTCATGCCACGACCCGCCGGACGGTCCGGCTGGGTCAGCACCAATGCCACCTCATGTCCGGCTGCGATAATGGCCTGCAAAGCCTGAGCGGCAAACTCCGGTGTCCCGGCAAATATCAGTTTCATGCGGTGACGCGCGCCTGCTTGGCCATCTTGTTCTTGATGCGGGCCTGCTTGAGCATCGACAGATGATCAACGAACACCACCCCGTTCAGATGGTCGATTTCGTGCTGGATGCACACGGCCAGCAGGCCCTCGGCTTCCACCACCCGCTCCTTGCCGTCGAGATCGAGATAACTCACGGTCACCCGCTCAGCACGCTCGACCTTGTCGTAGATTCCGGGAACCGACAAGCAGCCCTCTTCGCCCAACTGACAGCCCTCGCTCCGGCCGAGGGTCGGATTGATGAATACCTGAAGTTCGCTCTTGTCTTCGGAAATATCGATGACCACGATACGCTGGTGCACATCGACCTGGGTCGCAGCCAGACCGATACCGGGCGCCTCGTACATGGTTTCGGCCATGTCGGCGACCAGTTTTCGGGTGCTGTCGTCAATCCGTGTGACAAGTGCCGCCACCTTTTTCAGGCGCGGGTCGGGGAAACGCAAAATGGGTAGAAGGGCCATATGAAATTAGGAATAAAAGCTTGCTCGATTAGGTTATTACGTGCAGAATCTAAAGCAATTCCCGAGATATGGAACGCAAATTGATCGCCGCACCAATGAGACTGCGACCACTGCAATGCGTTCCGCCGGCACGTGAGGTTACGACTATGGTTCGCATTATATCCGCGCTCATCCTGGCCGTGACGGCCGCCTGCGCATCGGCCACTGAGCCGCTAACGCTGGTAGACAATCCTCCCGACCGACACATCGTCGTCAAGGGCGACACCCTGTGGGGCATTTCGGGAAAGTTCCTGAAGCAACCTTGGCGCTGGCCGGAAATCTGGCAGATGAACAAGGAAGAGATCAAGAACCCCCACTGGATCTATCCGGGCAACATCATTGTTCTCGACATGTCGAGCGGTTCGCCGCGCCTCAGAATGGCCAAGCCGGTCGGTGGCCAGGATGGCAAGCTCCAGCCAATGGTGCACAGCACGCCGGGAGAAAAGGCAATTCCGAGCATTCCACCCAATGCGATTGAGCCTTTCATTTCCCAACCGCTAATTGTTGAGTCCGACGGCCCCAACAATCGGGCCAAAATCACGGCTGCACAGGAAGACCGCATGCTGCTCGGGACCGGCGACTCTTTCTACGCCAGCGGGATTCCCGATGCCAGCGTCGAAAAATGGCACGTTTTCCGCAAGGGTAAGCCGCTCAAGGATCCGGCCACCGGCAAGGTCGTTGCCTATGAGGCCTTCTTTCTTGGCAATGCCCGCCTGATCAAACCGGGCGAGCCGGCCACGCTGCGCGTGACGCTGTCGAAGGAAGAAATGGCTCGAGGCGATGAACTGATCCCGGCCCCGCCACCTGAAATCATCACCTACGCCCCGTATCGTCCGGATCAGCAGATTTCTGCCAGAGTCATGTCGATCTATGGCGGCGTTGAAGAAGGCGGCGCCAACTCTGTCGTTTCGCTGACCAGCGGCAAGAAGGATGGTCTTGAAGTCGGCCATGTCGTAGCACTGTCGCGCAATCGTATCTCGGTCAATATCAGCGATGAAGGCGTTCGCACATCGACCCCGGTCCCCGAAGAACGCTACGGCCTGGCCTTCGTCTTCCGTGTCTTTGACCACGTTGCCTACGCACTGGTCGTCGATGCCTCAAAGGCCGTCATGATCGGGGATGCGGCAAAGAATCCGTGATCATCACTGAGGGCCTCGCCGCCTGGTTGCGGCTGACGCTAATCCCAGGCCTTGGCGGCGAGTCGCAAAGAAAGCTTCTCGCCGCTTTCGGTTTACCCGAGGCCATTTTCGCCGCCGGACGCCTCGCCGCACGTAGCGTCATTGGCGACCGGGCCGACCTTCTCTTCGATACCGATCCAACGCCAGCCATCGACCACAGCATGGCATGGGCCAGCCAGCCCGGACAACATATCCTGAGCCTTGCCGACGAGGCCTATCCGAAGGCCCTGCTCGAAATTGCCGACCCGCCGACCTTGCTCTACGTGCGGGGCAATCCCGCTCTGCTCCAGACACGGGGACTGGCCATGGTCGGCAGTCGCAATGCCACCCCGCAGGGCGTCCAAACCGCCGAAAGTTTTGCCCGGGCTCTGGCCGCCAAGGGCCTCTGCATCATCAGCGGCCTGGCCCTGGGTATTGATGCTGCCGCCCACCGTGGCGCACTTGCGGCGAGCGGCGATACCGTGGCCGTCATCGGCACCGGTGCCGACCTGATCTATCCTGCCCGCAACAAGGAACTAGCCCAGGCCATCGTCGAACACGGCGCCGTCGTTTCAGAATTTCCATTAGGGACACCGTCCATCGCTGCCAACTTTCCGCGCCGCAACCGTATCATCTCCGGGCTGTCGCGCGGCGTGCTGGTCGTCGAGGCGGCACCGGAAAGCGGCTCTCTGATCACCGCACGGCTGGCCGGCGAGCAAGGGCGAGAGGTGTTCGCCATCCCTGGCTCAATTCACTCCCCGGTCGCCCGCGGCTGCCACAAACTGATCAAACAGGGCGCCAAACTGGTCGAAACGGCCAACGATGTACTCGAAGAACTGGGCCAGTTCACCACCCCGGAAAAGCCTGCAGCCAGTCCCTCGCCGGACGATGAACACCCGCTGCTGGCCGCCCTTGGCCACGATCCATGCAGCCTCGACGATCTGGCCGAATTTACCGGGCAAAGGGCTGACCAATTGCTGCCGGAACTCCTGATGCTGGAACTTTCCGGCCAAATCTCCCCCTTGCCCGGCAACCGGTACCAGCGCCTGGGCTAGGCTCACTATATATAGAGACGGCTTGCCAAGCCGCGCACCGGGCACTTATCATGCCCCGGACTCCACAGGCCCCAACATGACCAAAAAGCTGATTATTGCCGAGAAACCTTCCGTCGCCGCTGACATCGCCAAGGCGCTGGGGGGCTTCACCAAGCACGACGAATACTTCGAAAGCGACACTCACGTCATTTCGTCGGCCGTCGGTCACCTGCTGGAACTCGCCTGTCCCGAGGAATTCGAGGTCAAGCGCGGCAAATGGTCGTTTGCCCACCTCCCCGTGATCCCGCCGCATTTCGCGCTGAAGCCCATCGAGAAGACCGAGTCGCGCCTGAAGGTGCTCGCCAAGCTGATCAAGCGCAAGGATGTCAGCGGCCTGATCAATGCCTGTGACGCGGGGCGCGAAGGCGAGTTGATCTTCAATTACATCGCCCAACACACCAAGTCCGGCAAGCCGGTACAGCGCCTGTGGCTGCAATCGATGACGCAAGGTGCGATCCGCGACGGTTTCTCCCGTCTGCGCAACGGTAACGAAATGCAGGGCCTCGGCGACGCCGCTGTCTGTCGCTCCGAGTCCGACTGGCTGGTCGGCATCAACGGTACGCGGGCGATGACCGCCTTCAATTCGAAGACTGGCGGTTTCCACCTGACCACGGTCGGCCGGGTGCAGACACCAACGCTGGCCATCGTGGTCGAGCGCGAAAAGCGCATCCGCGAATTCAAGCCGCGCGATTACTGGGAAGTCGAAGCCGAATTCACCGCCAAGGCCGGCAGCTACAAGGGCAAATGGTTCGACGAAGGCTTCAAGGGCAAGAACGACGACGAACATGCCCGCGCCGACCGCCTCTGGGAACAGAGCAAGGCCGACGCCATCCGCGCCGCCACCCTCGGCAAGCCGGGTGATGTCAGCGAGGAAGCCAAACCGGAAACCCGCCTGTCACCGGGCCTGTTCGACTTGACCACCCTGCAGCGCGAAGCCAACAGCCGCTTCGGCTTCTCGGCCAAGACCACGCTGTCGCTGGCTCAGGCACTCTACGAAAAGCACAAGGTCCTGACCTACCCGCGGACCGATTCGCGCTGCCTGCCGGAAGACTATCTGGCCACCGTCAAGGAAACCCTGACCGTGCTGACCGGCGAAGGTGCCGGCAAGGGTCACGACGAGGTGCTGCTTGCCCGTTATTCGCCGTTTGCCCACCAGATTCTTGCCCGCAACTGGGTGCTGCCCAACAAGCGCATCTTCAACAACGCCAAGATCAGCGATCACTTCGCCATCATTCCGACGCCGCAGGCCCCGAAAAGCCTGAACGAACTTGAACAGAAGCTCTACGACTTCGTCGTCAAACGCTTCCTGTCCGTCTTCTTCCCGGCCGCCGAATACATGGTGACTACCCGCATTACCCGCGTCGAAGGCCAGCCCTTCAAGACCGAGGGCAAGGTGCTGGTCAATCCAGGCTGGCTGGCCGTGCATGGCAAGGAAGGCCAGGACGGCGATGATGGCAATCTGGTTGCCGTTGAGCCCAAGGAAAAGGTCAAAACCGACGAAGTCAACGTCAAGGCCAACGCTACCAAGCCGCCACCGCGTTATTCGGAAGCCACCCTGCTTTCGGCGATGGAAGGTGCCGGCAAGATGGTCGACGACGAGGAATTGAAGGCGGCCATGGCCGGTCGCGGCCTCGGCACACCAGCCACGCGCGCCCAGATCATCGAAAACCTGATCGGCGAGCAATACATGCTGCGCGAAGGCCGCGAACTGATTCCGACAGCCAAGGCTTTCTCGCTGATGACGCTGCTCAACGGCCTCGGCATCAACGAACTGACCCAGCCGGAACTGACCGGCGATTGGGAATGGAAGCTCGGTCGCATCGAAAAGGGCGAATTCACGCGTGACGAGTTCATGCGCGAAATTGCCGAAATGACGCGCCATATGGTCGAGCGGGCGAAACACTACGAAGCCGACACGATCCCCGGAGATTTCGGTGTATTGACGGCAAAATGCCCGCGCTGTGGTGGCGAGATCCGCGAGACCTACAAGAAATTCCAGTGCGGTGGCTGCGACTACTCGCTATGGAAAATCGTTGCCGGTCGCCAGTTTGAACCGGCCGAAATCGATACCCTGATCAACGAAGGCACGATCGGTCCGCTCACCGGCTTCCGCAACAAGATGGGCCGCACCTTTGCCGCCGCCATCAAGCTCAACGACAACAAGGAACCGGAATTCGACTTCGGTCAGGACAAGGCCGATGCCGCCGATGCCGAACCCGTTGATTTCTCGGCCCAGGAAAGCCTTGGCAAATGCCCGAAATGCGCCAGTGGCGTTTTCGACCACGGCAGCTCCTATGTCTGCGAAAAATCCGTCGGTCCCGACAAGACCTGCGATTTCCGCTCCGGCAAGATCATCCTGCAACAACCGATCGAAGCCGGCCAGATGAAGAAACTGCTGGCTGAAGGCAAGACCGATCTGCTCAAGGAGTTCGTGTCCAACCGCACCCGCCGCAAGTTCTCGGCTTATCTGGTGGCCAAGGATGGCAAGGTTGGTTTCGAATTCGAGAAAAAAGTCGCCAAGCCAAAGGCCCCGGCAAAAAAGAAAGCCGACGCCGCAGCCTGATCAAGGGCCGGCCAACAGCAAAACGCCCTCTGAAATTTCCGAGGGCGTTTTTATGCCTGCAGCCGAGGCGGGCTGACGCGATGTCAGCCCGGGGCGATCATGCCTTGTCCGGGAATATCTTCCCCAGAATCGTCAGCAATGCCTGCTGCTTGAATGGCTTCAGGAGATAGCCGTTTACGCCCAAGGCCTGTAACTCGAGTACGCGCTGCCGGTCAGCTTCGGCCGTCACCATAATGATCGGGATGGTCTGGTCCTTGGCCCGGATGGCAGTCACCAGCTCCGAGCCGGTCATGCCCGGCATGTTCCAGTCCGACAGGACCAGATCGAATTTTGTTTGCTGCATGAGCTGGAGGGCTATAGCCCCACTACTTGCATCTGCCGCTTCAAAACCTGAGGCCTTGAGCAAGGCCATGATGACCTGTCGAATCGAACCCATGTCGTCGACAACGAGAACGCGCTTTTGACCCATGATTTTGCCTTTGTG
Source organism: Dechloromonas sp. HYN0024 (assembly GCF_003441615.1). NCBI lineage: Bacteria > Pseudomonadati > Pseudomonadota > Betaproteobacteria > Rhodocyclales > Azonexaceae > Dechloromonas > Dechloromonas sp. HYN0024. The sequence goes on along the minus strand of NZ_CP031842.1, from coordinate 20,372 downwards.
ATCCTGATCCACACCCCATCAGGCAGATATTGCTCGCCGGGCACGCAAACAGCAAGAAGCTTGTGAGACAGGGCGTTTGCTCAGCCGGCGGGAGATCGGAATAGTCCGGGCCGGTCGCAATTCGGTCATTATTTCCTGAGCCCAAGCCAATATCGCCAACGGTTCCACGTGAAACCTCAGCGGACGGGAAATACCCCTGGCAACTGACAGGAAAGCAGCGCGGCACGGACTGCATCAATGGCTTGCGGGCGCGGGAAAGTCACACGCCAGACCAGCCCGACGGTACGCTTTGGCGAGCTACCGGCAAAAGGCAGCACCCGGACCAGCGCCTCCTTGTCAATCAGCGGATCGGCTGCAGTGCTCGGCATGACGGCAACACCGGCACCGCTGGCAACCATGTGACGGATCGTTTCCAGTGAGCTGCCCTCGAGCGAATGTTCGAGGGCATCCGGCGCACTGAGGCGCGGGCAGGATTCGAGCACCTGATCGCGAAAGCAGTTTCCCTGTCCGAGCAGCAACAGGTTTTGGCCATCAAGCTCGTCACCATCGACCTCGCTACGAGACGCCCAGGGATGGCTGGCCGGTACAACAACACGGAAAGGCTCGTGGTAAACAGGCTGGGCAACCAGGCCCGGCTCGCCAAAAGGCAAGGCGATGACGATAACGTCCAGTTCACCCGCCTTCAAGGCCGGAATCAAATTGGCCGTGAAGTCCTCCTTAAGGAAGAGCGGCATCTTCGGTGCCTCGCGATTGAGGGCCGGAATCAGTTGTGGCAGAAGGTAAGGCGCAATGGTGTAGATAATCCCGACACGCAACTGGCCGCTTAGCGGATCACCGGTGGCCTCGGCGATCTCCTCAAGTCTCACCGCCTCTTCGAGGACTCGCCTGGCCTGAGCAACGATGCGCTCGCCGAGCGGGGTAATACGGACATCGCTGGCCCCTCGTTCGAAGAGTGCCGAACCCAGCTGGCCCTCAACCTTCTTGAGGGCCACCGAAAGCGTTGGCTGGCTGACATGGCAGGCGTCAGCCGCTTTCCCGAAATGCCGCTCACGGGCCAGAGCCACGATGTAGCGCATTTCAGTCAGCGTCATTGCGAATAACCCAGTTTTTGCAGGTCGGCTGCCGACAGCCAGCGCCACTCGCCGGGCTTGAGATCGGGTGGCAAGGTCAGTTCGCCGACCGCTTCGCGATGCAGGGCCTCGACGCGGTTACTGACCGCAGCGACCATCCGCTTGACCTGATGGTACTTGCCTTCGGTCAGGGTCAGGCGGAGCAGCTTTTCGCCGATGATTTCCGCAGCTGCCGCAGCAATCGGTTCATATTCGTCGGCCAGGAGGACGCCGGCCAGCAACTGATCAATCTGGGCCTGATCAAGCGGATGCTTGGTGGTCGCCAGATAGACCTTCGGCACCTTGCGCTTGGCCGACGACAGCTGATGGTTCAACTGGCCATCGTCGGTGATCAGAAGCAGTCCCGTGGTGTCTTCATCGAGGCGACCGATCGGCTGGACGTCGCGTTCGCGCAAGGGGACCGGCAGCAGTTCAAGGACGCTGGCGTGATGTTTGGGCTTGCGCGAACATTCATAGCCGGCAGGCTTGTGGAGCATCAGCGTGGCGTATTCGGCATAGGGCCAATCGACCCCATCGACGGTAAAAATCAGGCCCTCGGTGTCGAGTTCGATGAAAGGATCATCGCAAACCTCACCATTGATAGCCACGCGTTCACGGCGGATCAGCCCCCGGCATTCCCGACGGGAGCCAAAACCGTGTTTTTGGAGGATACGTTCTAGTTGCATGGCCGGGATGTTAACACGACCGAACTATTTCATCGTCCGGCTGACCTGTGCACCAAGACACGGTCGACAAAGCAATGGGCGACCGGATGATGAAATACAATATATCCATGAAATTCGAACATCTTATCCAGATCAACGACCCGGAGAACCCGCTGATCGAGACCCTGAACCGCGATCAGCTATGGCAGGGCCTTCTTCACCGCGTCGAAAATGCCGTTCCTTTCCTGCCTGGACTGGAGTCCTGCACCATCATCGAAAGGCAGGCCGACACCCTGCTCCGCGAACTCGATTTCGGCCCGGCCGTGATCCACGACCGGGTAACCCTGGCCGAGCGGCACTGGGTGCGTTTCGATATTCAACCCTCCGAGGTTCATCCCGGCGGCAGCCTGATGATTACCATCGAGGAGCCAGAACCGGCCTTCCTGTTCCTGCGCTTTGCCTACCAGACAACGCTGGCGACCGATCCGAACTCCGAGGAGCGGGCCTATATCGAATACGTCAAATCGGCCTATCACCAGTCCGATGTGGATTGCGTACGGCTGATCAGAACCCTCGCAGCGGGCGGCCGGATTCAATAAAAAAGGCCGCTAACGCGCTGCGTTGCGGCCTTTTTCAGTCAACCAGAACTGACTACTCGACGCCCTGCGACGCCAGATAGTCTTCGTAGCCGCCGAGGTAGTCGATGATCCGGCCATCGTTCTTGACCTCAAAAACGCGAGTGGACAGCGACGACACGAATTCACGGTCGTGCGAAACAAAGACCAGCGTACCGGGGAATTTTTCCAGCCCTGAGTTGAGGGATTCGATGGATTCCATGTCGAGGTGGTTGGTCGGTTCGTCCATCAGCAGCACATTGTGCTTCGACAGCATGAGCTTGCCGAACAGCATGCGCCCCTGTTCGCCACCCGAAATGACGTTGACCGGCTTTTTGACCTCGTCGCCAGAAAAAAGCAGACGGCCGAGGGTGCCGCGAATCAGGGTTTCCAGGTCGCCACCGTCTTCGATGGTGGCGCGGGCATAACCGGCGATCCAGTCGGTCAGGCTTTGCTCACTGGCAAACTGGGCACTGTGGTCCTGTGCGTAGTAGCCCGGATAGGCCTTTTCGGCCCATTTGATCGTGCCGAACTGCGGCGTCACTTCGCCCATCAGGAGCTTGAGGAAGGTCGTCTTGCCGACGCCGTTTTCACCGATCACGGCAATCCGCTCACCGGCATTGATGGTCAGCGTCAGGTTGTTGAAAATCTTGCGCTCACCGCCTTCGTAGGTGAAGGAAACGTTCTCGATCTCGACCGCCTGACGATGCAGCTTCTGTTTCTCGTCATAGTCAAAGCGAATCCACGGATACTGGCGCGATGACGGCTTAACGTCTTCCGGCTTGAGCTTTTCGATCAGTTTGACGCGACTGGTCGCCTGCTTGGCCTTCGACGCATTGGCCGAGAAGCGACGGACGAAGGTCTGCAGTTCGGCAATCCGTTCCTTGGCCTTGGCATTGGCGTTGGAGAGGCGCTCGCGGGCAGCCTGGGCGGCTTCCATGAAATCGTCGTAGTTGCCGGCGTAGGTCGTGATCTTGCCGTAATCGAGGTCGGCCATGTGGGTACAGACCTGGTTCAGGAAGTGGCGATCGTGCGAGATGATGATCATCGTCGAGTCACGATTGTTGAGCACGTCTTCCAGCCAGCGGATGGTGTTGATGTCGAGGTTGTTGGTCGGTTCGTCGAGCAACAGGATGTCCGGATTGGCGAACAGGGCCTGACAGAGCAGGACGCGCAGCTTCCAGCCGGGAGCGACTTCGCTCATCGGGCCGTCGTGCTGCTCGGTCGGGATGCCAACGCCAAGGAGCAGTTCGCCGGCCCGCGACTCGGCCGTGTAGCCGTCGAGTTCGCCGAACTGGTGCTCAAGATCGGCCGCCTTCATGTAGTCGTCTTCGGTGGCCTCGGGATTGGCGTAGATGGCGTCGCGCTCGCTCATGCATGCCCACATTTCCTCGTGGCCCATTAGCACGACGTCAAGGACGCGCATGTCTTCGTAGGCAAACTGATCCTGCTTCAGGTAGGCCATGCGCTCGTGCTTGTCTTTCGAGACATTACCGGCCGAAGGTTCGAGCGCGCCGCAAAGGATCTTCATGAACGTCGACTTGCCGGCCCCGTTGGCGCCGATCAGGCCATAGCGATAGCCCTCGCCGAATTTGACATTGACGTTCTCGAACAGGGGTTTGACCCCGAACTGCATGGTGATATTGGCGGCGACGAGCACAGCGATTCCGATCTCAAAATAACGCTAAAACGAAGGGCCGAATTTTACCTGTTTTCAAGGGCTTGATCGTAGCAGGGGCGCACTTTTGCTGCACCGCGGTGTAAGATTTGGCACCAAAAATATAAACTTCAGGATTGAGACACAGCACATGGTTCCACATCTCACCACAGCCCTCACCGGCCCCCTGCTTGAACTTGAGCGTCGCTTCCTCGCTGCCAGCCCACAGATCGAACACTGGCTGCGCGGCCAATGGCTGGAGCACACGCCGCCCTTCTATTCGTCGTGCGATCTGCGTAATTCCGGCTTCAAGCTCGCACCCGTAGACACCAACCTCTTCCCGGGCGGCTTCAACAACCTCAACCCCGCCTTCCTGCCGCTCTGCGTTCAGGCGGCGATGAGCGCCATCGAAAAATTCTGCCCGGAAGCGCGCAGCCTGCTGCTCATTCCTGAGAACCACACGCGCAACCAGTTCTACCTGCAAAACGTCGTACAGATTGCCGCCATTCTCAAGCAGACCGGACTCAATGTACGGCTCGGCTCGCTCAACCCGGACATCACCCAGCCGACGACGGTGGATTTGCCCAACGGCCAGAGCCTGCTCCTCGAACCGCTGGTCCGTACCGGCAACCGCCTCGGGCTGGACGGCTTCGACCCGTGCGCCATCCTTCTCAACAACGACCTTTCGGCGGGCATTCCAGCCATTCTGCAGGGCCTGCACGAACAGGTCGTGTTGCCGCCGGTCCATGCCGGCTGGGCGGTGCGCCGCAAGTCCAACCATTTCGCCGCCTACGATCAGGTCGCCAATGATTTCGCCAAGGCCATCGGCATCGACCCCTGGCGCATCAACCCGGCTTTCTCGGTCTGTCGCAGCGTCAACTTCCACGACCGCCAGGGTGAAGAATGTCTGGCCGCCAACGTCTCGGCGGTGCTCGACATCGTCAAGGAAAAATACCGCGAATACGACATCGAAGAGACCCCCTACGTCGTCGTCAAGGCCGATGCCGGGACCTATGGCATGGGGGTCATGACCGTGCGCAACGTCGACGAAGTGATCTCCCTCAACCGCAAGCAGCGCAACAAGATGAGCGTCGTCAAGGAAGGCCTCGAAGTCTCCGAGGTGCTCATTCAGGAAGGCGTGCACTCTTTCGAGACGCTCAACGAGGCGGTTGCAGAGCCGGTCATCTACATGATCGACCGCTATGTCGTCGGTGGCTTCTACCGGGTCCATACCGGGCGCGGCAAGGATGAGAACCTCAACGCCCCGGGCATGCATTTTGAACCGCTTGCCTTCGATACCGGCTGCAACATGCCCGACTACGGCTGCAACAACCCGGATGCTCCGCCCAACCGCTTCTACGCCTATGGCGTGGTCGGCCGCCTGGCCTGCCTGGCCGCCGCCATCGAACTGGAACGCACGGCACCGGAAAACGCCTGAGCCCGATGCCTCTGCAACTGCACTTCGAGAAACACCTGCTCGGCGGCAGCAGCCAGTCGTTAAAACTGGCCTTTGTCGTCGATCCTCTTGAACACCTCAAGGCATGGAAGGACTCCTCGGTCGCCATGATGCGGGCTGCCGAGAATCATGGCCATGACGTTTTTGCCATCGATGCCGCAACACTTGGCTGGCGCAAGCCGGAGGCCGCTCAGACGGGCGGCGTGTCGGGCGAGGCAACACACCTCCACCTGCGTCCAGATGACCATGACTGGTACCGTGAAACTGGCCGCGAATGGATGCCGCTGACGGCCTTCGACGCGGTCATCATGCGCAAGGATCCACCTTTCGATTTCGAATACCTCACGGCGACCTGGCTGCTCGAACGGGCCGAGGCTGACGGGGTCAAGGTTTTCAACAGCCCGCGGGCCTTGCGCGATCATTCCGAAAAGCTGGCGATCATGGAGTTCGCCCACTTTGCGCCGTCGACCATGGCGACGCGCAACATGGCCCAGATTCATCATTTCATCGATGACCAGCGTGACGTCATCCTCAAGCCACTCGACGGCATGGGCGGCAGCCAGATTTTCCGCGTCCATCGCAACGACCCGAACCGTAATGTCATCGTTGAAACGCTGACCCACGAAGGGGCACGGACCATCATGGCGCAACGCTACGTGCCCGAGATCACCCACGGCGACAAGCGCATTCTGATCATCGCCGGCAAGCCAGTGCCGATCTGCCTGGCGCGCATTCCCAAGGCTGGCGAAACGCGGGGCAACCTGGCTGTTGGTGGTACCGGCGTGGCCCAGGAGTTGTCGGTCCGCGACCGGGAAATAGCCGACGCCATTGGCCCCCTCCTTTTCAAGCGCGGACTGATGCTGGTCGGTATCGACGTCATCGGCGACTGCCTCACCGAAATCAACGTGACCAGCCCGACCTGCATGGTGGAAATCCGCCAGCAGTCAGGTTTTGATGCGGCCGGTGCCTTTATATCTGCCATCGAACACGCATGCGGCATTGCCTGAAGCTTTTTCTCGCCACCCTCTGCGCCCTGCTCCTCACGGCCTGCGGCCGCACCCCGCTGCAGGAACAACAGGCCTACGTCTTCGGCACCCGCGTCGAAGTCCTGGTCGTCAGCCCCGACCCTGAACAAGGCCGCAAGGCCATCGCCGCCGTACTGCGCGAGTTCGACCGCCTGCATAGCGCCTATCACGCCTGGCAACCGTCGGAACTGATGACCCTCAACGCCGCCCTGGCCGCCGGGCAGGCGCAGCCAGTGACACCGGAACTGGCTGAACTCATCGGCGAGGCGCAAAGCCTGGCCAAACAGGGCGACAATCTGTTCGACCCGGGTATTGGCCAACTCATCAAGCTCTGGGGCTTTCAAGCCGATGAATTCAAGGCGGAACTGCCCCCCCCTGCCGACATCAAGGACTGGCTGGCGAGCAAGCCATCCATCGCCGACGTCCGCATCGACGGCCACACGGTGAGCAGTCAAAACCGCCGGCTTGCCCTCGACTTCGGCGGCTATCTCAAAGGCGTCGCCCTCGACCGCGCTGCCGCCATCCTGCGGACACAGGGCATCAATAACGCCCTGATCAACATCGGCGGTAACGTCATGGCCCTGGGCAGCAAGGAAGGCAAGAAGTGGCGGATCGGCATCCAGCACCCACGCCAACCCGGCCCGATGGCTACCGTGATGCTGGACGATGGCGAGGCCATCGGCACCTCGGGAGACTATCAACGCTTCTTCGAAGTTGAAGGCAAACGCTACGCCCACCTGCTCGATCCCCGCACCGGCTACCCAGCCGATCACACGCAGGCTGTGACCGTGCTGATTCCGGCCGGGCCCAAGGCGGGTACGCTCTCTGACGCCGCCTCCAAACCAATATTCATTGCCGGCCCCGACGGCTGGCGTGACATGGCCCGAAAAATGGATGTCAGCCTGGTCCTGCGCGTCGACCGCGACAACCGCATTTTCCTCACCGACGCCCTGCGCCAACGCCTTGACTTCATCGGCTCAACGCCGGAAATGACGGTTGTTCCCTGATATGGACAGCCTGCTCGCCCAGGCCGCCGACTGGCTGGCTGAAGCCGACGGCCTCCTGGTTTGCGCCGGCGCGGGGATGGGGATAGATTCGGGCCTGCCCGATTTTCGGGGGCCGGGCGGCTTCTGGTCCGTCTATCCCGCCCTTGGCCGGGCAAAAATTCCTTTTGAAACGATTGCCAATCCGGCCAGCTTCGATACTGATCCGCGCCTCGCCTGGGGCTTCTACGGCCATCGCCTTGATCTCTACCGGAAGACCGCGCCCCATGCCGGCTTTGCCCTGCTGCTCGACCTCGCCAAGGCTATGCCGCGGGGCATCCGGGCCTTCACCAGCAACGTCGACGGCCATTTCCAGAAAGCCGGCTTTGCCCCTGAGCAGTTGTGTGAAATCCATGGCTCCATCCATCACCTGCAATGTGCCAATGGCTGCGGCCAGCACATCTGGTCAGCCGAAGACTTCCAGCCTGCCATCGATGCCGCCCACTGCCGCCTGCTCGGTGATTTTCCGCATTGCCCGCACTGTGGTGGCCTCGCCCGGCCCAACATCCTGATGTTCGGCGACTGGGGCTGGATCGAGCGGCGTACCGCGCTGCAGGTTCAGCGCTTGCAACAATGGTTATGTTCGGTTGACCGGCTGGTCTGTATTGAAATCGGTGCCGGGACCAACATCCCGACCGTGCGCCATTTTTCAGAAACCTGCGGCGGCAGGCTGATCCGCATCAACCCCAACGAACCGGACGTACCCGACGCCCGCAGCGGCCTCGGCATAAGTATCGGCGGACTCGCCGGCATCAGCTGCCTGCACGAGGCCTGCACTCAGGCCTGAGACCACCTATTCCGGATTTTTCGAGTCGATGGTCAGGGTCACGGGCCCATCGTTGACCAGGCTGACTGCCATGTCCGCACCGAAGATTCCGGTCGCCACTGGCTTACCCATTAAGGCCGTCAGTCTGGCAACAAACTGATCGAACAAGGGCTGCGAAACATCCCCCCGTGCCGCCCGGCTCCACGATGGCCGGTTCCCCTTTTTGACCGAGGCATACAGGGTGAATTGTGAAACCGCCAGAATCGCCCCGCCCGCCTCGAGCACGCTGCGATTCATCACCCCGCTGTCGTCAGCAAACAGCCGCAGGCGAACGATCTTGCCCGCCATCCAATCGAGATCGGCGTTGCCGTCATCAGCCTGGAAACCAGCCAACACCAGTAATCCAGCGCCGATTTGTCCACAAACAGCACCTTCTACGGCCACCGAAGCCGTCCGCACCCGCTGAATCACCACCCGCATTGCGCCCCCAGCCCCCTCAATCGACTGCGGCCAGCTTCAGTTCGTCATGCGTGTGACGCGCCTGTTCTTCCATGACCAGTTGCCCCAGTTCCCGCTTGAGATCATTGAATGCCGCCGATGACGGATCACGCGGCCGCGGCAGGTCGACAGACTGATCGCGCTTGACGGTGCCTGGTCGGTAGGTCATGACGACGATGCGGTCGGCCAGGTAGATCGACTCCTCGATCGAATGCGTGACAAACAGGATGGTCTTGCCGAGCGTCTCCCAGATGCGCAGCAACTCATCCTGCAAATTGCGCCGGGTGAGTGCATCGAGCGCCCCGAAAGGCTCATCCATGAGCATGATCGGCGAATCGATGGCGAGCACGCGGGCAATCGCCACGCGTTGGCGCATGCCGCCCGAAAGGTCTTTCGGGAAGCGGTCGCGAAAATCGCCGAGGTGCAGAAGACTCAGCAATTCATCGACTTTCTGCGCGATTACTGCCGGCGCCTTCTTCTGGATTTCCAGACCGAAGGCGATGTTCTGGCCAACCGTCATCCACGGAAAGAGGGCATATTCCTGAAACACCATGCCGCGATCCGGGCCGGGCGCTGTCACCATTTTGCCGTTAACGGTAATCGCCCCGGCCGACGGCAGAGCAAAGCCGGCTACGGCATTGAGCAAGGTTGATTTGCCGCAGCCCGAAGGACCGAGCAGGCAGACAAATTCCCCCGGCTTGATGTCGAGATTGATGTCCTGCAAGGCCACAACATCACCACCCGGCGTCGTGAACACCTTGTGCACCTGATTGATGAGTATCTGCGTCATCTCAATGCTCCAGGCCGCGATGCCAGCGCAACAGATGGTTGTTCAAGCGGCTGACGGCGGTATCGATGGCCAGACCGAGCAGTCCGATGGTGATCATGCCGGCGATGATCTTGTCCGACCACATGAACTCCCGCGCTTCGAGAATGCGAAAACCGAGGCCGTCATTGACCGCAATCATTTCCGAAACGATCACGACGATGAAGGCCGTGCCGATGCCTATCCGCACCCCGGCCAGAATATAGGGCGTAGCGGCGGGCAGGATGACGCGGGTAAACATCGTCCATTGGCCGACACCTAGATTGCGTGCCGCCCGCAGGTAAATGCCGTCCACCTGGCGCACACCGGCGATGGTATTCATCAACACCGGAAAGAAGGCGCCAATGGCGATCAGGAAGAAGGACGGCGGATTGCCCAGCCCGAACCAGAGGATCGCCAGCGGAATGTAAGCAATCGGCGGTATCGGACGGAGAATCTGCATCATCGGATTGAACAGGGCATACAGGCGGGTGCTGGCACCCATCAGCAGCCCGAACGGCAAGGCCAGGCCAGCCCCGATCAGGAAGCCGGTGATGACGCGAAACAGGCTGGAATACGCATCGTGCGGCAACTCGCCGGAAAACAGCCAGGCCAGATAGCTCTGCCCAGCCTCCTGCGGTTGTGCCGGCAGCAAGTAAGCCCACCACTTGATAGCCACTGCGGTCGGCGCCGGCAGGAGCACCGGCGAAAAAAGACCAGCCCGTGAACAGGCTTCCCACAGAAAAAGCAGGAGCACCGGCACCAGAGCACCGTCGGCAAAATCCTTCAATTTGCCGAGCATGGTCTTATTTGACCTTCAATTCAGCCTTGGCTTTCTGCAACAAGTCGAGCTTGACCCATTCGGCCGCCTTCGGTGGCTTGGCCATGCGACCGACACCGTACTTGTTCATGAAATCGGTGGTGATGTCGATGTGCTCGAGTGTCACGTCGTAGGTGTAATCAGCGTTATCCATCGCATCCTTGAAGTCCTGCCCGCTGATCTGGCCTTTAAACATCTGCTCGGTGACGTATTTCTCGGCCAATTGCGGATTGCTGTTGAACAGCGCCGTCGTTTCGACAAAGCATTTCATCAGCCGCTGGGCGACGTCCTTCTTCTCGCCGTACATCTTTTCCGTCATCACCAGCAGCCGCACCGGCTCGCCCATCTTCGTGGTGTAGGGCTTCATGATCTCGATACCGAATTTCTTGTTGATCGCCTGCGAGGACTGTGGCTCGGACTGGCACATGGCATCGATCTGCTTGGCGGCGAGCGCCTGATTCAGGTCGGCAAAGGCGAGAAAGACAATTTGCACGTCCTTGCCCGGCTTGTCCGACCAACTGATCCCGGCCTTTTCCAGTTCGGCGTAAAGCAGCAATTCCTGGGCCCCGCCCCGTGTCACGCCGACCTTCTTGCCCTTCATGTCGGCCATCGTCTTGATGCCGCTGTCCACCCCGGCCACAATGCGCGCCCCACCCTTGGCAAAGCCCGCCACGGTATAAATCGGCACACCATTGGCGCGGCCCGAAATGGCCCCGTCAGAGGCCAGCGCGGCGATGTCGATTTCACCGGCGACCATCGCCGGCATGATGTCCGGCCCCTTCGGGAACATCCGCTCCTCCACCTTCAGGTTGTACTTGCCGCAGGACTCCTTCATGTAGGAAACCGCGCCGTAATGGGCAAATTTCAGGTTGCCGAGACGCACGACATCCGGCGTCTGGGCCTGAGTAGCCAAGGGCGAGGCAATAGCAATCGCAGCAACAGCGGCAAGACGAATCATTGTTTCCATGGGGGGCTCCTCCGGGTGAGTTCTTATGAACTGGCTGCCGGATAGCGTAACGCGATTGGGCGACTCAATGCTAGGGCTGCATAGCACCTTTTCAAAACTGGTAAGCACGCGCAGGCAAACCGTGGACCGTCTTCCAGGCTTAACCCGTCAGCTGAACATTTCGCGATGAAACATGGCACAAACAGCAGTACGCTGGCACTTCCGACTATCAATTGTGAAATGGAAATGAAAAGCGACCCCCAATTTGATCAGGGACTCGCCATGCGCAAGCGCGTCATGGGCGAAGCCTTCGTCGACAAGGCGTTTGCCAACGTCGACACCTTTACCGCCCCGCTCCAGGAGTTTGTCACCCGCAATGCCTGGGGCACCACCTGGTGCCGCGATGGACTTGAACTAAAAACCCGTAGCCTGATCACCCTTTCCATGCTAACTGCGCTGGGACGTGCCCAGGAGATCAAAGGGCATGTTCGCGGCGCCATCAACAATGGCGCCACCCCGCAGGAAATTCAGGAGACCTTGCTGCATGCAGCCATCTATTGCGGTATGCCACTGGCCATTGATGCCTTCCGTGCCGCCCATGAAACGCTGCGGGAAATGGGTTGTCTCAGTGGCGAAAGAGATACTTCCGAGAGGGCTTAGTAAATAACTTATCTAGAATAAACAATGAATTGTCTCGCAAAAAAGCAAAAAGGCTCCGGGTGGAGCCTTTTTGCTTTCGCCGAGAATTTATGCGAACGTGTAGGTTCTCAAAATACGTTGATAGACACCCGCCCAGAGATCAACTGTTTAGGAAACTATTTTGAGAATGGGCTGCAACCCAATTCTCAAAATCCTTGAAAAATCCTACGCCGCTCTTGAGACCGAAAGTCCTGCCATGTTGAGTTGCACGTAAAACTGACCCACTAGCCCCATAGATTTGCATCGAATTTTGACCCACGTATAGACACTGACCTGCTCGGGGAACGAGCGGGGGAATCAGGAGTGATCGACGTGGCGTTATTAAGCGTAATCAGGCGCTGGCACCTGCGCGATGGCATGGCCATCCGTGAAATAGCCAGACGAACGGGGTTATCCCGAAACACGATCCGAAAGTATCTGAGCACCGGCATCGTCGAACCGAAGTATCCCGAGCGACACAGCCCGAGCAAGCTCGACCTGTTTGCGCCGAAGCTGGCGGCATGGTTGAAGACGGAGTCGAAGAAGAGTCGCAAGCAGCGGCGAAATCTCAGGCAGATTTATGCCGATCTATGCTCGCTGGGCTACGAAGGCTCCTATGACCGGGTCGCCGCCTTCGCCAGGCATTGGCGACAAGCTCAGCAGGAAGCTGCCGGGACAACCGGGCGTGGCACCTTCATTCCCTTGACCTTCGCGCCGGGAGAAGCCTTCCAGTTCGACTGGAGCGAAGACTGGGCGGTCATTGCCGGGGTAAAAACCAAACTCCAGGTTGCCCAACTGAAACTCTCCTACAGCCGGGCGTTCTTCCTGCGGGCCTATCCGTTGCAGACCCACGAGATGCTGTTCGATGCCCATAATCACGCCTTCCGGGTGGTAGGTGGCGTTCCAAGGCGCGGCATCTACGACAATATGAAGACGGCGGTGGATCGGATCCGGAAAGGCAAAGCTCGGGACATCAACACCCGTTTCAAGGCCATGGTCAGCCACTTCCTATTTGAGGCCGAGTTCTGCAATCCAGCCTCTGGTTGGGAGAAGGGGCAGATCGAGAAGAATGTTCAGGACTCCCGACATCGCATCTGGCAGGGTGCGCCGGCCTTCGAGAATCTGGATGCCCTCAATGCCTGGCTGGAACAGCGATGTCTGACGCTGTGGCAAGAATTGAGACACCCTGAATTGCCCGGCACGGTCGCAGACGCCTGGGCCGATGAACTGGCTCTACTGATGGCAGTGCCAACCCCTTTCGATGGGTTCGTCGAACATACCAAGCGTGTCTCACCAACCTGCCTGATCAACTTCGAGCGTAACCGTTATAGCGTCCCGGCCTCATTTGCCAATCGGCCAGTCAGTTTGCGGGTCTACGCCGATCATCTCGTCGTAGCAGCAGAAGGTAACGTGATCGCCGAGCATTCGCGCGTGATTGATCGCCGCCATCACGATTCAAGTCAAACCATCTATGACTGGCGCCACTATCTTTCGGTCTTGCAACGTAAGCCGGGCGCTTTAAGGAATGGTGCGCCCTTTGCAGAATTCCCCGATGGCTTCAAGCGCCTCCAGTCGTCGCTCATGAAGCGGCCAGGTGGTGACCGGGAGATGGTCGAGATTCTTGCCCTGGTTCTACATCACGATGAGCAAGCGGTACTGACGGCGGTCGAGATGGCCCTCGATGCAGGCGTTCCCTCGAAGCAGCATGTGCTCAATCTGCTTGGGCGATTGGTGGAGTTGCCGCCACCGGCGCCGATTGATGCGCCTCAGGCACTGGTGCTGAAGATTGAACCGCTCGCCAACGTCACACGTTACGACAGTCTGCGGGAGGTGCGTCATGTTGCCTGAGGCCATGGTCACTACTTTGAAATCCCTGAAGCTCTTCGGTATGGCACAAGCCATTGAGGAACTGGCTGCCCAGAGTTCGCCGGCCTATCTGAATGCACAATCAATTCTGGACAGCCTGCTCAAGGCCGAATTGGCTGAACGAGAGGTCCGCTCGGTCAATTACCAGATGAAGATTGCCCGTTTCCCTGCTTACCGTGATCTGTCGGGATTCGATTTCACGCAGAGTGTCGCCAATGAGGCTCTGGTGCGCCATCTCCACCGTGGAGAGTTCATGGATTCAGCTCACAACGTTGTGCTCATCGGTGGGCCAGGCACCGGCAAGACCCATCTGGCCACCGCCATCAGTGTGCAGGCCATCATGCATGCTCATCAGCGTGTCCGCTTCTTCTCGACGGTCGATTTGGTCAACGCTCTGGAACAGGAGAAGCAGTCAGGCAAGCAGGGGCAGATTGCCAACCGTCTGGTGCATGCTGATCTAGTGATCCTTGATGAACTGGGCTATTTACCGTTCAGTCAGAACGGTGGTGCTTTGCTGTTCCATCTCATGAGTAAGCTCTACGAGAAGACCAGCCTGATCATCACGACCAATCTGAGTTTCTCTGAATGGGCCAGCATCTTTGGCGATCCGAAGATGACTACTGCACTGCTCGACCGGCTGACTCATCACTGCCATATCGTCGAAACGGGCAACGAAAGTTACCGTTTCAGGAACAGTTCAACCAAGGTTAGCAAGGAGGTGAAGACTAGAAATCCATCTGTGACTTGAGCCATACTGAGGCTCATCGGGTGGGTCAGATTTCAGTGCAAATCCCGGGTCAGTTTTACGTGCAACTCAACACTATGGATTTCATCGCAATTCTTATGGTCTTCGATGGATTGCATTAATTTTCTGCATAACTGGAATCTCATGGCTCCTATTGATGCCTGAACTCCAGTTATCAGTACAGCATCTTTCCACCCCAAAAATTGCAACTCTCGCTGTCGAACTCGTAATACTCGTGCTCTGGCTCAGTTACTTCACAAGTCAGCGTGTTAAACAGGCTGGAATAGCCTACGGGGAACGACTATTTCGGGGGTGTGACTCCCTGAAATGAAAAAGGCCCCTATCGGGGCCTTTGAATTTTTTAAAATACTGAGAATTTTTTAAGGAATTCTGAGAACCTACAGAACGTTATATATCGACTCGGGCACTCAAAGCATTGGTTTCGATAAATGCCCGGCGCGGCTCCACATCTTCGCCCATGAGCGTGGTGAAGATTTCGTCGGCAGCGATCGCATCGTCGATCTGGACGCGCAGCAGGCGGCGGACTTTCGGGTCCATGGTGGTTTCCCACAGCTGGCTGGGGTTCATTTCGCCAAGACCTTTATAGCGCTGCTTGCTAATGCCGCGTTCGACTTCGTTAAGCAGCCATTTCATGGCTTCGCCAAAGTTGGTGATGACCTGTTTTTTCTCGCCTCGGGCCATGATGGCACCGGGGCCGAACATGTCGGCCAGGGTTTCGGCGGTTCGGCGCAACTGGATGAAGTCGCCGGAGAGCAGCAGGTCTTCGTCGATCAGGCCGACCTTGAGATTACCGTGGTGCATGCGTTCGACGCGCAAGGTCCAGCGTTCCTGGATGTCGTCGTACTTGGGCACCATCCGCGTGCCGGCCGGGATGTAGGCGGCGATCAGTTCGGCGCTGGCACGGGTCTTTTCTTCGCTCGACAGGTCGACGGCGAGGTTATGGCGAACGATGGACTGCAGCACTTCCGGGTTGATCAGGTGCGACAGGCGGTCGATGACGGCTTCGGTAGCGAGCCAGGAGCGGGCCAGCCCTTCGAGAGCCGGGCCGGTGACCGGCTCGGCGCCGGCGCGTGGCGTCAGGGCAGCTTCGTCGAGGGCCATGTTGAGGAGGAACTGGTGATACTCCAGGTCGTCCTTAAGGTAGCGCTCGGTCTTGCCGTGCTTGACCTTGTAGAGCGGCGGCTGGGCGATATAGACGTAGCCGCGGTCGATCAGCTCCGGCATCTGGCGATAGAGCAGGGTCAGCAGCAGGGTGCGGATGTGGGCGCCATCAACGTCAGCGTCGGTCATGATGATGATGCGGTGATAGCGCAGCTTTTCAACGTTGAAGTCGTCCTTGCCGATGCCGGTGCCAAGCGCCGTGATCAGGGTGACGATCTGTTCGGAGGAGATCAGCTTGTCGAAACGGGCCTTTTCGACATTGAGGACCTTGCCGCGCAGCGGCAGGATGGCCTGGAACTTACGGTCGCGGCCCTGCTTGGCGGAGCCGCCGGCGGAGTCGCCCTCGACGATGTAGATTTCGCACAGGGCGGGGTCTTTTTCCTGGCAGTCGGCGAGTTTTCCGGGCAGGCCGACACCGTCGAGGACGCCCTTGCGGCGCGTCATTTCACGGGCACGGCGGGCGGCTTCACGGGCGCGCGAGGCTTCGACGATCTTGCCGCAAATCATCTTGGCATCGACCGGGCGTTCGAGCAGGAAGTCGGCGAGTTTCTGGGCGACAACTTCTTCGACGGCGGCGCGGGCTTCGGATGAAACCAGCTTCATCTTGGTCTGCGAGGCGAACTTGGGATCAGGCATCTTGACCGAGAGCACACAGGCGAGGCCTTCGCGCATGTCGTCACCGGCGATGTCGACCTTGGCCTTCTTGGCAATTTCGTTTTCGTCGATGTACTTGTTGATGACGCGGGTCATCGCGGCGCGCAGGCCGGTCAGGTGGGTACCGCCGTCCGACTGCGGAATGTTGTTGGTGAAGCAGAGCACCTGCTCCTGATACGAGTCGTTCCACTGCATAGCCACTTCAACGCCGATGGTGATGCCGGTATCGGCCGCGCCCTGCCCCACCTTGGCGTCACCCGCCGAGTAGAAGATGTTGGGGTGAAGGACCGACTTGGTGCGGTTGATGTACTCGACGAAGCTTTGTACGCCACCAGCGAAGGCGAAGAGTTCTTCCTTGCCGGCGCGCTGGTCGACCAGCTTGATGGAGACGCCGTTGTTGAGGAAGGACAGTTCGCGCAGACGCTTGGCGAGGATTTCGTAGTGGAACTCAACGTGACCGAAGATCTCGTCATCGGCCAGGAAGTGGACTTCCGTGCCGCGCTTTTCGGTGTCGCCGATAACTTTCAGCGGCGAGACTTCAAAGCCGTCGCGGACCTCAATGTTGCGATCAACCGGCACACCACGGCAGAACTCCATGTAGTGCTTCTTGCCGTCGCGACGGATGGTCAGGCGCAGGAACTTGGAGAGCGCGTTGACGCAGGAAACGCCAACGCCGTGCAGACCGCCGGAGACCTTGTAGGAGTTCTGGTTGAACTTGCCGCCGGCGTGCAGTTCGGTCAGCGCGATTTCAGCGGCCGAGCGCTTGGGTTCGTGCTTGTCGTCCATCTTGACGCCGGTCGGGATGCCCCGGCCGTTGTCGATGACGGAAATCGAGTTGTCGGTGTGGATGGTGACGATGATGTCGTCGCAATGCCCAGCCAGCGCTTCGTCAATCGAGTTGTCGACGACTTCGAAGACGAGGTGGTGCAGCCCGGTGCCATCGGAGGTATCGCCGATGTACATGCCGGGACGCTTGCGGACGGCCTCCAGGCCTTCGAGGATCTGGATGCTGGCTTCGCCGTAGGCTGGCGATTCCGCTTGCGGGACGTTCTCTTCACTCATTGTTTTGGTTCCACGTGAAACTGCAAAAGGCCTGCCCGGCTGGACAGGCCTTCCTGGATTGCTGCGAGGTCGATCAAATACGCATCGGCATCACGACGTACTTGAAGCGGTCGTTGCCGGGGACGGTAATCAGGGCGCTCGAATTGGCGTCGTTGAAACTCCACTGAATCTCTTCGGTGTGGATGTTGTTGAGGACGTCGAGCAGGTAACCGACATTGAAGCCGACGTCGATGACGTCACCGCTGTAATCGACTTCGATTTCTTCGACCGCTTCTTCCTGTTCGGCGTTGGCGGCGATCAGCTTGAGGCTGTTTTCACCGAGCACGACACGCACCCCGCGGAATTTTTCGTTAGTCAGAATAGCAGCGCGCTGCATGGCCTGCATCAGCGTCTGGCGACCGACCTTCATGTGGTTCTTGAGGGTGGCGGGCACGACGCGCTCGTAGTCCGGGAACTTGCCATCAATCAGCTTGGAGACGAGGACAACCGAGCCGAAGGCAAAGCGGACCTGATTCGGCGTCAGCGTGATGTTGAGCGCATCGTCGTTGTCGAGCAGCAGGCGGTTGAGTTCAAGCACCGTCTTGCGCGGCAGGATCATTTCCTGGCGCGGCAGGTCGGTGTCGATCTCGACGCTGGCGTAGGCGAGACGGTGACCATCAGTCGCCACGGCGCGCAGTTCCTTGCCTTCGACCAGCAGCAGCAGGCCGTTCAGGTAGTAGCGCACATCCTGCGCCGCCATCGAGTACTGGGTCTTGCTGATCAGCTGACGGAAAGCTTTTTGCGAAATCGAGAACTGCTTGGTTTCGCCTTCATTCACCGTCATGCGCGGGAAATCGTCGGCCGGCAGGGTTTGCAGGCTGAAGCGGCTCTTGCCGCCGCGCACCAGCAGGCGCTTGTCTTCGAGAACAAGGCTGACTTCGGTGGTATCGGGCAGCGAGCGCAGGATTTCCTGCAGCTTGCGGGCGCCGACCGTCACTGCGCCATCGCCCTCACCGCCGGCGCCTTCGGTCGTCGTCGTGATCTGGATTTCGATGTCGGTGGCGAGCAGGGTCAGGCGATCGCCCTTCTTTTCGAGCAGGACATTGGACAGGATGGGCAGGGTATGACGACGTTCGACAATTCCCGATACCGACTGCAGCGGGGCAAGAAGCGTATCTCTTTGGGTTTTGATAAGAACCATAAATTAAATTCCTAAGTAGACTATATCGGGAACAATTCTGTGGATAAGTAAAAAATTATCTTTAATTTCAGATGATTGATTGAAATTTTAAGGTCTGCGAAAACGCCTGAACTGCCTGTGGGTGAAATCCGGACAATTTTCCCACAAAGTGAGTATCAGCAGATGACTCACAATTCGCTCACAGCTTTTCCACAGACTTATCGACAGCCTTATCCTTTCAATACCTGCAACAGTACATGCAGGTCGTGGTTGAGTTCGTTTTCCTTGATCCGCAAGGCATCAATCGTCTTGACGGCATGAATGACGGTTGTGTGATCACGGCCACCAAAGGCATCGCCGATTTCCGGAAAGCTGTGGGAAGTCACTTCCCGGCACAGCCACATGGCCACCTGACGGGGCCGGGCGATGGCGCGGGTGCGCTTTTTCGAGAAGAGCTCGGCGACTTTCATCTTGTAATAGTCGGCCACGGTCTTCTGGATATTGTCGATCCCGACGTTACGCGCCGAGCCGATAACGTCCTTCAAGGCTTCCTTGGTCAGATCAAGCGCAATGGCGCGGCCATGGAAAGACGAATAGGCAAGCACCTTCTTGAGCGCACCTTCAAGTTCGCGCACATTGGAGCGTAAATGCTTGGCAATGAAGAATGGCACTTCATCATCGAGATGAATACCTTCGGCCTCGGCCTTCTTCTTCAGAATGGCGACGCGCATTTCCAGCTCCGGCGGTTCAATCTGGACCGTCAGGCCCCAGTCGAAGCGGGTGACCAGACGATCATCGAGGCCGTTGATATCTTTCGGATAGGTATCGCAGGTAATGATGATCTGCTTGCGTGCCTCGATCAGGGCATTGAACAGGAAGAAGAACTCCTCCTGCGATCGGTTCTTGCCATTGAAGAACTGGACATCGTCAAGCAAGAGAACGTCGAGCGAACGATAGGTCCGCTTGAAGGTATCAAAGGATTTTTGCTGATAGGCGCGCACCACATCCGAGTAGTAATCCTCGGCATGGACGTAGCGGACGATCTTTTCCGGATTTTCGGCGACGATGGCATTGCCGATGGCGTGAATCAGGTGGGTCTTTCCGAGCCCTGCACCGCCATAAATAAATAGCGGGTTATAGGCACCGCCCGGATTGTTGGCAACTTGCACCGCAGCAGCGCGGGCCAGGTCGTTGGCCTTGCCGACGACCAGATTGTCGAAAGTGAAGGACGAAAAGAGCCGGGATTTTTCGTAGTTGCCGCTTTTGCTGCGCGGCTTTTCCGCCGGTGCAGCTTTCTTTTCGCTGCCGCTCGGTGGCTTGGCTGCCGACTTTTCACCCGCTTCGCTGTTCGATTCAACCCGATTGGCTGCTTTTCCAGCGCCGATGACCAGCGCGATGCTGACCGGCCCCGAGAAAAAGCTGCGGCTGTATTCTTCAATGCGGGTCAGGTAGCGATCGCGGACCCACTTCAATATGAAGGTGTTTGGCGCAATCAGGCGCAGACCTTCGTCGAGCGCCACGGCTTCGCCTTCGAGCCGCAACGGCCTGATCCAGGTGTTGAATTGCTGCGCAGGCAATTCCTGCTCGAAGCGCTGCAAACAGGATTCCCAGAAACCAGCCAT